>JACRBC010000081.1 GCA_016213245.1 Candidatus Solibacter usitatus | reverse complement strand
GAAAATGGTTTTGCTACGATCAGTTCAGCTTGACTCCGCCGAGTGACCCAACAGCCGTCCAGCCCGGGCGCGGATCCGGAGCGTCACCCGCTGCCCGAAATCCGATCCAGTGCGCCCTTCCCCAAAACGGTTAAGCACCCATGTACAACGACTCCACCCCCCGGCAGGGAGCCTATAATGAATGGACCCGCATGCAGATCGACTGGTTCCCGCTCTGGCTGAGCCTGCGCGTTGCCGCGCTGAGCACGCTAATCGCGTTGCTGGCCGGGCTGTGGCTGGCCTGGCTGCTGACCGGGCGCGAGTTCAAGGGCAAGCACCTGGTGGAGGCGTGCGTGACGCTGCCGCTGGTGCTGCCGCCGACGGTGCTCGGCTACTATCTGCTGGTCCTGCTGGGAAGGCAGAGCCCGCTAGGCAAGATCTACGAGTGGGTGTTTGGGCAACCGCTGGTGTTCACCTGGCAGGCGGCGGTGGTGGCGGCGCTGCTGCACTCGGCGCCGTTGCTGATCAAGTTTTCCTCGGCGGCGCTGGAAAGCGTGCCGCGGCGCTATGGGAAGGCGGCGCGAGCGCTGGGGGCGTCGGAGTGGAGGGTGTTCTGGCGAGTGAGCCTGCCGCTGGCGTGGAACCAGATACTGGCGGCGACGGCGCTGGCGTTCGCGCGGTCGCTGGGGGACTTCGGCATCACGATCATGGTGGCGGGCAACATTCCCGGACGGACGCAGACGATCTCGGTGGCGATCTACGATGCGGTGGAGGGCGGGCGCGGGGACGCGGCGAGGGTGCTGGTGCTGGTGATTTCGGCGGTGGCGCTGGTGAGCCTGACGCTGGCCAGCCGGCTGGGGCGCATATCCGTGGGGAAGGCGGCGTAGATGATCGACGCGCGCATCCGCAAGGGCTATGCCGGGGGACGCGACTCGGCGGCGTTCGCGTTGGACATCCGGATTCGCACGACGGCGGGGGTGACGGTGCTGTTCGGGCCGAGCGGGGCGGGGAAGTCACTGACGCTGGACGCGCTTGCCGGGTTTGTTCGTCCGGACGACGGGCGCATCCTGCTGGACGACGTGCTGCTGTTCGACGCGGCGTCGGGGGTGAACGTCAGCCCGCAGAAGCGGCGCTGCGGCTACGTATTCCAGAGCTCGGCGCTGTTCCCGCACATGGACCTGAGGGGGAACCTGGCCTTCGCAGCCGAGCGGATGCCGAGGTTGGAGCGGCGGCGTACCGTGAGCGAGATGATCGAGCAGTTTCATCTGGCGGAAGTGGCCGGCCGCAAGCCGGGGGAGCTTTCGGGCGGGCAGCGGCAGCGCGGTTCCATTGCGCGGGCGTTGCTTTCCAAGCCGCGGCTGTTGCTGCTGGACGAACCGTCGAGCGGATTGGATAACACGCTGCGCGAGGAGCTGTACAGGCTGTTGGCGGAGGTGCGGGTCCGATACCGGACCCCGATTCTGCTGGTGACGCACGACCTGGACGAGGCGCTGGAGTTGGGCGAAGAGATGATCGTGATGCAGGCCGGGAGGGTTGCGCAGAGTGGGGCGCCGGTGGAGATCCTGCAGGAGCCGGCCAGCGAAGAGATCGCCGCGCTGCTGGGGCGGTTCAACATCTTCGACGCTGAGATCACGGCGATGGATCCGGCGGCGCATCGCAGCCGGCTGCGCTGCACGCTGGCCGGCGGGCGTGTGTTCGAGACGGACGGGCCGTATTTTCCGGGGCACCTGTTGGGCGCGCGGCTGCGGCTGGGCATCCGCGCTGATGCGCTACGGGTGAGCCCGTTCGCGTCGGCCGGGGTGCCGCTGCGGGCAGTGCGCGTGAGCCGCCGGAGCCAGACGTACAGGCTGGAGTTTGAAGGCGGGGTGGTGGCGGAAGTAGCGGAGCGCGGCTTCGAACCGCAATCGCATAATGGAGAGTGGGTGGTCGAATTCCCGCCCGGCGCGCTGCGCATCCTGAAATGAAGACATTCGCTGAATATGAAGAGCTGGCCGCCAAGGCCCATGGCCACATCTGCGCAGGGCAGGTGCTGGGTCTGCGCATGGCGATCCACGGGCTTGCGTCGCTGGGCATTGACGATCCCACGGGAAAGCAGCGGAAGCGGTTGGTGACATACGTGGAGATCGACCGCTGCGCGACTGACGCGATCGCAGTGGTGACGGGGTGCCGGCTGGGCAAGCGGGCATTGAAGTTTCTGGACTTCGGCAAGATGGCGGCGACGTTCTGCGACCTGGAGACGGGGCGAGCGGTGAGGGTGGCGGCGAAGGAGTCGAGCAAGCAGCGCGCGCGCGAGGTCTACCCGGAGATCGAGGACAGGAACCAGCAGCAGATCAAGGCGTATCGCGAGCTGCCGGATGAGGAGCTGTTCGACACGCAATGGGTGCGCGTGGCGGCGGGACCGGAGGATCTGCCGGGATTCAAGGGGCCGCGGGTCCACTGCGCCGAATGCGGCGAGGGCATCAGCTTCCGGCGCGAGGTAGAGCTGGAGGGACGGACGATTTGCCGGGGCTGCGCCGGACAGCGCTATTATGATCCGCTGCCATATCACGGACCGCAGAGCGCTGGGTAGCACGGGGGCGCTGCTGGAGCGGATCGCGCGCAACGACGCCTCGGGTGTCGACCTGGTGCAGGTGCGCGAAAAGGATCTCGGCGGGCGCGAACTGAGCGTGCTGGTGGCGGAGATTCTAGCGGTGTGCCGGCGGGCGCGCGTGGTGGTGAACTCGCGCGTGGATGTGGCGCTGGCGTGCGGGGCGCACGGCGCGCACTTGCCCGCGGATTCGCCGCCGCCCGCGGTGTGGCGGCCGATTACGCCGGCGGGGTTCCTGATGGGAGTCTCCTGCCACAACATCGCGGAGTTGAAGGAAGCGGAGGCGGGGGGTTCGAACTACGCTTTGTTCGCGCCGGTGTTCCGCCCGTTGTCGAAGCACGACACGCGCGTGCCGCACGGGCTGGATGGGCTGCGGGCGGCGTGCGCGGCGGTGCGCATTCCGGTGTATGCCTTGGGAGGGATCACGGCGGAGAACGCGTCACTGTGCCAGGCCGCGGGCGCTGCGGGCGTGGCGGGGATCACACTGTTCCAATCCTGAGGCTGGATGCTACACTGCTGCCTATGATGCGAGCGGCGCTCCTCCTTCTTTTCTGTGTGCGGATGATGGCGGCGGCCGAACCCGGCTGGGCGAAGCTGCAGGAAGAGACGTTGCGGCACTTTCAGGCCCTGGTGCGTCTGGACACGAGCGACCCGCCGGGCAACGAAGCGCCGGCGGTGGAGTACTTGAAGAAGGTGCTGGAGGCCGAAGGAATTCCGTGCAAGGTGTTCGCGCTGGAGGCGCGGCGGCCGAACCTGGTGGCGCGGCTGAAGGGTACGGGCGCGAAGCGTCCGCTGCTGATCATGTCTCACACCGACGTGGTAAACGTGCAGCCGGAGAACTGGACGCAGCCGCCGTTTTCGGCGGCGCGCGCGGGCGGGTACATCTACGGCCGCGGCACCATCGACGACAAGGACAACCTGGTTGCGGCGCTAATGGTGATGCTGGAGTTGAAGCGGCTGAACGTGCCGCTGGAGCGCGACGTGATCTTCCTGGCCGAATCGGGCGAAGAGGGGAATACGCGGGTCGGCATCGAGTACATGGTGCGGGAGCACTGGAGCGAGATCGAGGCCGAATTCTGCCTCGCCGAAGGCGGGCGTGTGTTGCGCAAAAGCGGGAAGATGAGCCGCAGCCTGGTGGCGACCACGGAGAAGACGCCGGCGGCGATCCGGCTGATCAGCAGCGGCACGGCGGGCCACGGATCGGTGCCGCTGCCGGACAACGCCATCGGGCGGCTGGGGCAGGCGATCGCCCGGGTGGCGGCATACCGCACGCCGATGCGGCTGAACGATACGACGCGGACCTACTTCGAGCGGCTGGCGACGATCAGCACGCCGGAAGAGGCGGCGCGCTACAACAACCTGGTGGATCCCGAGCGGTCCGCCGAAATCCAGGAGTACCTGCGGCTGAACGAGCCGATGCACTATTCGATGCTGCGCACGTCACTTTCGGCGACGATGGTGCGGGGCGGAACGCGGAAGAACGTGATCCCTTCGCAGGCCGAGGCGACCTTCGACGTGCGTGTGGCGCCGGGAGAGGACCTGGAGTGGCTGCGCGGAGAGATTGAGAAAACGGTGGCCGACCCGAACGTGCGCGTGGCGCTGGACAAGCCGTCGCGGCCGCCGGCGCCGCCGTCGCGGCTCGATACGGCGCTGTTCAAGGCGATTGAAGAGGCGCAACGGCGGCTCTATCCCGGCGCGCCGGTGCTGCCGGTGATGTCGACGGGAGCGTCGGACAAGGTGTACCTGCAACAGAGGGGCGTCCAATGTTACGGCATTGGGTCGCTGAGCGACGAAGAGGACGCGGCGCTGGGTTTCGGCGCGCACAGCGACCAGGAGCGGATCATCGAGGCGGAGCTGTACCGCTTTGTGACGTACAACTGGGACGTGGTGACGGCGGTGGCGGCGGCGAAGTAGCGGTCAAGTAGTGGGCTTCTTTTCGAAGCGACTGTAGTCACGGTGGGGCATGTCGCGCAGAAGTTTGGCGGGCTTTCCGCCGTAGGCCTTGATGTCGGCGATGGCGCCGGCGGCAATTTGATTGACCTGCTCCTCAAACGGCATGTCAGAGAACTTCATCCGGCGGCGTGGATCTCGTGCAGGCTCCAGACGCGGAGCGGGTCGGTGCGGCGGCTTTCGATGGCCTGGACGGCGGCTTTGGCGCCGGAGAGGGTGGTGATGCAGGGCACGCGCCACATGACGGCGGAGCGGCGGATGGCGCGCTCGTCGCTGAAGGAATGGGCGCCGGTGGTGGTGTAGATGACCAGTTTCAACTTGCCGTCTTTGATAATGTCGACGGCGTTGGGGCGGCCCTCGTTCACCTTGAAGATGGTCTTGACCTTAATCCCGGCGGCTTTGAAGGCGGAGGCGGTCCCGCGTGTGGCGGTGAGTTCGAAGCCGAGGGCCGCAAGTTTGCGGGCAAGTTCGACGGCTTCGGGCTTGTGGTGGTCGTTGACGCTGAAGAAGATCGCGCCCTCGGAGGGCAGGGGCACGCCGGCGCTCAACTGGGCCTTGCCGAAGGCTTCGCCGAAGCTCTCCCCAACGCCCATGACCTCGCCGGTGGAGCGCATCTCGGGGCCGAGTGCGGGGTCGACACCGGGGAACTTGCTGAAGGGGAAGACGGGCGATTTGACGCACACCAGCGTGACGGGCAGGACGCCTTCATAGATGCCGCCGGTGAGATCGGTGAGCTCGCGCAGCTTCTTGCCGAGCATGAGGCCGACGGCGATCTTGGGCAGGCGCACGCCGGTGGCCTTGCTGACGTAGGGGGCGGTGCGCGAGGCGCGCGGGTTCACTTCAAGCACGAAGACCTGGCCGTCCTTGATGGCGTACTGCACGTTCATCAGGCCGATCACCTTGAGGGCGCGGGCGAGTTGCACGGTGTAATGGCGGATGGTGGCGAGTTCGCTTTCGGGGATGGACTGCGGGGGCAGGACGCAGGAGCTGTCGCCGGAGTGCACGCCCGCCTCCTCGATGTGCTCCATGATGCCGCCGATCAGCACGTCGTCGCCATCTGATAGGGCGTCGACGTCGACCTCGATGGCGTCCTCAAGAAAGCGGTCGATGAGCACGGGGCGGTCCGGCGAGAAGAGCGTGGCCTCCTGCATGTAGCGGCGGACAGTCTCCTCCTCGTAGGCGATGACCATGGCGCGGCCGCCGAGCACGTAACTGGGGCGGACCAGGACGGGGTAGCCGAGGCGGCGCGCGACGTCGCAAGCCTGGTCAACGCTGATGGCGGTGCCGTAGGGCGGGGCGGGGATGTTCAGATCGTCGAGCACCTTGCCGAAGAGTTTGCGGTCCTCGGCGAGGTCGATGTTCTCGGGGTCGGTACCGATGATGGGGACGCCGGCGCGCTTCAGGGGCAGGGCGAGGTTGAGCGGGGTCTGGCCGCCGAACTGGACGATGACACCGTCCGGCTTTTCGGTGTCGTAGATGTTGAGGACCTCTTCCAGAGTGAGGGGCTCGAAGTAGAGGCGGTCGCTGGTGTCGTAGTCGGTGGAGACGGTCTCGGGGTTGCAATTGACCATGATCGACTCGACGCCGAACTCCTGCAGCGCGAAGCTGGCGTGGCAGCAGCAGTAGTCGAATTCGATGCCCTGGCCGATGCGGTTGGGCCCGCTGCCGAGGATCATGACCTTCTTGCGCTGCGAGGGCTCGGCCTCGCATTCGCTTTCGTAGCTTGAATAGAGGTAGGGCGTGAAGCTCTCGAACTCGGCGGCGCAGGTATCCACGCGGTTGAAGACGGCGGTGACGCCGAGCTGTTTGCGGCGGTCGCGAACGGCGAGCGGGTTGGCGTTCAGGAGGCGGCCGAGGCGGTTGTCGGAGAGGCCCTCGCGCTTGGCGCGGCGCATCTCGACGGCGGTGAGGCTCTCCAATGACTTTCCGTCGAGCTCCTGCTCGTAGAGCACGCCGTCGCGGACCTGTTTGAGGAACCACGGGTCGATCTTCGTCATGTCGAAGATGTCCTCGACGGAGTAGCCCTGTTCGAAGGCGAAACGGATGTAGCCGAGCCGGTCGGGGTTGGGGGTGATGAGGCGCTGCGGGATGAGGCGTTCGTCGTAGGTGGTGGCCGACGTGGCCTTGCCGGTTTCAAGGCTACGCATGCCCTTGTTGAGAGCCTGCTTGAAGGTACGGCCGATGGCCATGACCTCGCCGACGGATTTCATCTGGGTGGTGAGGACGGGCTCGGCGCCGGGGAACTTCTCGAACTGCCAGCGCGGGATCTTGACGACCACATAGTCGATGGTCGGCTCGAAGCAGGCCGGCGTCTTGCGGGTGATGTCGTTGTTGATCTCGTCGAGGCGGTAGCCGACGGCGAGCTTGGCGGCGATCTTGGCGATGGGGAAGCCGGTGGCCTTGGAGGCGAGCGCGGAGCTGCGCGAGACGCGCGGGTTCATCTCAACGATGACCATGCGACCGTCCTGCGGGTTGATGGCGAACTGGACGTTGGAGCCGCCGGTGTCGACGCCGATTTCGCGCAGGCAGGCCAGCGCGCCGTCGCGCATCATCTGGTACTCGCGATCGGAGAGGGTCTGGGCTGGCGCGACGGTGATGGAGTCGCCGGTGTGGACGCCCATGGGGTCGAAGTTCTCGATGGAGCACACGATGATGGCGTTGTCGGCGAGGTCGCGCATCACTTCCAGCTCGTACTCTTTCCAGCCGAGGACGCTCTCTTCGCCGAGCACTTCATGGACCGGCGACAGGTCGAGGCCGCGCTCGAGGATCTCGACCATGTCCTCGTGGTTGTAGGCGATGCCGCCGCCGGTGCCGCCGAGCGTGAAGCTGGGGCGGAGGATGACGGGGTAGCCGATCTTGGCGGCGAAGTCGAAGCCCTCCTCGACGCTGGTGAGCAGGCGCGACGACGGCGTGGCGAGGCCGATCTTGCGCATGGCGTACTTGAACATGAGGCGGTCCTCGGCCTTCTTGATGGAGTTGATCTTGGCGCCGATCAGCTCGACACCGTATTTGTCGAGGATGCCGGCTTCGGCGAGGTCGACGGCGAGGTTGAGTCCGGTTTGGCCGCCGACGGTGGAGAGCAAGGCGTCGGGTCGTTCCTTGCGGATGATCTCCTCGGCGTAGGCGACGGTGAGCGGCTCGATGTAGGTGGCGTCGGCGAGATTCGGATCCGTCATGATGGTGGCCGGATTCGAATTGAGCAGGATCACCTGGTAGCCGTCGGCGCGCAGGGCCTTGCAGGCCTGTGTGCCGGAGTAATCGAACTCGCAGGCCTGTCCGATGACAATCGGCCCGCTGCCGATGATCAGGATGCGGTGAATGTCGTTGCGGCGCGGCATTCTAGCTCTTGAACTCCTTCATCAGCGTCTTGAAATCATGGAAGAGGTAGCGCGAGTCGTGCGGCCCGGCGGCGGCCTCGGGGTGGTACTGAACTGAGAAGGCGGGATGCGACTTGTGGCGCAGGCCTTCCACGGTCTGGTCGTTGAGGTTGATGTGGGTGAGCTCCACTTCGCTGGATTTGAAACTGTCGGCGTCGACGGCGAAGCCGTGGTTCTGCACCGTGATCTCCACCCTCTTTGTGCGGTAGTTGAGCACGGGGTGGTTGATGCCGCGGTGTCCGAACTTGAGCTTGTAAGTCTTGCCTCCGAGGGCGAGACCGAGGATCTGGTGGCCGAGGCAGATGCCGAAGACGGGCTTGCTGCCGACCAGCTTGCGCACCTCGGCGATCTGGTGGGCGAGGGGTTCGGGATCGCCGGGACCGTTGGAGAGGAAGACGCCGTCGGGGTTCAGCGCCAGAACGTCGGCGGCGGTGGTGAGCGCCGGGACCACGGTAACTCTGGCGCCGATCGAGACGAGGCAGCGGAGGATGTTGCGCTTGATGCCGAAGTCGTAGGCGACCACGTGAAAGCGGCCGGGCGGCTCGACGGCGATGTGTTCGGAGGGCGAGCAGGGGGCCAGCGTCTCGGTCCACTCGTAGCGGTCTTTCGTCGAGACGCGGGTAGCGAGGTCGAGTCCGGCCATCGACGGGCTGTTGCGGGCCATGGCGACCAGTTCGTCGCCGGAGTGGCCGGCGGTGGAGAGGGCGCCGCGCATGACGCCGCCGATGCGCAGTTTGCGCACCAGGGCACGGGTGTCCATCTCGGAGATCACCGGCACGCCGTGACCGGTGAGGAACTGGTCCGCGGTGGCGTCGCTGCGCCAGTTGGAGGGCGCTTCGGCCCACTCGCGGACGATGAGGCCCTCGATGTAGGGGCGGGCGGCCTCGTTGTCGGCCTGGCTGGTGCCGTAATTACCGATCTGGGGGTTGGTCAGAATGACGATCTGCCCCGTATAGGACGGATCGGTGAAGACTTCCTGATAGCCGGTGATGGCCGTGTTGAAGACGACTTCACCGGTGCGCACCGTGGGTGCGCCATACGCTCGGCCCTGGATGACGGTCCCGTCTTCCAGGGCCAGGATAGCTGTAGTCGGCAAGCTCACTCCTGTGGTGGGGGACAAGATCTATTTTTTCATGCCGGAGGAGATTGATCAAGCGGACCTTGGCGGGAGCGCAATAATAGCCACATGAGCGAATTGTGCCGGATCGGCGTCGCCATCGACGAACAACTACTGAAGAAGTTCGACCGGTTGAACGAACGCCGGGGTTACAGCAACCGCAGCGAGGCGTTCCGGGACCTGATCCGGGACGCGCTGATCCAGGAGTCGACCACTGCGCCCGAAGCGCAGGTAGTCGGGGCGCTGACGCTGGTGTACGACCACCACGTGCGGCTGCTGTCGGAGCGGCTGACAGAGATGCAGCACGAACACTACGCGGAGATCGTGTCGACGCTGCACGTGCACCTGGACCACCACCACTGCCTGGAGGTCCTGGTGCTGCGGGGCAAGAGCGGGGAGGTGCGGAAGATCGCTGATAAGCTGATCGCCACCAAGGGCGTGCAGCACGGGCGGCTGACGGTGACGGCGGCGGGGTGAGACCCGCGACAGGCCCACGATACAATAGGGACCAAAGGCCGCCGGCCCTCCGGGATGATTACGGAAACACAATACGCGCACTTCTCCTCGCTGACGCTCGACGTGGGCGAGACGCTCAACGACGTGCAGGTGGCCTACGAGACGTACGGGACGTTGAACGCCGCGCGGAGCAACGCGATCCTGGTGTTGCACGCCTTCAGCGGCGACGCGCACGCGGCAGGCATCGATCACGAGGGCAAGCCGGGCTGGTGGGCGAACATGATCGGGCCGGGCAAGGCGTTCGACACCCAGTTGTACTTTGTCATCTGCGCCAACGTCCTGGGCGGATGCCGTGGAACCACAGGGCCCTCGTCGATCAATCCGGCGACGGGCCAGCCGTTCGGGCTCACTTTTCCAGGCATCACCATCGGCGACATGGTGCGGTTGCAGAAGATGCTGATTGACCAGTTGGGCATTGCGCGGCTGCTGGCGGTGACGGGCGGCTCCATGGGCGGGATGCAGGCGCTGGAGTGGGCGGTCGCCTACCCGGAGGCGGTGGAGGCGTGCATTCCCATCGCAGCGACGGCGCGGCACAGCGCGCAGCAAATTGCGTTCAACGAGACGGGGCGGCAGGCGATCATGGCCGATCCGGACTTCAATCGCGGGGATTATTACGACAAGACGCCGCCGGGCCGCGGGCTTTCGGTGGCGCGCATGATCGGGCATATCACCTACATGTCGGACGAGTCGATGCGCGAGAAGTTCGGCCGGCGGCTGCGCGACCGGCAGGAGTTCAGCTATGACTTTGCGGCGGATTTCGAGGTGGAAAGCTACCTGCGCTACCGCGGCACGCAGTTTGTGGGGCGCTTTGACGCCAATTCCTACCTGTACATCACCAAGGCGATGGATTACTTCGACCTGAGCGCCGGATTCCCGTCGCTGGCGGCGTCGCTGGAGCGCGCGCAGTCGCGGTTTCTGGTGGTCAGCTTTACGTCGGACTGGCTGTATCCTTCCTACCAGTCGCAGGAGATCGTCAACGCGCTGCGCAGCAGGAATCACGACGTGGCCTACTGCGAACTGTCGTCCAACTACGGCCACGACGCGTTTCTGGTGGACGTGGGCGAGCAGACGGGCATCGTGACGGGCTTCCTGGCGCGCTGCGCGCGGGAGTTTAGAACGCCGGGCGGGCGGGCCAATGAAGGTCCGTGAAGTGCTGGGGCGTTCCGACTACGCGCTGATCAGCGAGCTGATCCCGGCGGGGGCGCGCGTCCTGGACCTGGGCTGCGGCGGCGGCGGGTTGCTGGCGTGGCTGAAGGAGAACAAGCAGGTGGAGGCGCGGGGCGTGGAGTTGAAGCGCGAACTGGTGCAGCAAGCCATCGCGCGCGGCGTCACCGTGTATCAGGGCGACCTGGAGGCGAGCCTGGCCGAGTATCCGGACCAGGCGTTTGACTACGTCATTCTGAGCCAGACGCTTCAGGAGACGCGCCAGCCGCTGATGGTGATCAACGAGATGCTGCGCATCGGCAGCCGCGCCATCATCGCCTTCCCCAACTTCGGCCACTGGCGCGTGCGGTTGAGCCACCTGTTCAGTGGTGGCGCGCCCAGGACGGCGCTGTTTCCATATGAGTGGCACAGCTCGCCGAACATGCACTATCTGACGGTGCTGGACTTCGAGGAGTCGATCCGAAGCCAGGGATGGACGGTGGAGCGGCGGCTATTTCTATCGGGGCACATCAGCGGGACCGTGCTGCCGAACCTGATGGCGGAAGTGGCCGTGTATATGTTCCGGCGGTAGGGGTCAGGGCGTTTCCAACGGAATGTCGAGGGTGCCGGTGGCGCCGTTGGTGGCATCGCGGACGACAACGCGGAGGGCGAAGGCGCCGGCATCACGGGTGATGGTGCGGCGATACAGCAGGCCCTTCTTGAGCACGGTCTGGTAGGCGTCCAGGCTCAGCTTGAGGGGCAGGGCGGCGTGGAGGCCATTCATTTTGCCGTCGGGCGTTTTCTGGAAGAACATGAGGTCGAGCGAGGCCTCCCAGGCGTCCTTCTTCTGCTGGAAGGAAATCTGGGTGGGCTCGATCTGCAGGGCAAGGTTAAACTCGTCCTTCGATTTGGGCTGCAATTGCGCGGTGAGGAGGACCGCGGTCTGGATGATCGGGCTCTTGGCGGCCTCATCGAGGTCGGCCTTGAGGGAGGGGGCCTGTGACCTGCCCTGGTCGTCGGCGGTGTAGCCATTGCGGTAGCGGAGCTTCACGCCCGGACGCTTGAGCTTGATCTCCAACTTGCGGAACTTGCCATCGTTTTTCGGATTCGTCGTGTAATAGGCCAGCGTATAGGCGTAGCGTGCGTCGTCCAAGGCGCGCTTCATCGGCGCGGATATGTCGTTGCTATTCAGCGTGGCCACACCGCCGGTGCGGGAGGAAAGCTCAACCAGAGAGGTCTGCGACACCTGGTCCCTGGCGAAACGGACCAGGGCAGAGTTAGTGACGGCGGAGTTGAAGCCCTCTTCCGCCAGCGCCATCGGGATTACCAAGCCCATGACGTCGAGGCCGTACACCGCAACGCCGGCATCGTTCATCACCTCGATAGCCTTGTCCATGGTGTCCAGAAACAGCGTCGCCGAATCGCCGCTCAGGGCCACCTCAGCCCGCGGCATGTTTTGCACGCGGAAGCCGGCCGACTCCGACATCAGAACGGTGGGTGTGGTGGTATTGGTCGGGGTCACGGAGATGGGGAATCCTGCCGACATCCAGATGAGGTTCTTGCGGCCAGGGATGCCGGCCATGTGTCTCGCCAGCAGGGAAAGGGAGCGGATGGTGAGCAAAGTCCGAGTGCGTTGCATGGTGGCCTGGTAGACGTTCTCCGCCTCGGCGCGGCGCTCCAGAAAAACGCGGCTCCAGCGGTCCGCGCTCTGGCGGATGAGGTCGGTTTGGGATCTGCCGCGCAGAGTGAGAATCCCTTCGAAGTGCTTGAGCTTCTCTTCCAGCGCCTTCCGGTCCGATGTGAAGTCGTGCAGGATGGTGAGCGTTTGCCCGAGCGTGTAGATGGCGACCACGTCGTTTTCGCCCAATGTCCGCAACACGGCGAGCAGTTGCTCGCGCGTGGCGGTCTGGGCGGCCCAGGGCGTGTTGAGGTAGTCGATCACGATGGCGTTCACCGTCTTCGGAGTGCTGGGCAGGAACTCCGGCCGGTTGGTGAAAATGCCCTTAGGCAACGCGGGCGGCGGCGGCGCGTTCCGCAGCATCGCTTCGGTGAAAAAGTGCGAAATCTGCTGGCTCTTGCCGTCCTCCAGGACTGTGAAGTCTTCCTTCTTCAGGTCCGTCACCGGATTGCCTTTGTCGTCCGTGGCGACCACGGAGAGCTCCACGAGGCGTGTCGTGGACTTGAAGACCGGGTCCTGGGCTGCGGCGAGCATCGGAATCACGAGGCTGGATATCCGAAACAGGAAAAGAACAAAGGACGTTTGTGTCTTCACAAGCGAAGAATACAATGTTTGCCGGCGGAATTCAATGGCTTTCAGCACGGCTTCAAGCCTGATACGATGCAGGGTGCAATGGACCGATCCAGTACAGTCCAAGGCTTGGCGGCGGCGGTGCTGCTGGTCATATCCTCGCCGCAGGGCCGCGCCGACGAAGCGCTGTACCAGGGCTTCCGGAACCCCCCTCGCAAGCACGGCATCATGCCGTACTGGGCCTGGAATGGCCGCATGGAGCCGGAGAAGGTGCGGGAGCAGATCCGAAGGATGACGGAGCAGGGCGTCTTCGGCGCCTACGTGTTCGGATTCGACGGGTTGCGCACGCCGTATCTCTCCGAAGAATGGGTGCGGAACGTGGCGGCCGGGCTGGATGAGAGTCGCAAGCGTGGATTCTCGCTCGGGTTTGTCACCGATTACATGTGGCCGCAGGGTGATTTTCGTGACATCTGGAACCTCGAGCCGCCGCAGAGCCATATCATCCGCGAACGGCCGGAGTTCATGCGCCGGCGGCTGAAGCCGGTGGAACGGATCGTCGAAGGCCCGGTGCTGGCGGAGATGACAGGGCTTCAGCGGCCGCTGCTGGCGGTGGCGGGGCGGCTGAGAGCGGATGGCGCGATGGAGGAACAGAGTCTTCAAGTGATCAGTGAGGGAATTGCGGGGGACAGGTTCCGGTGGGAAGCGCCGGCGGGCAGGTGGCGCGTGATGATCTATTGCCTGGAAGACCATCCGATGGAGCGGCTGAACGTCGACCTGATGAACAGAGAGGCGGTCGGGTTGTACATCGAGCGCGTGCTGGGCGAGCAGTACCGCCGCTTCAAGCCGTACTTCGGCAACGTGATTCCGTCGGCGGTCTCCGACCACGAAGGCGAGATCGGGTACCGCATCGCCTGGACCGACGGGCTGTTTGAGAAGTTCGAACGCGCCAAAGCCTACCGGCTGGAGAAGTTCCTGCCGCTGCTGGCTTTTGAGGGCGAGCGCATGACAGAGAAGGTCCGCTGCGACTACATGGACGTGATCGCCGAGTTGTACGCGACCAACTACTGGGGGCAGGTGAGCGGCTGGCTGAAGGAGCGCGGCGTGCTGTTGACGGGCCACGAGTGGGAGGAGTCGCTGATGGCCAGCGCGGCGTATCAGGGCGACTTCATGCGCTGCCAGCGGAACATGTCGATGCCGGGCATCGACTCGCTGTGGAATTTCGGAGAATCGCCGCGGCATTTCAAGGAAGCGGCCTCGGTGGCGCACTTCATGGGCAAGCCGTTCTGGGTGGAGAACCAGATCCTGCAGGGGCGCGATTCGTTCATCAGCCCGGAGAAGATGCGCTACGGGACCAACCTGGTGGCGCTGTGGGGGGCGACGCAATTGACGCCGTGGTTCGGCTACAGCGATAGCATCACCAACTTCCCGCCGATGTGGGACTGGCGGCAGCCGTTCTGGAAGTACTTCCACCACTACGCCGACTACGCCCGGCGGCTGAGCTTCATGAACGACAGCCGGCACGTGGCGCCGGTGCTGCTCTACCACCCGCTGACGACCGTGTGGGCGCACTCCGATCCCGTGTTCGACGAGAAGAAGTGGAACTACCAGCGTTCCATGCGGCTGTATCATCCGGACGATCCCGACACGTTGCACATCTATGGTTTCGACTGGAAGAATCAGGCGGTAGAGACCGAGGACGCCTACTTCGACCTGATGAACCGCCTGCCGGCGGCGCAGTGGGACTTTGACGTCGCCGACGACTACTTCCTGGACCAGGCGCGGGTGGGGAGGGGCGTCATCGAGATCGGGGGGGAGAGCTTCCGGGCCATCGTCGTGCCGCCGGTCTCCACCATGCGGCGGGCGGCTTTGGCAAAGATCCACGAGTTCTGGAAACAGGGTGGAGTGGTGATTGCAACGGGGCGGCTGCCCTCGATCTCGATGGACGAGGGCCGCGACGACGCGGAAATTGCGCGCATAGTGAAGGAGATGTTTGGCGAGGGCACGGGCGGGCGGGCGTACTTCGTAGGTAAGGACCTTGGACGCGTGGTGGCGCTGCTCGATGATCACGTGGCCAAAGACTTCCGCTTACTGGAGGGCAGCGCAGAAAACCTGTACTACGCACGGCGCGAAAAAGAAGGCGCGGCGGCCTACTTCGTCGTCAACAACACGCCCCAGGCGCGAAAGTTGGTGGTGGAGACGCCCGTGCGCGGGAGTCCGGAAAAGTGGAATGCGGAGGACGGCTCACGCGCGCCGCTGTTCCACTCGTTCACCAGGGCAGGCACGAGAGTGAGGCTGGAACTCGGTCCGTGGGAGGCGTTTCACGTTGTCTTCGGGCCGGAAACAGCGAAGAAACTGTCGGGCAGCGTGCTGGTGGCCGATGAGACGGCGGCAATCGATCTCGGCTCAGACGGATGGGAGTTCCGGCCGCTGGGGGACACAGTGCAAGTGCCATATGCGCTGGCCGAGGATGGCCAGGAAGAGTGGCTTTCCGCGGAGCGCCTGACGGTGACCGAATGGCTGTGCCTGGGCCCCTTCGAGGCGCCTCGACATCAGGCGTTTGTGAACGCCTACGGTCCGGAGACGGACGGATTCCAGGTGCTGCGCGACAGGAGCTACAACTCGACCAGCGGGGATGGGATTCGTTGGACGGCATGCGGCCAGAGGGGCCCGGCGCCCGCGGAATACGTGGCGCACTTGAAGCTGCCGGGGCTGCGGGGAGGCGCGGGGGCGGCGGCGTACGCGGCGACATTCGTCTACGCGTACGAGCCGCGGAACGTGCGGCTGGAGATCTCGGCCGACGCGGCAAAGGTGTGGGTGAACCGCGAACGCGTGCTGAGCTTTCACGACATGCCGGCCTCGCGCGAGGACCGCTCGGCCTTCGCGCATGAGAAGGCGGTGCGGCTGCGGGCCGGTTGGAACGAGATCCTGTTGAAGCTGGAGTTCGACCGCGCGCAGACCGCGTTTTATTTCCGGCTGGCGGATGTATCGGGCGGGGCGGCGAAAGGGCTTCAGTTCGCGCTTCAGCCGGGGCCGGCGCCGCCCGCGGTGGAACGCGCCGCCGGCGGGCGAATCTACCGGGTGGCCGTGCCGCCCGGGGTGACAGGGCTGAGAGTGCTCGGGGGAAGTGTGAAGCCGGTGAGCGGCGCGACGATGGAGCTGCGCGAAATGGGTACCCGGTATGCGCCGCTCGAGTTTGTCGCCGGTGTGACGCAGTTCCGGCTCGGCTCGTGGAGCGACACCGGCCTGAAAAACTACTCCGGCAGCGCGTCGTACGAGAAATCGTTCCGCCTGCCGGACCGGCTGCGCGGGCGCAAGCTGATGCTCGATTGTGGCGAAGTGGGCGTGGTGGCCGAGGTCTGGGTGAACGGGCGGCGTATTGGCGAGCGCGTGTGGAAGCCGTTCCGGTTCGACATCACCGGCGCGGTGCGGCCGGGCGAGAACCGATTGAGAATTGTGGTGACCAACACCGAGGCAAGCGCGCGCGCGGTGGCCAACCACCGCGGTCTGTTGCCTAATATTCGCTTGAACGGCCTTCTGGGGCCGGTGACCATCACGCCGTACGATGTGATCGGGAAGCCGCTGAGGGAAGGAGGCGCGCGATGACGCCGGACCATGGCATCGAGCCGTTCGAGGGCAAGCCGGACATCGGGCGGCTGCTGGCGACGCTACGCGGAGAAGCGGCGGACCGCGTGCCGCACCTGGAGATCCTGATCGAGGATCAGCACGTGGAGAAGCTCCTGGGCCGGCCGGCGGGCAATACGCTGGGCGTGGGCGGCGATCCGGCGAAGGGAAATGCGTCGGAGGCGGCGCGGCCGATGTGGCCCGCCGATTACGTCGAGCTGTGCCGCATCATCGGCCAGGACGTGATTATCCTGGAGTCCTTGTGGACCCCGCTGAAGAAACGCTTCCCAGACGGCAGTATCGGGCTGATCACCGACCGCAGCATCAAAAGCCGTGGCGATATGGACGCAATCATCTGGCCCGGTGACGCCGAGCGCGAAGAGAAGCTGCGCTACGTGCGCGAGTATGTCGAATGCGCGCGCGGCACGGGGATTGGCGTGGCGCTGGCGGGCTTCTGCATCTTCCAGACGCTCTACGAGTTCGCCGTCGGTCTCACCGACGCCATGGTGATGATCCATGAAGACCGCGAACTGTTTGGCGAGATGATGTCGCGGTCGGCAAACTACTTTGTCGGCCTGGTGCGGGGCGCGGCGGAGGCCGGCGTGGACTTCTTCTATCCGGCCGACGACTTCGCCTTCAACAAGGGGCTGTTCGTCAGGCCGAGCGTGTTCCGTGAAATCTGGGAGCCGCACTTTGACCGGATTCTGGCGCCGATGCGCGAGGCCGGGCGGCCGATCATGTTCCACTCCGACGGCAACATCGACGCCGGCATGGAGATGCTGCTCGGCATGGGAGTGAACTGCGTGACGCCGATGGATCCTTCCGGCATCGACTACCGCGACTTCAAGAAGCGCTATGGCCACCGCGTGACGCTGCACGGCAACATCGACATCACCTGGCCGCTGGTCAAGGGCACACCGGCCGAAGTGGATGCCGATGTCGCGGCGCACATGGAGGTGCTGAAGCCGGGCGGGCGCTGGATCGCCGGCAGCAGCCACAGCGTGGTGAACTACATCCCGCATGAGAACTTCGTGGCGATGATCAACGCCATTCACAAGTACGGGCGGTACTGAGACGACCGATCTCAGGCTGCTTGCACTGCCCCGCGGAATCGGGCTCAGGCCTGGTAGATCTGGATGTAGTTGCCGCAGGTGTCGTCGAAGACGGCGATGGCCGGCCCGCCGGCCTTGGTGGGCTTCATGCGGAACGTCACGCCGAGCTTCAGCATGCGGTCATACACGGCCTGGATGTCGTCGACGGCGAAGGCGGTCAACGGGATGCCCTGTTCGAAGAGGGCTTTCTTGAAGGCTTTGGCGGCAGGATTGTGGTCTGGTTCCAGGAGCAATTCAGTTCCCTCCGGCTCCTCTGGCGAGACCACGGTGAGCCACTTAGCCTTGCCCAGCGGAATCTCCCGCTTCTTCACAAAACCCAGTACCTCGGTGTAGAACTTCAGGGCCTTATCCTGGTCGTCGACATACACGCTGCTGAGTTTGATCCTCATGGTGGTTCGTCCCGCGCGCGGGTCCTGATGGCCGGCGGCCCCGGCCGCCGTGATGCTCATCACAAAATCACGCCTGTGCATCCAGATGCGCTCTCTTTCCCTGGTTATACACGATTTCAAGGCTCGCAAGCCTCGTGGGAGATGATCTGCGCCGCCATCGCCGGAGACCTGAAGAGCAACATCAGAGCGACCGGCGCAGGCTCTCCATGTAGTAGCGGTAGTTATCCCACGAGATGTCCGGCGGGGCGCTGTGGTCGAGCATGGGGACGAAGCCGCCGTCGTCAATCAGCCATTTGTGGCGGGCGATCTCGGCGTCGATCTCGGCGTGGCCGCGGGTGAGCGCGCGCTTGTCGAGGCCGCCCCAGAGGCGCAGGTTGCGGCCGTATCGCTTGCGGACGGCGGTCGGGTCCATGCCGGCCTGGACCTC
The DNA here is from genome assembly GCA_016213245.1 of Candidatus Solibacter usitatus. GTDB lineage: Bacteria > Acidobacteriota > Terriglobia > Bryobacterales > Bryobacteraceae > Paludibaculum > Paludibaculum usitatum_A. The sequence continues at coordinate 2,807 of JACRBC010000081.1, read as the reverse complement.
CCAGGGATAGAGGATGTCGATGCCGGCTTCGATCCACGGCTCGATCAGCAGGCTGACGTCGCCGTCGCTGTCCAGGCAGAAGTAGCGCACGCCGTGCGAGCGGGCGAAGTCGATCACCTTCCTGTAGCACGGAACCATGAACTTGCGCACCATCGCCGGGCCGATCAGCGGACCGCTGTTGTAGGCCATGTCCTCCCAGAAGCCGAAGACGTCGATCGTGGTCTCCTCCAGCATCTGGCCGAGCATACTGATGAGAAACTCGGCGTCGGCCTCCATCATCTCCTCGACGAAGGACGGATCTTCGAGGAAGGCCATGCAGAGGGGCTCCACGCCGAGCATGTTGCGCAGCGAGCCGAAGAAGCCGCCCCAGCGGTCGGCCAGAACGATGAAGACGTGATCGCGCTCGCGGTGGCGGCGAAGCTGGGCGCGCCAGTCCGCGCCCATCCGGGCCGTGAGGTCCGGCTGCATGCGCTCGCGCCAGAACCTGCGGAAGTCGTCGCGCGTTTCCACCGGGAAGCGTAGGAACTGCGGCATGGAACTGAGCGGGTTGTTCTTGAACTCGCGCATCAGGATGCCCTGCAAATCGACGTAGGTGACGTATTCGTCATCCTCGGAGACCACCTCGCGTTCAAAGGGCGGGTTGGGGAAGAACCACTGGTATTCAATCACCCAGTTGTCGCAACCGAAGCTCATGGCGGCGGGGTCGTAGCCGCCCTCGGCGCGCCAGCGGTCGGCGGTTTCGGGCCAGGTGGGCCAGGGAAACTCGTGGAAGGGAGCGCGGTCGCGCGGCTGGTAATCCATCGCGGCCAGGAATCGTTCGCGGTCAGTCATGCCGAGATTCAATTCATCACACGCCGCAGGTGGCGTCAACTTCGGGCGCACCCGGACGGGGTCCGAATCCGGCTCAGGTCCTGCGCGTTCCGGTCGAAAAGTCTCCCAGAGGAGCGTTTGATGTCATCTACGTATGTCCGTCCCCAGGCGCCGTGGGCGCTTCGCTTGGTCCCGCCGTTCCCCGCCGTCGCGCACCGCATCCTGGCCCTGGTCGGGCAGGAAAACGTCAGCACTGCACAGTTGGGAGACCTGGCCCGGCTCGATCCCTCCTTCGCCGCCGAATTGCTGCGCTTCGCCAACTCCGCCCTGTTCGGCGCGTGCCGCGAAGTGACCGGTCTGTCGCAGGCGATTGCTCTGATGGGCATGGACAGGGTGAAGGCGATGGCCACATTCGTGGTGCTTCACAAAATGGTGCGGTCGTCGGTCAGGATTGAGGCGCTGCGCAAAGTCTGGATGCACAGTTTGGCTACCGCTCTGATCGCCGAGGAAGCCGCGCGGCTGTCTCGGACCGCCCGTGAAACGGCCTACACCACCGGACTGTTGCACAACCTTGGCACGCTGGGACTGATGTCGGCCTACCCCGACGAATACTCGCGCATGTTGGGGGTCTCCAACGACTTTGGCTTCGACCTGCTGACCACCGAGCGCGACCTGTTCGAGATCGACCACTGCGCCGCGGGCGCCTACCTGGCGCAGGATTGGGACTTCCCCGACGAAATCGCTGCCGCTATCGCCTGCCATCACGATCCACCCGTGCCCGGCAACCTCAGCTTGGAAGGCATAATCCAAGTCAGTTGGCGCCTTGCCGATACACTCGGTTTCGCCGCATTTTCGCCGGATGAAGCTTGGGAGTACTCCGCCTTGGTGTCGCTTCTGCCGCAGACCGGGTCTTCTTGGCTTTTTGGGTCGCCCGCCGCGGCGCGGGCGGAAGTCGACTCTCGACTTGGCGCTGCCGGTTTGTGAGCAACCCCATAGCCAGCACCACGATCCCGGTTCAGATTGGTTCGCGGTTTGCCCACCCGGCGGCCTCCAACAGCCTCCCGCTCCACCTGGCCCGCCCTCGCCGCCCGGCCGGGTCAACCTTTTTCATTCACGGCCGCTCGAAGAGAATTTTCCTTTAAGACTCAATAAGATGCGTTAGTTGGCGAGCGACAGGCGTTGCGCCCGGTCTAGGGTCCCTGCGGGTTGAGGAGCAATCCCAACCCGACGGAACGGGAGACGTTCCGGGAGCCCACGAAAGGAGCAACCGCCATGGAAGGCACGCCGATCATCATCATTCTTCCCCCTATGTTCTTCTGAGAATCTTCCCAGGGGTAGCCACTAGTTCTCGTGCGGTACATAGCGCACGCTACAAAAAATACACACAAATTGTTGATCCCTGGTTGGGAGAATCTGGTATGCTCTCTGAGGGTACTAAGGATACTAGTACCCTCAGAGGCTGCCACGTAAGGTTAACGAAACTGCACGTCTAAGGTCGTTGACATGCGAATCCAGTCTGTTTGCGCATTGGTCGCGTCGCTGATCGCGCTAACGCACGATACCGGCACGCATGAACCCGGGCCCGCCAGAGAGACTGGCGCGACAGCGCAAATCCGCAAGGGGAATCGGCATCTGGCTGCGCGGCGCTATGCAGAAGCGATCGAGGCGTACCGGCGCGGGGCCCTGATTGCGGGCCAGGAGGGCGACACCGGGGCGGCGATCAAGTGCGACAACAACACAGGCGCGGCGTCATTGATGATGATGCGCTATGCGAGCGCGGCGGCGGCGTTCCAATCGGCGCTGGAGCGGGCGCGGCTTTCCGGCGACCGGACAAGTGAGACGGCCGCCCAACTCAATCTAGTGTCCTGAGTTAGAAATACGTTCGCAAAGTCGTTGAACTTTCCCGAGGATCAGATCGGCATCAGCAGTCCAGATGAACGGCTTGGGATGTTCGTTGTTATGTTCCAAATACTCCTGAATGGCCTTCTCCAGACTCG
>JACRBC010000080.1 GCA_016213245.1 Candidatus Solibacter usitatus | reverse complement strand
CCGAGTCTGGAGAAGGCCATTCAGGAGTATTTGGAACATAACAACGAACATCCCAAGCCGTTCATCTGGACTGCTGATGCCGATCTGATCCTCGGGAAAGTTCAACGACTTTGCGAACGTATTTCTAACTCAGGACACTAGGGGTAAACCATGAAGAGAACATTGCTGACACTGCTATTGACGCTGGCCATGACGCTTTCGGCCGTGGCGCAGATCACATCGGGCACGATTCTCGGCACCATACGCGACGCCAGTGGGGCGCCGGTGAGCGGTGCGGGCGTAAAGGCTCGAAACATCGGCACGAACGACACGCGCGAACTCACCGCCTCCACGGAGGGGACATTCCGGTTCCCGCAACTGCCGCCGGGCTCCTACGAGGTGACGGTGACGAAGGCGGGCTTTGGGAAGTACGTCCAGGGGCCGATCGTGCTGCGCTCCGGCCAGGACGCGGACCTGAGCATCAAGCTGGAGGTGGCGAGCGTCACCGAGACCATCAGCGTGAACACGGACGCTCCGCTGCTGAACACGACCAACGCCGAGGTCAGCACGAACTTTGAATCGAAGCGCATTTCGGAGCTGCCGCTGGCGCCGAACAGAAACATTTTGAACCTGGCGCTGTCGGTGCCGGGGGTGAGCCAGTTGAGCTCGGGGCAGTCGAACTTCGCAGCGGGCGGAGTCAATTTCTCGTCCAACGGCATGCGGGTGCGGTCGAACAACTTCATGATCGACGGGCAGGACTCCAACGACCCGAGCGTGACCGGCAATCAGCAGACGATCAACAACCCGGACATCGTGGCCGAGGTGAAGATCGTCACCAACCAGTTCATGGCGGAGTACGGCCGGACAGCCGGCTCGGTGGTGAGCATCATCACCAAGAGCGGGACGAACGAACTGCATGGTTCGGCTTTCTGGTTTTACAACAGCAACGCGCTGAACACGCTGAGCAACCAGGAAGTGAACGCCAGAGTGACGCAGGTGCCGTTCCTGAACGAGCACCAGTTCGGCGGAACGGTGGGCGGCCCGGTGCTGATCCCGAAGGTGTACAACGGCAAGGACAAGACCTTCTTCTTCACCTCGCTGCAGAAGTGGACAGTACGCCAGGTGGGCTTCGGCTCGACCCTGGACGGCGCGCCGACCGAGGCGGGCCGGCAGATGCTGAGCGGAGTGAGCCAGGGCCGGGCGCAGGTGCAGGCGCTGCTGACGTACCTGCCGGCGGCGGAGGTCGCGAGCGGTAAGTTCGCGCCGCTCAACACGGGGACGCAGACGCTGCAGATTCCCCTGGGCAGGATCACCGGATCGACCGGCGTCGGGCAGACCAACTACCAGGGCACGGCGCGCTTCGACCACCGCTTCAACGACAGGAACCTGCTCACCGGGCGGTACATGGTGAACGACGACCTGGTGTACGGCAGCGGGCAGGTAACGCCTCCGGGGCTGACGACAGTGTCGCCGTCTCGGGCGCAGTCCGCCACGCTGGCGTGGAACTACACGCCCGCGCCGGCGGTGTTCAACGAGATGCGGGTCTCCTATCAGCGGCTGGTGAGCCAGTCGGACGCGTCCAACTCGGCATCGCAGGCGATTCCGTCGCTGGAAGTGGGCGAGCTGGGCCTGGTGGGCATCAACGCCGCGGCGTCGCGCACGGCCATCGGGCTGGCGGTGAACCTGCCGCAGTTCCGGCGCAACAACACCTACCAGCTTCAGAACACGACAAGCTGGATCAAGGGCAAGCACTCCATCAAGGGCGGCATCGACTTCCGCCGGGTGGACATCGTCAGCTTCTTCGGACCGACCTCGCGCGGCTCGCTGAGCTACGACACGCTTCAGCGGCTGTATGACGACGTGGCGACGGTGGCGACGATCAACGCGACGCTGCCGGGCGGCGACGTGATCTGGCCGTTCAAGCAGTACGACTACTACTGGTTCCTGCAGGACGAGTGGCGCGTATCGCGGCGCTTCACGCTGACCTACGGGCTGCGCTGGGAATCGCCCGGCCCTTCGCTGGACAGCCTGATCCCGATCAACAACCGGATTGTCGCCGCCGCGGGCAACAACGAGGCCTACCGCATGACGAACAGGCCGGCGCGCGACTTGAACAACTGGGCGCCGCGCGTGGGCTTCAACTATCGCTTCGGCCAGGGACCAGGGCTTCTGGGCTGGCTGACGGGCAACGAGCAACTGGTGCTGCGGGGCGGCTATGCGCGCAGCTACGACCACAACTTCGTGAACCTGACGCTGAACGTGGCGTCGGCCTTCCCGTTCCTCAACTCGGTGAACTTCATCTCCGGCGGCGTGGCCACGCAGGCGTTCACCAAGATCCAGAACGCGCGCTTCAGCGGCGTGCCGGCCAACCCGGCGACGGCGAACCGCACCATTCTGTCGCCCGACCAGCGCTCGGCGGTGGCCGAGCAGTACAGCATGCAGATGCAGCGCGAGTTCGCGCGCGACTGGGGCGTGACCGTGGGCTGGGTGGCCACCAAGGGAACCGGCCTGTTCCAGACCATCGACGGCAACCCAATTATTCCCGGATCGGGCGGCCGGCGCGTGGATCCGAACTTCGGCGTGCTGCGGAACCGCTGTAATTGCGCCGCATCCATCTATCACTCGCTGCAGACCTCCCTGGAGAAGCGGCTTTCGAAGAACTTCGCCATGGGCGCGCACTACACCTGGGCCAAGTTCATCGATTACGCCAGCGAGCTGTTCAACCCCAACGCATTGTCCGACGTGGCTCTGCCGCAGGACAGCTACAACCGCCGTGCGGACCGCGGCCCCTCGACTTTCGACCGCACGCACCGCTTCACGGTAAACGGCGTGTATGAGGTGCCGTTCTTGCGCGACCAGAAGGGCTTTGCCGGCAAGGTCGTGGGCGGCTGGCAGATCAGCCCGTTCCTGACGCTCCAGACCGGCGCTCCGTTTACGGTGCTGAACGGGGCCGATCCGGGCGGGCGCCTGTCGGGCATCTCCGGCCTGGTGGGCGTGGCCATCCGGCCCAACGTGAACACCACCATGGACCTGTCCAGCATGGGTCTGCCCGAGCTGTACCGCATCTGGAACTCGATCCCGGCGGCGCAGCGCGCCACGCAGGGCTTCTTCACTCCGGTGACGGCGGCACAGGGCATCGGCAACGCCGGCCGCGGCATTCTGCGCGCGGACGGCATCGGCAACATGGACCTCAGCGTAATGAAGAACACCAAGATCGGCGAGCGCGTCAACACGCAGCTCCGCGGTGACTTCTTCAACTTCACCAACACCCGCAACTTCGGCTTGCCCGACGGGCGCATCACCTCGGCGGCGTTCCTCAACCAGTGGAACACCGACGCGGGCCGGCGGCGCGTGCAGGTCAGCCTGCGCGTGCAATTCTAATGACCCGGGGACAGACTTCAATCTGTCCCCTGCACCTTATTTCACCGCGGCCTTGAGGCCGTCTGGCCCCCCCGCTTGGCCGCAACCGGCCGCAGCGGGGCTTCGTCATTCAAAATGGGAACACATATGAGAAAACTGTTACTTTGCCTGATGCCGGCCACACTGCTCTTCGGAGGCACGGCCGAGAAGAAGCGCTTGAACGCGTCGGCCGAGGTTCTCGGCGAGATCATGGCGGCGGGCGACCGGGCGATCCCGCAGGACCTGTTTGCCAAGGCGCATTGCGCCATCATCATCCCGGCGATGAAGAAGGGCGGGTTTATTCTGGCCGCCAAGTACGGGCGGGGCTTTGCCTCCTGCCGGCTGCCGGGAGGCAAGGGTTGGACCGGACCGGTGGGGATGCGTGTGGAAGGCGGCAGCGTCGGCTTCCAGATCGGCGGCGCGGAGAGCGACGTGATCATGCTGATGATGAACAGCAAAGGGATGGAGAGGTTGCTATCGAGCAAGTTCACGCTGGGCGGTGAGGCGACGGCGGCCGCGGGGCCGGTGGGCCGCGACGCGCAGGCGCAGACGGATGCGACGATGCGGGCGGAGATCCTCTCCTGGTCGCGCTCCCGCGGGGTCTTCGGCGGCATCGCGCTGCAAGGCGCAACGCTTCGGGACGATGCGGAAGTGGACGAAGCGCTGTACGGCGCCGGCGCGGACCGCCGGGCGATTCTGGCGGGGAAGAAGCCGGCGCCGGCGGCGGCGAAACCGTTGCTGGACAAACTGAACAAGTACTCGGCGTTCAAGGGCAAGTAGCCGCCGGCCTCATCTGCCCCAGAAGCTGCGAACAGGCGGGGGCGGCGCGGCGCCGCGCAGAGCGCGCCAGAGGATGTCGTTCAGTTCGTCGTCATCGGCACGGTCGGCTTCGTCCAAATTGAGAGCCCTGGAGCGCGCCGCCGTGGGGGCGATTTCGGGGTTGCGCTCATCTGTGGAGACGCGGGCCTGCTCGGCCTGGTAGGGCCGGAGGTCCGGCGTGTTCCGGAAGGCCGCCCACATCACGCGGGCGCCGGCATCGTGCATGGTCATGGGCGCAAGACCGAGGATCACCTCGATGGTGCGCAGCACCGAGACGGTGTTGTACATGGAGGAGTCGATGCCGCGGTTCCGGGTGTAGGGCGAGATAATGTAGGCTGGCGAGCGGTGGGAGTCGACGTGGTCGGGCCCGTTTTGGGCGTCGTCTTCGAGCACGAAGATGGCGGTCTTGGCCCAGAAACGGCTGCGGCTCAGCGCCTCGACCAGCATGCCGAGAGCCATGTCGTTGTCGGCCATGGCGGCCTTCGGGGTGTACTTCTTCGGAGCGGTTCCGGAGGTGTGGTCGTTGCCCAAACGCAGCGTGATGAGGCTGGGCATGCGGCCTTCGGATTCGAACCGCTGAAGGTCCTTGAGAAAGACCTGGAGACGGTCGAGGTCCTTGTAGTCGAGATCGAAGCTGCGATAGTCGAGATTGGTGTGCGGCGCCAGCGCGGGGTCCCTGACGGCCGAGATCTGCGGGCCGGACTGCGGCGCGGGCATGATGTTGGTGGCCCACCAGCCGTAGTTGCGCACGCGGAGGCCCTTCTGCAGTGCGTTGGACCAGATGTAGCCGGCGGGCGGCAGGGCGGCCCGCTCGCCGCCCTCATAGTCGTAGTGGCGGCGCCGGCCGGCATAGCTGTTGGGCCACATGCGCTGCACATAGGGCGGGGCGATGGCCGAGGTGCTCCAGTTATGGCCGTCCGCGCTGACATCGGCCGAGACGTAGAAGTTGTCGAGCAGGACAAACTCGCGGGCCAGTTTGTGGTGGTTTGGCGCAATCTCTTCCGTGAACAGGCAAAGGGAGGGATCGCCGTTGCCGATGCCGAGGTCGCCCAGCACCTGGTCGTAAGTGCGGTTTTCCTTGACGACGTAGATGACGTGCTCGATGAGCGCAGGCTTGCCTTCGGCGCGCGCCAGCGGATTGCCGGCGGGAATGCCGGCAGGCACGGCATCCTGCTGCCGGTAGGGCGAATTGCGAAGCACCGTTCTGGTGTGGTGGTCCAACTCCTCCGCCGATGGCGCGGGGATGAGGGAAGCGCTGCCGTTCTGGATGGCGCCGACGTATTGGACGGCGACAACACCCTCATGCACGGGCGCGCGGCGAATGGTGGGGTTGGGCCCCTGGGGGTTGGGGAATGAAGACTGCCCACGGCCGTTGAGGACCATCAACCGGCCCCCGCTGAGCACGCGCGCGGCGGTGGGATACCAACCCGTGGGGATGAAGCCTTGCACCACGCTGCGCGCGGTGCGCACGTCCACTCGCGCCACCGCGTTCAAGTCCGAGCAGACGACGTACAACGTGTCCTGTTCCGGAGAGAGCGCCAGCGCCGCCGGCGTCATGCCGGCAGGCTGCTTTTTCGGGTAGAGCTCCACGTTGATGGTTTCCAGCCGCCGCAGGGCGCCGTCGTCGCCCACGCCGAAGACCAGGACGTTGTTGGTTCCGGCGGCGGTGACGAAGAGGCGCGCCCGGTAACCGGAATCCTCCTCCCCCTCTTCGTTCAGGGTCTTTGCGCCCCGCCAGGCCATGTCCATCGGCTGCGTTCCGGCGGCGTAGCGCGCCAGGATCTCTCCGTTGCCGGCATTGTGGCGGTACAGCGACGAATCGCCCCAGCCGGTGACGAAGTACGACTTGCCGTCCGGGTGAAAGAGGACGCGGTACGGGCGGTGGCCGGTCTTCCACTCCTCGATCACCATGCCGCTTTGAGGGTTGATCACCACGATCGAGTCGTGGAACAGCGCCGCGGCATAGATGAGCCGGCCGTCGGGCGACATCGTCACGTCGCCGATGAAGTCGGTGTGTTTGCGCCGGTCCACAGGGACGACGGCGAACTCGCGGCGCAGCTCGAGCCTGTTTTCCGCCGAGATGGCCACCTCGTAGACCGCTGAGCGCGAGCCGCCGCCCACGTAGAACACGTTGCCGGCGGGAGCGAAGACGAGGCCCAGCCAGGCGTCCGGGAGCGTGAGCCGGTGGATCTCGGCCAGCGTCGCGGGGTCGTGCAGGCTGACCGAAGGCGGCATATAGCCGCCCTGAAGGATCACCAGGTGCTTGCCGTCCGGCGAGAGCGCGCTGGCCATCGGGAAGGTGCTCAAGGGGATCTGCCGGCCCGCGGGCCGCAAACGAGCGCCGCTGTTGAGCAGAAAACTACCGTCGGGCGCTGGGCCGACGCGTTCCGGAGGCACGGGCTGGGAGACCAGCAGGCCGGCTGTGGCGGCCAGCGCCGCGATGAGAATGGTTCGATGCGTTGTGTTCATTCGTGAAATCTTTGCGCGATGGGGAAGCGCCGCCCCATGCCGAAGGCCTTGGAGGTGACCTTCAATCCCGGCGCGGCCTGCTGGCGCTTATACTCGCTGCGGTCGACCTTGTCGACGATATCGCGGACCAGCTCCATGGGGAGATTCTGCTCTTCGGCGATTGCCGCCGGCGGTTTCATCTCCTCGACGTAGGCTCTGAGGATGCGATCGAGGACTTCGTAAGGGGGAAGCGAATCGGAGTCCTTCTGGTCCGGGCGCAACTCGGCCGAAGGCGGCTTGGTGAAGATGTCCTCCGGGATGACCGGACCCTTGCGGCGGTTCACCACGCGGCACAGTTCATAGACCATGGTCTTGGGCACGTCGCTGATGACGGCCAGGCCGCCGCACATGTCGCCGTAGAGAGTGCAGTAGCCGACGGCGATCTCGCTCTTGTTGCCGGTGGTGAGGACGATGGCGCCCCACTTGTTGGAGAGCGCCATCAGGATCAACCCGCGCAGGCGAGCCTGGACGTTCTCCTCGGTCACGTCAGGAGCGGCGCCGCCAAAAATGGGATCGAGGCTCTCGACAACTCGCTCGTACCCGCCGGTGATGGGCACGATCTCGAAGCGCACGCCGAGATTAACCGCGAGTTTACGGGCATCGGTGACGCTGTGCGCGGAGGAATACGGGCCGGGCATGGCCACGCCGGCGACGTTTTCCGCGCCCACGGCGTCCACGGCAATGCAGGCGGCCAGCGTGGAGTCGATGCCGCCGCTGAGCCCGATCAGCACCTTGCTGAAGCCGCACTTGCGGATGTAGTCGCGCGTGCCGAGCACCAGGGCATCGTACACGGCCTCGGTTTCATCCGGATGGCTGTCGTGCAACTCGCCCGTCATGGAATCGGTGTCGAGCAGGATCAGGTCTTCTTCGAACGACCGGGCCGAGGCGACCACGCGTCCCGCCACGTCCACGGCAAAGCTGGAGCCGTCGAACACCAGATGATCGTTGCCGCCCACCATGTTCACGTAAACATGCGGCAGACCATGGCGCTGCGCCATGGCGGAGAACATCTGCCTGCGCACGGAGCGCTTGGCCATGTCGTAAGGCGAGCCGTTGATGGAGATGACGATCTCGCTGCCCTGGCGGACGAGGCTCTCCACGGGGTCGTTCTGGTACAGGGGGCGCTCCCAGAACTGCTTGTCGTTCCAGGCGTCCTCGCAGATGGTGAGGGCGATGCGTTGGCCGCGGAAAACCGCGATCTGCTGGCTTTCGGCCGGATGAAAGTTGCGCCATTCGTCGAAGACGTCGTAGGTCGGCAGCAGCATCTTGGTCTGCGTGAACAACACGTGTCCGTCTTCGATCAACGACGCCGAATTGGAGGCGGGCCGGGCCGCGCCGGCCGGCGCGCGGCCGACGAAACCAACGATCAGGCCAAGCCCCAGGCCGCTGGTGGAGCGGACCAGCGCATCCAGAGCCTCCACTGAGCGCGCGATGAACGAGGGCTTTTCCACCAGATCGCGCGGCGGATAGCCGGTAAGCGCCAATTCGGGGAATACCGCGAGGTCCGCGCCGCGTTCGGCAGCCTGGCGCGCAAAGCGGAGGATCAGCGCGGCATTGCCCGCGAGGTCGCCCACCGTATTGTCGATCTGGCACAAGGCGATGCGCATAGCTGGGAGATTCCCCATTGTAGCCGCCCGCTACACTGGAGTATGGCTTCCGGGGGCAGTTCCACGCTCTGGCGCGATCTGCGCGACGCCGTCTCCGGCGCCGGGCGGGACTTCACTCGCGAACCGCTGAAGCGCGCCATCCTGCTGCTGGCGGTGCCGATGGTGCTGGAGATGTGCATGGAGTCGCTCTTTGGCATCGTGAACATCTTCTGGGTGGCCCGGCTTGGCCCGGAGGCCATGGCGGGCGTCGGCCTGACGGAGTCCCTGCTCACCATCCTGTACTCGGTGGCGCTGGGCGTCTCCATGGCGACGACGGCGATGATCGCAAGGCGCACGGGCGAACAAAACACCGAGGGCGCTTCCGTGGCTGCCGTGCAGGCCATCGTGCTGGGGCTGCTGCTGTCGCTCGCAGTGGGCGTGCCGGGCGTCATCCATGCCCGCGACCTGCTGCGGCTGATGGGCGCCGAGGCGGGCGTGGTGGAACACGGCGCCGCCTACACGGCCATTCTGCTGGGCACATCACCGAGCATCATGCTGCTGTTTCTGATGAACGCCATCTTCCGCGGCGCCGGCGACGCGGCCATCGCCATGCGCGTGCTGTGGGCGGCCAACCTGCTCAACATGGCTCTGGACCCCTGCCTGATCTACGGGCTGGGACCCTTCCCGGAACTCGGCGTGGCCGGCGCCGCGGTGGCCACCAGCATCAGCCGCTCCTTCGGCGTGTGTCTGCAACTGGCCGTGTTCTTCCGCTCGCGCGGCCGCGTCACCGTGGCGCGCCGCCACCTGCGGATCGACTTTGCGATTCTGCGGCGGCTCTCCAGGATCTCGGCCACTGGCATGTTGCAGTTTCTCATCGCGCATGCCAGTTGGGTGGGCCTGGTGCGGGTGATCGCATCGTCCGGCAGCGCGGCGCTGGCAGGCTACACCATCGCGCTGCGCATCATCATCTTCTCCATCCTCCCGTCGTGGGGGCTGGCCAACGCCGCCGCCACCCTGGTGGGACAGAACCTCGGCGCGCGGCATCCGGAGAGGGCGGAAGAGTCCGTCTGGAAGTGCGGCTTCTACAACATGGTGTTTCTGGGGCTGATCGGCGCCCTGTTCATCGCCATGCCCGAGCCGTTGATCCGTTTGTTTTCCACCGAGCCCACGATAGTCCGTTACGGCGCGGACTGCCTGCGCGTGATGAGCTACGGGTATGTCTTCTACGCCTACGGCATGGTGATCGTGCAGGCCTTCAACGGCGCCGGGGACACGGTGACACCCACCTTGATCAATCTGGGCTGCTACTGGTGCCTGCAAATCCCGCTGGCCTGGCTGTTGGCCATCCATTGGCGGCTGGGGGCGCATGGCGCCTTCTGGGCCGTTCCTCTGGCCGAATCCGTGCTGGCGATAACAGGCGTGCTTGTATTCCGGAGAGGCGCATGGAAAAGACAGAAGATCTAGTCGCACGGGAGCCGGTTGACCTCACAAGCTCCGGCGCGCCGTACCTGCGGCTCCTCCAATCTCCGGCATCCGCCGTCTTACACTGGAAGCGGTAGCTTTGTCCCGCCCCTTCACTGTTCGCCAGTTCTTCTCCCGCAACGGGCCGCTTGCTGAAGCGCACCCCAACTACGAGTTCCGCTCCGGCCAACTGGAGATGGCGCTCGCGGTGGAATCCGCGCTCGCCGAAAAGAGACATCAGCTCGTCGAGGCGGGCACCGGCACCGGCAAGACGCTGGCCTATCTCATACCGGCGATTCTCTCCGGCAAGCGTGTGGTGATCTCCACCGGAACCAAGAACCTGCAGGAGCAACTGTTCTTCAAGGACATACCCTTCCTGGAACAGTTCTTCCCCGGCGGCATCCAGGCCTGCTACATGAAGGGGCGTAACAACTACGCCTGCCGGCAGAAGATCTACGACGCCGAACGCGAGCCCATCCTGAGCGGGCTTGAGGAAGTGTCGGACTTCCAGATCGTCCGCGAGTGGGAGAAGACCGCCGGGATCGGCGATCGCGCCTCCATCGCCAACCTGCCGGACGGCTCCACCGCCTGGGCGAAGCTCGATGCCCGCGGCGAGCTGTGCACGGGCCAGCGCTGCGCCTCCTACGAGCGCTGCTTCATCACCCTGATGCACCAGCGGGCGATGGAGTCAGACATCATCATCGTCAACCACCACCTCTTCTTCGCCGACCTGGCGATGAAGGAGGAAGAATTCGCCGCCATTCTGCCCGACTACGCCGCGGTGATCTTTGACGAGGCTCACGAACTGGAGGATGTCGCCGGACAGTACTTCGGACTGTCGATCAGCTCACACCAGGTGGAGGATCTGCGGCGCGACATTCTGGCGACGGCTCGCCGCAAGGAGTTCCTGTCGCACGACCTGGAGCGGATGCTGACGCTGCTGGCCGATCACTCCGAGCGCTTCTTCCTCCTCTTCCCGCAAGGCGAGGGGCGTACCGGTTTCAGCGCCCATCGCCAGTTCCTCTCCGAGTACGGCGAGCCCTATCGGAACTTCGGCTCGGCGCTCGAGTTGCTGGCGGCGCACCTTTCGCTCGTGAAAAACTCGCCGGAAGAGGCGGTGCCGCTGCACCGGCGCGCCGTAACGATGCTCGACGCGCTGCGTCGCTGGATGGAGGGCGAGGACAAGGGCTACGTCTACTGGATCGAGAAGCGCGGCCGCGGCGTATACCTGCAGGCGACGCCGATCGACGTCTCGGAGCTGCTGCGAGAGCGGCTGTTCTCCCAGCTTCCTGCGGCGGTATTGACTTCGGCGACGCTGGCCGTTCAGGAGAAATTCGACTACGTCCGCGACCGCCTCGGCCTGGACGGCGCGCGCGAGTTGATCGTGCCGAGCCACTTCGATTTTCAGCGGCAGGCGCTGCTCTATGTGCCGCACCACCTGCCCGATGTGCGCGCCCCCGGCTTTGTCCAGGCGGCGGTGGAAGAGGTGCGCGCCATCCTCCAGCACAGCCGCGGCCGGGCCTTCGTGCTCTTCACCAGCTACCAGCAGATGCGGCTGATCCACGAGGCCGTGGCATACGGCCTCGATTATCCCGTGCTCATGCAAGGGGACGCTCCGCAGCGCGCGCTCATCGAGGAGTTTCGCTCCACGCCGCACTGCGTCCTGTTCGCCACGTCGTCCTTTTGGCAGGGGGTGGACGTGCAGGGAGACCAGCTCTCCTGCGTCATCATCGACAAGCTGCCGTTCGCCGTGCCGAGCGATCCGGTGGTGGACGCCCGTGTACGCGCCGTCAAGGCGGCCGGCGGCAACGCGTTCTACCAATACCAGGTGCCCCAGGCCGCCATCGCCCTGAAGCAGGGCTTCGGACGGCTGATCCGTTCCCGCGCCGACCGCGGCGTGCTGGTCCTGCTGGACAACCGCATCACCCGCAATCGATACGGGCAGGTCTTCTTCGATTCCCTGCCGTCCTACCGCTTTACGACGAAGCTGGAGGACGTCGAGGCGTTCTTCGACGGGACGGAAGAGCCTACTCGCTGAGAGCGGCCACCAGCGCGCCGCGCGCCGTGGTCTCCAGCGGCGACCGGGCCATCCGCACCTCCGAGACCGTGACCGGCAGGGTGGTGGAGTTCAGCGCTTTTTCAAACCGCTCCCTGAACCCTTGCGGCATCACACCGCCGCCGCTCAACACCAGCGGCACCGGGCGCCCGAACTTGGGCACGTTGCGCGATGCCGAGAAGGCGTCCCTGAGCCCCTGGACGACGGACTGGATCATGTCGTCGTAGTACACCGTCAGCGCCTGCTGCACCTTGTCGGAGAAATGGCCGTTGAAATGGAAGTTCTCCTCCTTGAGCAAGCGGACGCGGTTGACCAGCTCGCCGGTGACGCCGGCGGCGCTGGAGTCGATGAAGTCGCCTCCCTTGGCCACGCTGAAGCTCAATACCGGCACCGACATGTAGGCCAGCGACACGTTGCACAGGCCACCGCCGCAACTGATGCCGATGCCGGTGTAGTTGGTGTCGGCCAGGTCGCTGTAGACCACCGCCACTCCCTCGTTGATGCTGCGCACGTCGCGGTAGCCGATCTGGGTGAGGATCTGCCGGATCGTCGCCTCGTGATAAGTGAGGTTCTCCTCTGCGCCCAGCGCCGGCGCTGGAACGCTGAAGCACAGCGACGTTCCCTCGGCTGGGTCTTCCCCGAGCACGGAGCCGATCAGTTCCTCAATCAGCGGCAGCCCGTCCGGTTCGCCGGCGTTCAGCACCCCACGCATCATCGGGCGGCGCACTTCCCTCCCCAGCAGGTCGGCCATGCGCGCGCTTTCGTTGCCGAGAATCACAATCTGTCCGTCGCTGACGGTGTGCGGGATGTTCTCCCGGCTCAGGCTGGTTTCAGTCAGTTTCGAGTATGGGATGGAGACGAAGGCGTTCAATTGCGATTCGATCCGCTCCTTCCCGTTGTCCTGCCGGGCCGCGACAATCCGGCTGGTGCCGATGTCGAGACCGATGACCGTTGCTTTCGTGCTTGTTTCGCTGCTCATCCTTGCTTCTCCTTGGCCTGGTCCGAGGCCTTCTCTTTCGACGTCTCTTCCTCTTGCTTCAAACTTGACAGGATCCGGCGGTAACGCTCCGCCAGAGCCTGGCGATATGCGGTGACGCTCATCCCCTGCGCCGTTGCGTCCTGCCGCAACTGCTCCTCACCCAACAGCAATCCCTTCCAGAACGGCTGGCCCGTCACGTTCACCAGCGCCTGGTCGTAGTTGAAGCCGAACAGCCACAGGCCGGGCGAGGCCAACCCGTAGTTGTCCGGCAAGCCCACGGCCGGATAGGGAAAATTCGCCGCCCAGTCGTAGTGATACCCGGCCCGCATGTTCGCCGGGTTCACCGACACCTGGGCGTGCGTCACGCAGTTTCGCGCCGCAATGCCGTGCCGCGCGCGCAGCATCGCAGTCAATACCCGCAAGGAGTGAATCTGTGCCGCGGTCGCCTCCGGACGGTCGCTGCCCGCCTGTGTCACTGTCTCCACCGAGACTCCGATGAAACTCCTGTTCAGGTTCACGTACGTCCACCGCGCGTCCGCCCAGACCGAATGGCCCGCATGGTTGGCCGCGTCGCTCTCTTTCACTACCCGCCACACGCGGCCAAAACGGTCGATCAGATAGTGGTAGGCGCGCTCCCGCCGCACGAACTCCAACAGAGCCTCGCCCAGCAGCCGGATCCGTCCGGTCTGATCCTCCCGGAAGTCGGCCAACTGGCTCTCCGTGGTGTGAAAGACAATGCCGGCGGGCGCCCCTCGCTCCTGCCTCGCGCCTGAGTCCTCCGCGCCCCGCGGGTAGACGAAGTACCGGCGAGGTTCGTTGCCGGTCTCAAACCGCCTCTCGATGCGGAGCCCGTTTGAGTACGTCTCAAACTCCCTGTTTTGCTCCACTTGCCAAACCTGGTCGATAGTCTCCGGCCCCTTTTCGCTGGCCTGCGCAGTGACCACCGGGCCCCGCCGCCAGATTCTGCCGGCACTGGTCATGGTTCCGGCCGGAATCAGAATCAGGAAGCCCAGCGCCAGTGCCAGTGGTCCCCGCGCCTTTCGCAGGAAGGCCCTTCCGGGTTCCGTCCTCGGATCCCAGATACGGCGGTCCCCCACGCTCCGGCGGAGGAAGCGCAGGCGGCTCACCGGGTCGTCAATCCGGCTTGCCTGCCAGCCGGCCATGACGCCAGCCAAACGTCCCGGAGCTTTGCCTGTCGAGCGCATTGTCGGTTTCTGACTTGGGACTCGTGGGCCAGGCCACGTGGTCTCTTGCGTATGATCGGCCGGGTGGCCGGAAGACCTTAGGGCAGTCAGGTGTTCACCCGAGATTTCGCGGACGGGTAATGCCTGAGACACGGCCGGACGGAGGATTAACTGGTGTACACTTTTACTGACTGATGGTTGTTGCAACAGCAATTCCGGTTCGCCATCCGGTCGCCCAGCAGTGAAGCTTGAGATGAAGATCCTGTATCTGCCAAGCTGCGGCGTTCGCTGTGACGCGCTTCGCGAAAACCTCGAAGCGCTCGGCCACGACGTGGTCCTGGCAGGGCACGCGGCCTGGCCCAGGAGCGGCGGCGAGAATGCCTGGCTGGTTTGCCTGCCTCCGGAGCACGACCGCGCCCTCCCGCTGATCCGCGAACTGGTGGCGCAGCAGCCCGAACTTCCCATCGTGGCTTGCGGAACGTGTGCCGACCTGGGCTGGGTGCAGACCGTCTTGGAAGCCGGCGCGGAAGATTACATTCTGGATCCCTGCGGCTCTCCGGACACCGCCATCCGGCTGCAAACCAGCCTGCACCGCTACTGGCTCCGCTCTTCCGCGGGCGAACAGTCGCGGCTGGAGCAGAGGCTGCGTCGCGCCCACCATTTGGAGTCCCTGAAATCGCTGGTCGGAAGCGTCGCCCACGACTTCAACAACATCCTCTCGGCCGTCCAGGGCAACGCCGAACTGGCCCTCATGGACCTCACCATCGAGCCGTCGGTCCGGTACAGCCTGGAGCAGATTGAACTTGCATCACACCGCGCGGCCGAATTGACCCGCCAGATGTTGGTTTATTCTGGCGCCGCGGAGTCGGGGACTGGTTCAGTCCATCTGAGCTTGAGCCAGGTAGTGCGGGAGATGCGCGAGATACTGCGGGTTTCGGTCTCGCGCAACGCGCGGCTGGAGTATCGCCTGGGCCGGGCGCTGCCCCTCATCGTCGGCGATCCCGTCCGGCTACGCCAGCTTGTCCTGGGACTGGTCATGAACTCCTCAGAAGCGATGGGCGAGACGGGAGGCGCCATCAGCGTGCGGACGGGCGTGTCGGACAATTCGCCGGCGGAGGTCTTTCTGGAGGTGGAGGACCAAGGCCCCGGCATTCCGGCGCCGGCGCTGCCTCATCTCTTCGATCCCTTCTTCTCCAGCAAGGGCGACAGCCGCGGCCTCGGCCTTCCCGCTGCGGCCGCTATCGCTCGCGCGCACGGCGGGCGCATTGAGGCCGACCCGGCGGCGGCGGCCGGAGCGCGATTGCGCGTGACCTTCCCGGTGGCGGCCGGAACACAGAAGCACGATGACGAGAGCCTGCCCGATGAAGCTGCCCGCCCGCCCGTCTCCGTACTGCTCATCGACGACGACGAGGCGGCACGCGTGGCGGCAAGGCGGCTGCTCCGCCGGTCAGGCTACGTCGTCTTTGAGGCGTCCTCCGGCGAAGAGGGCCTGGATATCTTTCGGCAGGTAGCGGCGGCGTTGGACGTGGCGATTGTCGACATGAACATGCCGGGGCTGGAAGCGCGCGAGGTGCTGTCGTCCATACGGGCGGCCCGCCCTGACCTGCGCCTGGTGGTGTGGAGTGGCCTCAGCGAGGAGATTGCGCGCAAACGCCTCGCCGGTATCTCCGGCGTCGCCTTCATCGAGAAGCCGGCTCATCTCGGTGAGTTCGTGATCCGGCTGGCACGCATCCTTGCCCGCTGAGCGGACTCAGTCGGGCTCGGCGGCGGGCGCCAGAATCGTAAACACGGCCCCGCGTCCTCCGTCGCGGTTGCCCGCCTTCACCACTCCGCCATTCTGCTGCACGATGGTATGGACGATGTGCAGGCCCAGCCCGGCCTGCTTGGTTTTGGTGGAAAATCGCGGATGGAAGATCTTGGCCAGAATCGACTCCGGAATGCCCGGACCGCTGTCGGCCACGCTCATCTCCACCATCGAATCGCGGAGTTGCGAGACGACCTCGATCTCCCCGCCTCCGCTCTCTTTCATCGCTTGCGCGGCATTCAGGAACAGGTTCATGAACACGCGCTCCCAGTCGCCGGAATCGCCTTGAACCCGCAGTCCGGCCTGAATCTTCTTGAGGAGTTTCACCTTGGTGCCCGGCAGGTGGGGAAGAAAGTCGTGGAGGAACGTGGCCGCCCGGTCCACGGCCACTTCCAGGTCCGGGCCGGAGCGGCTCTGGCCGGCGTAACAGCCGACGATCCTCCGCCCCCGATCCACGCTCCGCTGGATGGCCGCAGCCAGATTCGCCCATTCCGGGTCGGTGGAGACAAGCTCGGCGGCCTCCGAGATCGTCTCGAAGACGTTGTTCAAGTCGTGGACCAGCCCAGGTAGGGTCAGGTCACCAGATGTCGTTTCGCTCACCCTCCGGTGTCACCCCGCAATCCCTCGCAGTGTACTCCAAAACTCGGGGAAAGACACCGAGGCGGCTTCCGATCCTTCGATGATCACCGGTCCGTCGGCCATCAGCGCGGCCACGGCGAATGCCATGGCGATGCGGTGGTCCCCGCGGCTGATCACAGTCGCGCTGCGGAAGCGCTGCCCGCCGGGAATGTGAAAGCCGTCGTCCGAGGTCTCGATCAGCACGCCCATGCGCCGCAGGTTCTCCGCCACGGCCTCGATACGATCGGTCTCCTTGATACGCAACTCGGCGGCGTCCCGGACCGTGAGGCCCTCTTCGCTGGCGGCGCCCAGGACCGCAAGAACCGGGATTTCATCGATCAGCGCCGCCGCCAGCCGGCCTTCGATCCGCCCGCCCTTCAGCCTGGATCCGCTCACCGCCAGGTCGCCCGACGGCTCGCCGTTCCGTATGCTGGAGTTCAGCACCCGGACCTGGGCGCCCGCCGAAATCAGGAAGTCGATCAGTGCAGCCCGCGTGGGGTTCACTCCAACGCTCTCGATCACCAGGTTCGAACCTGGAACGGCGGCGCCGGCGACCAGAAAGAATGCGGCGGAACTGAGATCTCCCGGCACGCTGAGTTCCTGCGCGCGCAGCCTGGCCGGGCCCTTCACCTTCGCCCAGCCGCCGCCGCATTCCACCGGAACGCCGAATTCGCGCAATGCCACCTCGGTGTGGTCGCGCGTGGGAGCCGGTTCGCGCACGGTCGTCTCTCCGGCCGCGTGGAGCCCCGCCAGCAGCACACAGCTCTTCACCTGCGCGCTAGCCACCGGCATGGCGTAGTCGATCGGCGTCAGGACGCCGCCTTCGATCTCGAGGGGCGGAAACCTGCCGTCGCGCGCTGAGAGCTTCGCGCCCATCTGCGCCAGCGGCCCCATGATGCGTTGCATCGGGCGCTGCGACAGGCTCTCGTCGCCCACCAGTCTGCTTCTGAAGTGCTGGCCGGCCAGCAGGCCGGATAGCATGCGGATGGTGGAGCCTGAGTTGCCCGCGTCGAGATCCGCCGAGGGCGCGCGATACCCGCCCAGACCACGGCCGTGCACGGTGACACTCCGGCCCTGAACCGAAACGTCGATGCCCAGCCCGCGGATGCACGCCAGCGTGGAATGGCAGTCGGCTCCGGACGAGTAGTTGTGGATGGTGCTCACGCCCTCGGCCACCGAGGCGAGCATGGCGTAGCGGTGCGAGATCGACTTGTCGCCCGGCACACTGAAGGCGCCCGTCAGCCGGCCGGCCGGTGTGATCACTTCCTGCATCCTGTCCTTCCTGCGATCGGGGTTCGCCTCGGCTTGCGCTGCTGCCGCCCGGCAAACCAGAATAGGGAAGCGGGCGCCGGAGTCTTCAGTTTACCGCGCCGCCAAGGGGTCATCCGATGCGCAGAAGAGATTGGTTGCTTACCACCGCCGCTGTTCCTGTCGCGGCCCAGACTGGCCAGGGTCAGGCGAGGAACATCGTGATTTCCAGCGCCAACGGCCTGAAAGCCTGCGCCCGCGCAATGGATGTCCTCAAGGCCGGCGGCGACACGCTGGAGGCCGTCGTCCAGGGCGTCACCCTGGTCGAGGACGACCCCAACGACACCTCGGTCGGCTACGGCGGCCTGCCCAACGAGGAGGGCATCGTTGAGCTCGATGCCAGCGTGATGCACGGCCCCACTCGCAGGGCCGGATCGGTCGCCAGCGTGCGCAATATCAAGAACGTCGCCCGCCTCGCCAAGCTCGTCATGGAGCAGACCGACCACGTGATGATTGCCGGCGAAGGCGCCACCCGCTTCGCGCGCGCCTGGGGCATTCCTGAGATGAACCTGCTCACCGAACGCTCCCGTATGGCCTGGATGGCCTGGAAGCAGTCGCAGCGGGACGGCGAAGGTCGCAACAACTGGACCGATGGCCTGGATGCGCCCGATGCCAAGCCCTCCGCTGCGCTGCGCCAGATCTGGCCCGAAGCCTCCGATGAGATGATCGCCTGGGCCTTCGATGTCGCCCGCCGCCCGCCCACCGGCACCATCAACTGCCTCGCATTGAACGCCACCGGTGAGATGTCCGGCACGACAACCACGAGCGGCCTGGCCTGGAAGATCCCCGGCCGCGTCGGCGATTCACCTATCATCGGCGCCGGCGTCTATGTCGACCAGGAGGTGGGCGCCGCGGGCTCCACCGGCCGCGGTGAAGAGAACATCCGCATCGCCGGCGCGCACACCATCGTGGAAAACATGCGCCACGGCATGCACCCCCGCGAGGCGGCCCTGGACGCCCTGAAGCGCATCGCCCGCAACTTCCACGGCGACGAAAAGAAGCTCGGCTCCTTCGACATCAACTTCTACGCCCTGCGCAAGGACGGCGCCTATGCCGGCGCTTCGCTCTGGAACGGCCGCGTGCGGCGCGGTTCGGTCTCCGGGTTCCAGTTCGCCGTCAACGATGGCGCCGAATCCAGGCTGGAGAAGTGCGTCTACTTGCTGGAACGCAAGGCTTAAGCGTAGAGCCGCGAGCGGTAGCGAGCGGGTACGGCCGGAGCGCTGCGTCCACTTGCTGGAACGCAAGGGTTAGCCGGCGTACAGGTCGCGCACCGTGATGGCGACCAGCGCCAGTGTCAGGCCGATCATCACTACCACGCTGATCCAGCCGGTCGCGTTGTAGAAGCCGTTGTTCTTCCATTTCTTCATGAGCCGCTCTTTGTTGATCAGCAGCATCATGAAGATCAGCACGAACGGCAGCAGGGCGCCATTGATGACCTGGCTGAGGAGAATCATCTTCACCAGCGGAAAGCCGGGCAGCAGCACCGCGCCTCCGCCCAGCACGATCAGCAGCGCGAACAGCGAATAGAAGATCGGAGCCTCCCCGAAGCGCCGGTTCACGCCGGACTCAAAGCCCAGCCCCTCGCACACGGTGTAGGCGGTCGACAGCGGCAGAATGCAGGCGGCGAACAGCGAGGCGTTGAACAGGCCCGCGCAGAACAGCAGGAAGGCGTACTGCCCGAACGGCTTGAGGCCGAGCGCGGCGTCAGTGGCGCTGTCGATGTCCTGCGGCTTCACGGAATGGATGGCGCCCGCGCAGGCGACGATGATGAAGAAGGCGATCACCGACATGGCGATGCATCCCACCACCACCTCCACGCGGCTCTCCGCGTAGTCCTTGGCGCCGATTCCTTTCTCCACCACCGCCGCCTGCAGATAGAACTGCATCCAGGGCGCCACCGAAGTGCCCACCATGCCGATCAGCAGCGTCAGGTAGCCCGGTTCCAGCAGCAGCACGGGCTTGACGCTGTAGAGGGCCGCCTCCTTCCAGTCGGGCTTGACCAATACGCCGGAGATGATATAGCAGATGTAGAGCGATGTGGCGAACAGGAAGACCTTCTCCACGCGCTCGTAGGTTCCCTTGACAATCAGAAACCAGACGCCCGCCGCGGCCAGCGGCACTGAAATATAGCGGCTGACGTGGAACAACTCCAGCGCTTCCGCGATGCCGGCGAAGTTCGCCATGACGTTGGTCAGGTTGGCGGCCACCAGCGCCGCCATCATGAAGAACGTCGTCCGCAGGCCGAACTCCTCCCGGATGAGGTCCGACAAGCCCTTGCCTGTCACCGCGCCCATGCGTGAACACATCTCCTGGGTCACCACCAGCAGCACGGTGATCGGCGCCAGCGTCCACAGCGGCAGGTAACCGTACTTCGCCCCCGCCTGTGAGTAGGTGAAGATACCGCCGGCGTCGTTGTCCACCATGGCCGTGATGAAGCCCGGCCCGATGACGGAGAAGAAGACCAGAATGTGGTATTTGAGGCGCTTCAGCATCTAACGCTTCCTCAGGAGCGAGATGATGTCGTCGGCCGTCACCACGCCCGCCAGCCGGCCCTCTTCGTCCACCACCGGAAGCGTCATCACGTTGTACTTGTCGAACAGTTCCACCACGCGGTCTGCCTTCTCCTCCACACCCGCCTGAATCACCACTTCGTCCTGCAGCAGGTCCTTCAGCTTGGCCTGCGGGCGCGCCAGAAACACGCGCGCCACCGGCAGGGCGCCCCGCAGCCGGTGGTCGATGTCCGTCACGAAAATGGTATTCAGCGTGTCGGCCAGGTCCTGATTCAGGTGCAGGGCCTCCAGCGCGTCGGCCGCCGTCCCATCTTCATGCACGGCGATAAACTCCGTGTTCATCAGCCCGCCGGCCGTATCGTCGTCGTACTCCAGCAGTTCCTCGACATCCGCCTTCGGCTCGTCCTCCATCTCCTCCAGAATCTCCTCCGACGTGGCTTCTTCCAGATCGCCCAGCACGTCGGCCGCTTCGTCCGGATCCATCTCTTCCAGAATGTCGGCCGCTTTCTCGGTCTCCAGCGACTCGATGATCTGAGCCTGGATCTCCGGCTCCATCTCCGACAGCGCCTCGGCGGCGGTTTCCGTATCGATAGCCTCGAAGATCGCCTCGCGGTCCTCCGGGCTCAGCTCTTCCACAATGTCGGCCAGGTCCGCCGGGTGCATCTTCTCCAGAGGCGCCATGGAGATATTCAGCCGCAGGCGGCGCTGCGGATCCGGCTCGACGATGTTGCAGAGATCCCAGCTGATGGAGTTCGGCGGGATCCTGCGCTGCAGGCGGCGCACCATGCGGCGCGGAATGGCGCCTTGCACCAGCCGCCGGAACATGCTCCTCATCCCGATGTCCACTTCCAGCACGTGCAGCGTGTCGCGATCCTCCTCCCGCCTGATGCCGAAGGTGACGTCGGTGACACGCACCACCTTGCGCCCGCGCGCGTCAATGATCTGCTGGTCCAGTAAGTCGCGCACCAGCCGGAGTACATATTCATCCGCGTGGTACGGCGTCAACTGCTCGTCTTTGAGGAAGATCCCGTCCAGGGAGATCGACCGGATCTGGTCGTGCCGGATGGCGATCCAGGCGTACCCGCGTCCGCCCATCAGGAAACAGTCCACCCGCACAGGGTGGACCAGGGGCAGAAGCGCGGCATCGCGCACCCGTCCCAATACTCGGCGCTTCAGATCATAGACCTTCAGCCCGAGCAGTTCGGTGAGGTAGAGCAGGTTTTCCGCCATCCAGCATCGCTGCCTCCAGGCTTCCTTTCCACTATCCACCAGAGCGGAACAGCGAAGCAATCAGGCGGCCTGCATTTTTTCGCGCCTGCCTTTCCCCTCAGGCCTGCGGCTTCTGCCCGCCGCTGCCTTCCATCAACTGCGACAGCGCCGTCGTGCCGATCATCCCGCCCAGCCCCATCGTCTCCACCGCCGACGAGGGCACTATCACCATCGATCCCTTCTCCTTGATCGCCTCGTACAGCATGTTCATCGCCCGCAGGTGCAGCGCGATCGGGTTGCCCTTGTACATCTCCGCCGCCTGGGCGAACTTCTCCGAGATCTCCGTCTCCGCCGTCCCCAGGATGATTCGCGCTTGCCTCTCCCGTTGCGCCTGCGCTTCGCGCGACATAGCGTCCTCCAGCCCCTGCGGAATCTGCACGTCCCGGATCTCCACGCTCTGCACCGTCACCCCCCAGGGGTTCGTCTTCACGTCCAGGATCTTCTGCAGTTCCCGCCCCAGCGACTCGCGGTCGATCAACATCTCGGTCAGCATGTGCCGGCCGATCGTCTCCCGCAGCGCCGTCTGCGCGCTCAGCGAGATGGCGTCACTGAAGTTCTGCACCTCCAGAATCGCCTTCTCCGCGTTCCACACCACCCAGAAGACGATCGCGTCTACAAACACCGGTACCGCATCCCGCGTCAGCGACGACTCGGCTTTCACGTCCGTCACCCGGATGCGTTGGTCCACATAGTCGCTCAGCGCATCGATCACCGGCACGATCATGAAGATCCCCGGCCCCTGCAACCCGCGGTACTTCCCCATCCGCAGCACCGCCACCTTCTCCCATTGCTGCGCTACCTTGATGGCGAATAAAAAGTACACGCCCACCAGGGCGCCTGCCATCGCCGGCCACGGCCGCTCGATCGCCGCTGCCAGCCCCACCCCCGCCAGCAGACACACCACGAACGCCGCGGCGCCGATACTGCTCACCGCCTGGCTTCTCACCGCGTTGAACGTACTTCTGGCCTCACTGGCCGCGCCCTTCATAAACATGGCTCGTTCCTCCTGACAATCTGTCTTCCATCCAGCTCCTGACGCTCTCCTGCATCACCGTCATCACCACCGCGCGCCGCTCCACCAGTTCCGCCAGGCATACGCCCATTGCCGCCCAGGCCAGCATCGCCGCCACCCCGCTTGGCATCCAACTGCGCATTGTCATCAGCTCCCGCAGCCGTCTCCGGCCGCCAGTTCGCTCAACCGCATTGCCAGGTCCTGCACCGAGAAGCCCTCGGCGCCCGCCTTCGACGCGCACTCGGCCGCCAGCCGGCTCAGCCGCGCCTGCCGCTGCGCCTCGTCTTCCTTCACGCTCGATAGCGTCACGAACGTCCCCAGCCCCTGCTGCGTCGTCAGCATCCCCCGAATCTCCATCTCCCGGTACGCCCGCATCACCGTGTTCGGGTTGATCGCCAGGTCCACCGCCACCTGCCTCACCGTCGGCAGTTGCACTCCACCTGCAAGCGCCCCCGACGCGATTGCCAGCAGCACCTGGTCGATCAACTGCCGGTACACTGGCACGCCCGTCGAGTTGTCCAGCCGAAAGCGGAATGGAACGGGGTTGATCATCTGGTCTTATAGTGTACTAGTGATCTAGTACATGTCAAGCAAAATCTTCCCCCTGGCCCCCCGGCGCAATTACCGGGCGCCCGCCTTCACCCGGTCCATGTACTTGAGCGTGGTCAGGTCTAGCCGGATCGAGTCCCCGTTCTTGATGAACTGCGGCACCATGACCTCTGCCCGATTTTCCAGCAGCGCCGGCTTCCAGTTGCTGTCCGTCTGTCCGTGCATGGGCGGCGCGGTGTCCTCGACACGGACCTCGATGATGCCGGGCATCTGCACGCTCACCGGCTTTTCTCCGAGGAACTCCACCGAGACCCGCATCTCCGGCAGCAGGAACTTCGCCGCATCGCCGATCTGCTCTAGCGCGACCTCGGCCTGTTCGCACGTGTCGGGGTCCATGAAAAAGCAGAAGCCCTCATCCACGTACAGAAAGGCCATGGGCTTCTTCTCCAGCGGCAACTCCTCCAGTTTGAGGTCGGCTCGCAGGCTGGTCTCCCATTGCGTGCCGGTGTCGAGGTTCTTCAGCCGGACGTGGGAGACTCCGCCCATCTTGCCCTGCCCGGGATGGTATTCAGCGGAAATCACCTTATAACTCTGCCCTTCATGCCGGACCGCCATGCCGGTCCTGAGTTGCGACGCCAGCATCATGCCTGTGGACCTCCCTTCGGACTCCTTCTTCCCTATCACATTGCGTCTGCGGCGGCCATCCCCCAGAATGGTCATGATGAACGCTGAGTCTCCCCCGGTCCCCCGCCGCGTACCTCGCGTCGATACGGAATTCCGGCGCATCGTCACGGATTTCCCGGTTCCGCAGTCGCTGCCTGTGCTGGAGCGCCTCCACCGGCACGAGATTTGCGCCATGCGCGGCCAGCCTCCCGTCGTCTGGGATCGCGCGGAGGGCTTCCAGGTCTACGACGCCTGGGGCAACATGTGGCTGGACTGGTCCTCCGGGGTGCTCATCGCCAACGCCGGCCACGGCCGCCAGCAGATCGTCGACGCCATCGTCCGGCAGGCGTCGCACAAGCTGCTGACCAACTACTGTTTCCCGTCCGAAATCCGCGCCGCGTTGTGCGAGCGGTTGCTGTCGTTGATGCCGGAGCCGCTCAAGAAGATTTTTCTGCTCACCACCGGCTCGGAAACCGTCGAGTTCGCCGTCAAGCTCGCCCGCACCCACGGCCAGAAGGCCGGCGGCCGCGGCAAGATCGTGATCGTCTCCTTCGACAACGCGTTCCATGGCCGGACGCTCGGCGCTCAGCAGGCCGGCGGCATCCCCGCGCTCAAGGAGTGGATCGGCAACCTGGATCCAGGCTTCGTCCAGGTGCCCTTTCCCGACGGGTATTGGAACGAGGACACCAGCTTCGAGCTCTTCGAAGCCACGCTCGCCGAAAAGGGCATCATCCCCGGGCAGGTCTGCGCCGTGATGCTCGAGACCTACCAGGGCGGTACCGCCGCCTTCGCCCCTGTGCATTACATCAAGGCTCTGCGCCAGTGGTGCGACGGCCACAAGGCCCTCCTCATCTTCGACGAGGTGCAGGCCGGCTTCGGCCGCACCGGCGCCATGTGGGGCTTCGAGCATTACGGAGTCCTGCCGGACCTCACCACCTGGGGCAAGGGCATCTCGAGTTCCCTTCCCATCTCCGCCATCGTCGGCCGGCCCGACTTGATGGACTTGCACGGCCCCGGTAGCGCTTCCTCCACCCACACCGGCAACCCCGTCTGCGCCGCCGCGGCTCTGGCCAGCGTCAACCTGATCGTCGGGGAGAATCTGCCCGCCAATGCCCGCGCCATGGGGGACATCCTCCATGACGGCCTGGCCTCCATCCAGCGCCGCTTCCCTCAGGCTGGCTTCCTCGCCGGCAAGGGCCTGGTCGCCGGCCTGGCCTGTGTCCACCCCGAGCACCGCCAGCCCGACGGGCAGTTGGCCCATGACATCGTGTGGCGTTCGGTCGAGAAAGGACTGCTGATGTTCGCACCAGTGGGCCCCATGGGTTGTACCATCAAGATCGCGCCGCCGCTGACCATCACCGCCGCCGCCGTGCGCGAGGGCTGCCAGGTCCTGGAGGAGTCCTTCGCCGAGATCCTGGCGCTGCGCGCCGCCGGATCTGCTATAAGGTAGGAATCGTCACTCGCGACGCCGAGGAGGCATCGGATGATCGTCTTGGCAGGCCGTGTACTACTGGCTTTGGCCGTATCGGTTGCCCTGGCAGCCGCACAGGATACCGTCCTCCGCGGGCCGCTCTCCGGTCTGCTGGTCGACCCGGCCGGCCGGTCTCTGCGCGCCATCGTCGGCATGCCCGGAGCCGCTTACGCCGGCGATCCGTCGGTCAGCGGCGTCGATTTTGCCTCCGCCGCGCCCAACGGCGAGACAGCGCTCGTCTCCAGAAACGGCGGCGTCTCTATCGTCCACGCCCTCCAAACTGGCACGCCCGCATGGCTCGAGCTTTCCGGACAGACCCCAGGCATCTCCCTCGCCGCCTGGAGCGGCAGCGCCGATTCGCTCGCCCTGCTCGACTCCGCCGCCCGCCGTCTGGACCTCTGGAGTAATCTCTCCGCCGAGCCAGCGCGGCTCGGCTCGGTCGACCTCACCGCCATCAGCGACCCGGTCGTCTCCCTGGCCGTCCTCCCCGATGGCCTGCACGCCTTCGCCGCGGTCCAGGGTGAGACCTCCGCCGCCCTCTACCTGCTGACCCCCGGCGAAACTCCGCGACTCCTCGTCCCGCTCGCTCGCGCCGGAGCCCTGCTGCTCTCCGGCGGCGAGCTCTTCGCCGCCGACCTCGGCCGCAACGAAGTCCTCCGCATCGCCAATTGGGACCGGAATCCCAGCGTGACCGCCGCCGCGCCGTCCGGGCTCGGCCTGGACGGACCGGTCGGGATCGCCCTCTCCGCCGACCGCAGCCTCCTCTACGTCGCCAATGCCCGGTCGCGCCAGGTCTTGACCGTGGACCTCGCCTCCGCCTCCGTCCGCAACACTCTCGACCTCGACTTCATCCCCACCCGCTTGGAACGCCTCGGTCCCGGCTCGCTCTACCTCCTCGACCGCGGTGTCGCCGGCGCCCAGCCGGCTCAGCTCCTCGACACCGCCGCCCAGCGCGTCTGGTTCGTCCCCGTCAGCCGATCTTCAGACCCAGCAGCCGCGCCAGCTCCATCGCCTGTGCAGCGCTGACCGTCGCCCCCCGCACGTCTTCCGGCCGCACCAGGATGCCCTCCAGGTCCGCGCCGCGGAGATCTGCACCTGCAAGCTTTGCCCCCGTCAGGTCCGCTCGTTGCAGAGCGCATCCCGCAAACGCTGTGTTCGACAGGTCCGCACCCGCAAAATCACTCTCCTCCATGCGGTTGTCCCTGAACTCGCACCTTCGCAGAGCCCCGTCGCGAAACTGCGCGTAGCGCGCATCGCACCCCGCAACAAGCACCTCTTCCCAGCGGCATTCCACGGCCTTCATCCCCAGCATTCTGCACTCCACCATCTCCACGCGCCTCGCCTCCACCCCGCGCAGTACGGCGTTGGACAGGTCGCACTTCACAAAACGCACATCCCGCCAGCGCGCCGAGCGCGCCACCACCCCGGCCAGCGAGACGCCCTCCAGCACCGCTCCCGTCGCTCTGAACTCGTCCAGATTCTTCCCGGCCAGCGACACCGCCCCCGCCCGGCAATCCTCCAGGATCAGGCCTACCGTCTCGGGCGCGATGACCACCCACCCCAGCACCCCTGTATCCGCCGGCACGTCGGGCGGCATCCTGGCCGGCGCGGAAGGTGCGCCCTCCCCCTGCGGAACATTGCGCCTCGGACCCTGCGTCATGGAGGCAGTCTAGCAAGCTCCCTTCCGCCGAAGCAGTGACGACGCGCTACGATATAGGCATCACGGCATCATCTATGCGATGATGTGATGTATGAGAACCACGTTGACCATTGACGATGATGTGGCAGTGCTTCTCGACAGGTTGCGCCAGCGGCGAAAGACCAGCATGAAGGACGCCGTCAATACGGCCCTGCGAGAAGGTCTCAAGCAACTCTCCAGGCCAGCGGCAAAGAGCGCCCGCACCCGGACGCGGCCCGTCTCACTCGGACGCTGCTACCTCAACAACCTCGACAACATCGCGGAGGCGCTAGCGCTGGCCGAAGGCGAGCAGTTCAAGTGATCCTCGTCGACGCCAACCTCCTGATCTACTCGCGCTCTACCTCAATGCCGATGCATGTCGCCGCTAGGCGCTGGCTTGAGGAAGCCCTGCACGGTCCGGCCCTCGTCGCACTCCCCTGGGCCAGTCTGCTGGCCTTCTTGCGCCTCACTACCAATCCGCGCGTCTTCGAGCGGCCGGACTCACTCCATTCCGCGTGGCGCCAGGTAGAAGAATGGCTCGATTGCCCCAACGTCTGGATCCCTGCCCCGGGCGAGGATCACCGCCGAATCTTCACCGCCCTCCTGCCTCACGCAACCAGCGCCAATCTGATCCCGGATTGCCACCTCGCCGCCCTCGCCATGGAGCACGGCTTGACGCTCTGCTCCGCTGACGCCGATTTCTCGCGCTTTCCCGGTCTGAAGTGGATCAACCCGCTGGCGCGCTGAGTGCTGCGGTTCGATTCTGTCGCGATGACCGCAGGCGCCCAAACAGCACCACCAGCGCCGCGCCGCCAAGCACGTGCTTCAGCACGTGCCCGCTCAGCAGCCCTCCCGTCACGCCGTACACCGGCGCGTCGCAAAGCTCCGCCACTTTCGCGCCCGCGTAGAGAGCCAGCATCGTCCACCAGCGCCACCCTCCCCCGTACCGCGCCTGATAGAACAGCAGCATCAGCGCCAACGCGATCATCGGGTAGTACTGCACCAGCCCGTAAAGTCGCAGATCCCCCGCCCCTACGCCCGCCAACTCGCCCCTCCGCCACACCTCCACGCTGCCCGCCCCAAGCAGCAGCAGCGGCGCCAGCAGGAGCGAGCCGGCCCGCCCGCTGATCCGTTCGCCGATCGCGGTCGAGAAGATCCCCATGAACAGAACCGCCATGGGCAATCGGTCCCAGTAAAGCGTCTGGTTGTCCGGCGCAACATGATAGTAGGCGCTTCCGATACCAGTGAGCGCCGCCCCCGCCCCAACCACCAGCCAGCCCCACCGGCCCGGCCGCGACCGCCAGTCCGCCCCGCCCCACAACACCAGTCCGAACAGCCCTGCCCCCGTGAAGGCGGCATTGGAGACGACATTCCAGAAATGCGGAACGCCCAGCAAAAGGCGCTGGTCCGCAAATGCGTGATAGGCCGGATTCTGCGGCCAGCGCGGCATCAGCGCCGCCGCCACCGAGGCTGCAACCGCCAGCATCAGCAGCACGCCCGCGCGCCAGGTCATGCTCTACCCTATCTCTGTTGTTGCCTGTGCTGCTCGCGCAGCACCTCCGGGTCGTCCATCTTCGGCCCCGGCCGCGGATCCTTCGGGTCGCGCGCATTCTCCGGCACGAAGATCTCCGGATCCGGCCGGATCGCCGTGAACGGCGTAAAGTCCGGTACCGGCGTCAGGCAGTCCGTCAGATCGGCCGCGGCCGCGTCGAACAGGTTCAGCGGCGGGATGCCCAGCAGGCGGAAGGCGGTCTTCAGCAGCGCCGGGAAGCTCGCGTTGGTCCGCGAGGCGTAGTTGCGCCGCGCAAACGGGCTCGCCACCAGCAGCACCGTGCGGTGCGAATCGACGTGATCCACTCCGCCCTGCGCGTCGTCCTCCGTCACCAGCACGGCCATGCTCCTCCACCACTTCGAGCGCGAAAGGTACTCCATGATGCGCCCCAGCGCGTAGTCGTTGTCCGCCATGTAGGACGCGCCGAAGGGGTAGCCGTCTGCGGGACGCGGCTTCGTCGTGTGATCGTTCGGCAGGTGGATGAAGATCAGGCGCGGCAGGTCCACCCCCGGCTTGACGTACAAAGCATCTATCTCCTCGATGAACTTGTCCGCCCTGTACTGGTCCGGGATGTTCATGTTGTACTGCGGATACTCGCGCGACGTGTTGCGGTACAGCGGATCAGGCATCGGCACGTTGGTCAGGAAGCGCGCGCCCGTTGGCTTTTCGCCCGCCTCTTCCGCCACTCCCGCCAGCTCGAAACCCTCCCCGAAGTTGCGGAACGGAATGCCGTTCCGCTCCAGGTGGTGCCACAGCGCCCCGGCCTCAAGCTGCTCCTCCGGATGCACGCTGGAGTTGCTTTGCGCCGCCAGCAGCCGGCCCGGCGCCGTGGTCGGGAACCGGAAGTCCTTCTGCCCGCCGCTGGACGCCATCAGCGAGCTCTCCGTCCACACGTTCGGATACGACCCCACAATCCAATGGTGCCCGTCCACGCTCACTTCGCTGTCGGCGTAGAAGTTGTCGCTGAACGCGTACCGCTGCGCCAGTTCGTGGTGGTTGGGAGTAATGTTGTAGAACTTCTTCTCCAACCGCGCCTTGAGCATCCCCGGCTCGTTCTGCACCCAGCCCCTGCGCCCGAAGCGCGCCAGCTCCGGAGCCCCGCGCAGTTCACCTGTCGAGTCCGAATCGATGTCGCCGAAAACCTCGTCGTAGGTCCTGTTTTCCTTGACGATGATCACCACGTGCCGCAACTCGATGGGCAGCGGCCGCGCCTCCTCCCGCCTCCCCTGGAAACCGTTCAGCGCCATCACCTGCTCCGTGCGGGTGGGCAGCCAGCGGTTCAAGGGCGCGTCGTACACGCTCAACGTCCCCTGCCGCAACTCCGCTTGGAAACTCCGCTCCAGCGGCGCCGTGCGGGTCGCGTTCGGCCCCGTGCCAAGCCCCTTGGCGCTCGCCACGATCATCTGGCCGCGATCCGCCCAAACCGCCGTCGGAAACCACCCCGCCGGCAGGTGCCCCGCCAGCTTGTGGGTGGTCAGGTCGATCACTCCCACCGCGTTCATCCCCGCTTCGGCCACCAGCAGCCGGCCGTTCGGCACGTCCAGCGCCAGGCCTACCGGCAGCACGCCCCGGTACTTCTCCAGCCCTGGAATGCGAATCGGGATCTGCGTCCTCACGTTGAGCGTCACCGCGTCGATCACCGTGATCGTGTCCTGGTTGCCGTTCGACACATAAACGAGGCCCGAAGTGGCCGCCACCCCCGACGGGCTCGATCCCCCGTGACTGTTCGGCCCAAACGGCTCGCCCGTCCGCACGAACTTCACCACGCGCGCCGCCCCCGGCGTCGACACGTCCACCACACACAGCGAATTGGACTCCTCCACGTTCGGGTCGCCCAGCCCCGGCACGTCCACCTCGCCCATCTCCGTCGCCCGCCGCGCCCCTTTCACCGCCTCGGGCGATGGGAACCCGAATGCCGGAAACGGCAACCCTGTTGCCTGCGGGCTCTTCGCATCGGCGCCCGGCACCGGCTGGTATTCGAACATCCCGATGTTGGTGACGTACAACCGGTTGCGATCCGGGGAAAGCGCCATCTTGAACGGCAGCCGCCCCACTCGAACAGAACTCAGCAGCTTGCGGCTCTTCGCGTCGAAGACCGCCACCCGGAAGTTGGTCTGATCCACCACGTACAACACCTGCTTGGCCGCGTCATAGGCCAGGTCCCCGGAGTAGCTGTCCCGCCACTGCCCCTGGTTCAGGTGGTAAAGATTGTGGACCTTGCCGGAGGGAACCGTGATGTCCCTGACGCGCCCTGAGTTGCCCTCCGATACGAACAGCCGCCGCTCCTCCGAGAAAGCCAGGCCCATGAAGACGCTGCGCCAGTCCTCCTCTTCATTGGCCGCCTTTTCATCCCTCCTCAGCGCCGCCAGGCTCTTCACCTGCCACGGCTCGGCCGTCATATCCAGGATGGAAAGTGAGTATCTGCCCCCGCCGGCGTTGGCGGTCACCGCCAGCTTTCCGTCAGGACTCACCGCCAGGCCGAATGCTCCGGGCCCGGTGGTGAACTGCCTGCCCAGCGGCGCGATCATCCGCCCGCCCGGCAGTACGCTCTCCGCTCCCGGCCGCCGCGCGGCCGGCCGCGTTCCTGCCGGCGGCCGGTAGTCCGCCGCCGCGGCGCACGCCGCCAGCGTCGCCAGCATGATCGCCAAACGCATGCCTGGTCCCTTGGAGTCCGCCCGCCCTACGATCCCGGCAGCAGCTTGCTGATGTCGTTGTAGAGCACAAACATCACCACCATCATCAGGAACACGAATCCCAGCTTGAACACTGTCTCCTTCAACGCCAGGCTCAGGTCCCTGCGAATCAGCATCTCAATCAGCAGCAGCAGAATCACGCCGCCGTCCAGTATCGGAATCGGCAGCAGGTTGAAAATCGCCAGGTTCAAACTCACCGTCGCCATCAGGTTGACGAACGAGCCCGCGCCCTCGCGCGCCGCCTCTCCCGAAAGCCGCGCGATGCTGATGGGGCCCTCCAGTGACCTCGGAGATGAACGCCGCTCCAGAATCGCCTGCAGGAACTGGTAGATCAGCGTCGCGCCCTTCATGTTCTGCCGGATCGATTCCCGCACCGCCTGCACCGGCCCCAGCCGCGTGTAGATGATTCGTGGCGCCAGCTCCACGCCGATCATCCAGCGCCCGCCGTTCCCCAACTGATCGTTGAACGCCGGATGGATCGTCACCGTGTGCTCCACGCCCTGCCGGCGGTAGGCAAGCTCCACCGGTTGGCCGTCGGATCTCTTCAGCTCTTCATGAATGCGGTAGATCGTCCGGATCGGGTGGCCGTTGATGCTCACCAGCAGGTCGCCCTTCAGCAGCCCCTTCTTCTCCGCGTCCATGCCCGCCACCAGGCCGCCGACCTCGATGTCCGTCTTCTCAGCCCACCCGGCCAGCCCGACCCCGGCTTTGGCGTCCATCTCCGGCGTCACCATCACGGGGATGCGTTCGCCCGCCCTCTCGATGATCACCGGCAGGCCCTTTCCGGCGCTGACCAGTTCCTTCATCAGGACCTCTTCCCAGGTCGGGTTCGCTTCGCCCTCGATCTGGGCGATCACGTCGCCTTCCCTCAGCCCCGCCTTGGCCGCCGGTGAGTCCGGCTTTACATACCCGATCGCCGCCGGACCCTGCGCGCTGGCCAGCTTCGGATAGCGCACCATGTACAGGCCCGCCATCAGCGCCACCGCCAGCACCACGTTCATCGCCGGCCCCGCAAACACGACAATTAGCCTCTGCCACCGTGGCTTGGCCAGGAACCCGCGCGGATCCATGTCATCGGTCGCCTGCTCGCCCGCCATCCGTACGTAGCCGCCAAACGGAATCCAGGCGATGCGGAAGTCCGTCTCGCCCCGCCGGAATCCAATCATCCTCGGCCCGAAACCGATGCTGAAGGTGTCCACCCGGATGTCGAACAGTCTGGCCGCCCAATAATGCCCCAACTCGTGGATGATGATCATCACCCCGATCAGAACCAGCAGCCACCAGATGTTTTCGAAAAAGACCATGCCCCGTTACCTTTGTAGTTTCCTTCCGGCCCTACGCCAACACCCGCGCGCCGGCTCGTTCCTGCACCACGGTTCGCGCAATGATTCGCGCCTCCCGGTCTGCTTCCAGAATCTCACTAATCGACCCGGCCTGCTTGGACGCCGCCCGGGCCAATGTTTCTTCGACCACTTCGGCGATCCCCGGGAACGGAATCACCCCCTCCAGGAACGCCTCCACCGCCACTTCGTCCGCCGCGTTCAGCGTGCAAGTGGCTGTCCCGCCTGCCTCCTGCGCCTCATAGGCCAGCCGCAGCAGAGGGAACTTCTCCAGATCAGGCG
The DNA here is from genome assembly GCA_016213245.1 of Candidatus Solibacter usitatus. GTDB lineage: Bacteria > Acidobacteriota > Terriglobia > Bryobacterales > Bryobacteraceae > Paludibaculum > Paludibaculum usitatum_A. The sequence goes on along the minus strand of JACRBC010000080.1, from coordinate 1,356 downwards.
CTTCGAAATCCCACCTCCGGGCCTGCGTCCAATCCAGCCGCGGCGCCGGCGCCGGCAGCCGCTCCGGATACGTCAGCGCATACTGGATCGGCATCCGCATGTCCGTCGCACAGACCTGCGCAATCACACTGCCATCATTGTATTCCACCATCGCGTGCACGGTGGACTGCGGATGCACCACCACCTCCACCTGCGACGCCGGAAAGTCGAACAGCCGACAGGCCTCGATCACTTCGAACCCTTTGTTCATCAGCGTCGCCGAGTCGATCGTGATCCGCGGCCCCATCTTCCATGTTGGATGATTCAGCGCCTCCGTAGGCGTGACAAAAGCCAGATCTTCCTTCCTCGTATTCCGGAACGGCCCCCCAGACGCCGTCAAGATCAGCTTCGTCGCGTCTTCGCGCCGCCCCGCCCGCAGGCACTGGTGCGCTCCGTTGTGCTCGCTGTCCACCGGGATCAGCTCCGTCCCGTGGCTCTTCACCGCCTCCATCACCAGGCTGCCGCCCGTCACCAGCGTCTCTTTGTTCGCCAGGCCGATGCGCTTCCGCCTGCATACCGCTTCGTAGGTCGCTTCCATCCCGGCCACACCCACAATCGCGGACATCACGAAATCGGTCTCCCCGGCCGTAGCCACTTCCACATAGGCGGCCGCGCCGGACCTCAACTCCGGCACCGGAATCCCCGCCTCCCGCAGCTTGCCGGCCAGCCTCGCCACATCCTCGCCCCGGGCCACCACCACCACCTTCGGCCCGAACTCCTTCACCTGCTCCACCAGCAGCTCCAGGTTCCGCCCGGCCACCAGCGCGTACACCTCAAAAAGCTGGCGGTTCTGCCGCACTACGTCCAATGTGCTCTGTCCAATGCTGCCTGTGGAGCCTAGTAGCGTGATTCGTTGCATGCGCGCGCCGCCCGTTATCCTATCATCCCTCATATCCGGGAGATTCGACGAGCGCTTCTTTCAACCCGACGCGAAACTGGTAGCGCCCCGCTACAGCCCCGACCGTCAGGGAGTCCCCATGGCCCTGCGGGCCGCTAAATTGCGATGAAGCCGCGCCCGTCAGAGCCCCGACCGGTAGAGCCCCGACCGGTAGGGAGGGGGTCGGCCATGCCAAGCGCGTCTTCAACGGAGGGGGTACACGCGCACCTGTTCGCCCGTTGCCTGACAGGCCCATACTCTATCTGCTGTTCGACCTGTCTTGTTGGTGGCTTGTTTGTAAGACCCAGAGGGCGCCGGGGAGGTGAATGCTTCAGGGGTCTTTTGAGGTTAGTCTCGCTTTGGTGGGAGTTGCCTCCCCGGCTTGATTCCAATCTTAGTATACTGCTTTCCGGATTGCAAGCACTTTCTACAATTTTTTG
>JACRBC010000073.1 GCA_016213245.1 Candidatus Solibacter usitatus | reverse complement strand
TTCGCCTTCCGCAATGTGACGAGTCGGTCTCTATCGGCTTGGGTCATCAGTAGCTGTCCTTCTTGCATCCCCCCAAGCTTGGGGCTGTCAAGAGGACATTTCTACTTTGCTCAAAGGGGACATTATCACGTTGCCGCCACATTATATGAAGGCGCGATTTTGGGAGCCGGGGTCAGAGGTTGCGCAGCACGAAGCTGACCAGGTGGTAGCCGTCGAGGTACTTGAAGGGCGTTTCGCCCAGCGTGTAGTGCCCGCAGGGGAGAACCACCTGTTGGAAGTCCAGGCCGTGCTCCTGGCACAGCCGGATGGTCTCCCGCGAGAGCGAGGGCAGGAACGTGGTGTCGTAGTCCGCGTAGAGGAAGAGGGACTTCTTGGGCGCGGCGCGGTATTTGTCGAAGTACACCGTCGGGCTGATGGCCAGCCACAGTTGGCGCAGCGTCTCGAGGTCCATGTGCTGCTCCAGACTCTGCTTCACGTGGATGGTGGAAAGGCCGGTCCAGACGACGTCGGCGAAGTAGGTGGAGCAGTGGTTGAAGGCGTTGACGCGGAAGCGGTCGTCGTGGGCGCTGGCCAGGAAGGCGTAGCAGGACCCAAGGCTGGTGCCGACGATGGCGATGCGCTCGGCGCCCTGCGTCTCCAGCCAGTCGGCCGCGGCGCGGATGTCGACCACCGCCTGGCGGGTGGCGTCGATGGTGCGGGCGACGTTGGAGCTGACGGCGTAGTCGGCGCGCTGCAACTCGGCCGGCATGCGGTAGTCGTGGTAGGGCAGGCTGAGCCGCAGGGCGCTGGCGCCGAACTTCTGGAAGGCCCGCGCCAGGGCGTTGTGGGCCTCGCCGGGGGCGTTCCAGTGGGGCAGCACCAGCACGGCCTTGCGGGGGTTCCTGCCGGGGAACCACTGGCCGTGGACGACGTTGTTTTCCGGATAGGGGGTATGCACCGGAGAGGTGAAGCGCAGGATCTGGCCGGTCAGGTGGAAGTCCTGCGGAGTGGAGTAGCTGAAGAACTCGTGGCTGCGCTCGATGGCGGCGCGGTTCAGTCTGGCGAGCCAGCTCCGAGGGCCGTCCCCGTCGCGGGGAATGGAGCCGGCGACGGGCCAATGGCTAGCCCATTCCAGGCCCCAGTCGAAGGGCCGGACCACGCGATTGGTGGCGGCAAAGCAGAGTTTCTCTTCCCACTGGGTGATCCAGCGG
>JACRBC010000072.1 GCA_016213245.1 Candidatus Solibacter usitatus | reverse complement strand
GTGCGCATGCGGCGGCCGCGGTTGTCGGTCCAGGTCATGGAGTCGGTGAAGATGTAGTCGAACAGGGCGGCGGCGGAGCGGGAGAACATCTGGGTCCACTCGCGACCCTCGGCCTGCATGGCGACATAGACGGGCTGGCCCTGCATGGTCTCGAAGAACTTGCGGGCGCTGGCATCGTCCTCGACGGTGAAGCCCTTGCCGCAGTTGATGGCCAGGCCGTAGAAGACGCCGTCGCGGCGGGATTTTTCCAGCGCCTGTTCGAGAGTGAAGCCGCTCTTGAGGTGGACGTGGTAGTCGACCATGGGGTAGTTGGCGCGGGCCAGATCGATGACGTTGCGGAAATCGGCGTCGTCGGCGGGGACGGCGGCGCCGGCGGGCGTGGGGGTGTCGCCGGGCAGAGGGCGGACGCGGATGGAGCGGAAGCGCGCCTTGGAGCCGGGGTCGTGACACTGGAGGGCGAAGGCGCCCTGGTCGAGGAAGCGTTCGGGTTCGAGGCCCTTGGGGATGTAGGGCGTGGCGGGCTCGACGTAGTCCACCACCAACGTGCCGTTGAGGCGCACCTGGACGTTCTTGCCGCGCACCAGGACGTTGAGCTTGAACCACTGGTTGTCGTTGACGAGCTGCTTGTAGACGTTGCGCAGGCCGTAGAGCGAACCGGTGCGCTTGCGCTCGCGGTAGGCGCCCTCGCCCGTGGCGGTGTTGTTGATCTGGATTTCGAAGCCCTTGACGGGGAAGCCCTTCTCCTGGAACTTCGTGTGGAAGTAGACGCCGGAGTTGGCGGCGGGCAGGGCCAGGGCCTCCACTTCGAGCTCGAAGTTGCGGAAGGAGGCGGCGTTGACGGGTCCGGTGTAGAAGAGGTGGGAGCGGGGGCCGTCGGCGGCGAGGACACCGTCGACGACTTTCCACGACGAGTTGTTCTCGCTGGCGCGCCAGCCGTTGAGGGAGCGGCCGTCGAAGAGGCTCACCCAATCGGACTGTGCAAAGGCGGGAGCGGCTAGCGAGGCCGCGAAGGCGCGGCGCGTGATTTCAGACCGAGGCATACCAGGTCCTCCGAGGACAGTATATGCCGTGGGTCGATGCGCCTGCCGCGAAAGGCCACGCCCTCCATTTCCAGGCGCGTGCGCTGTTCGAGCGCCGAGCCGTAGCGCAGCCGGATTTCTCCGCCAGCGCCGGTGACGCGCTGCCAGGGGAGCGAAGGGCCGTGGAGGCTGAGGAGACGGGCGACCAGGCGATGGTAGAGCGGATAACCGGCGGCGGCGGCGACGGCGGAGTAGGCGGCTGTCTTGCCCTTGGGGATGGAGCGGATGACGCGCAGGATGGAGGCGTCGCGCTGCTCGTTGGGGGTATGGGCCGCGCGGATGAGAGCGCGTTCGAGGCGGGCGCGCTGGAGGGGGGTGGGGGGAGTGCGTTTCAACGGTAGGCCTCGGAGCGGTGCACAACGCGCAAGACATCGATTCGACAGTCGGGGCGCGGGCAGAAGATCACGCGCCAATCGCCGACCCGAAGGCGAACTTGCCCCTCCAATGCGCCGTGCAAAGACTCGGTGTCGCCGGCGCCTGTTGCGAGATAACTTGCCAAGGTGACCAGGATTCGGTGAGCCTGTCTCCGGTCCAACCTCCTGAGGTCCGCGCGAGCTTGCGGAGTCCAGTTCGGCGGCGGGATCACTTGAGTCCGAATTCCTTCAGGATCTCCTCATGAGAAACCACCTCACCGCGGTCCGCCTGAGCCTGGGCTTCCAGCAAAGAGGCGATGGTCTCGGGTCCGTACTCCTCATCATCTACAGGAAGAGATCCAAGGTAAGCGCTCAGGTCGAAAGGCGCCAGACTCTGCTTGGCGCGCGCGAGATCCGCTTCCGACATCTTGTCGATCAGTTCATGGAGGTACTGGCGGTCAGTGGCCATGGATGGCTCCTGTCCTGATTGTGCCATGGATTCGATGAAGCAGACACCCTTCAACGCCGGCGGTGATCAACGGTAGGCCTCGGAGCGGTTTCGCACGTGCCGGATTTCCATCCTGCCACCCGGCGCCTCAAGGAATATCACTCGCCAAGGTCCCACGCGAAGGCGCTTGTAGCCACTCCAGCGGCCCGTCAAGCGACGGACATCGCCTTGTTTTGTCTCGAGGTACTGGGCGATGCTTCTGAGTATTCCCAGCGCAGACACCTGGTCGATCCGTAGCAGGTCGGCCCTGGCTGATGCCGCCCAGAGAGGTGGGTCAGGCAAGCCCGAATTCCTTCAGGACATCTTCATGCGACACGACGCGTCCGGAGCGAACCTCTTCCTCGGCTCTCAGCAGCGCGGCGGCTTCCTGATCCGTCACGGGTTCGTCATCCGAAGGGCAAAGTGCGAGGCGCACTTTCCAGAGCTCGCTCTCGGGTAGTTCGTCTAGAAGTTGATGGAGGTGCTGGCGGTCGATGGCCATGGATGGCTCCTGTCCTGATTGTGCCACGAAAATGCGGCTTTTCAGACGCCCCAGCAGTAGTCTTCGACGGCCTTTTCGATGGACTCGTCCTTATCGGAGATACGCATGAGTTCGAGGCGGATGGCGTCGACCAGGGCGTTCCAGGAGGCTTCGATGACGTTCTCGCTGACGCCGACGGTGGCCCAACTGCGGCGATGGTCGGACCACTCGACCAGGACGCGCACCTTGGAAGCGGTACCCTTCTCGGTGCTGATGACGCGGACCTTGTAGTCGGTGAGCCGCACGCTGGCGATGGCCGGGTAGACGGCGGAGAGGCACTGGCGGAGGCAGAGGTCGAGGGCGTTCATGGGGCCTTCGCCGGTGGTGGTGGCGGAGTGGATGGCATCGTTGACGCGCAGGATGACGGTGGCCGAGGTCATGGAGTCGCGGTTGCCGATCATGCGGGTTTCGACCTCGAAGCTGACCACTTCGAAGAAGTGCATGCCGGGTTGGAGGGCTTCGCGGACGAGAAGCTCGAAGGTGCCTTCGGCGGCTTCCAGTTCGTAGCCGAGATACTCCATGGTCTTGATGCGGTCGAGCAGTTCGCGCTTGGCGTCGTCGGTAAGGCGGTCGCCGAGGCCGTGCTGCTGGAGCTTATAGAGCACGTTGCCGCGGCCGCTGAGGTCGCTGAGCAGCACGCGCTGGCGGTTGCCGACGACCGACGGCTTGATGTGCTCGTAGGTCATGGAGTCCTTGAGCACGGCCGAGACGTGGACACCGCCCTTGTGGGCGAAGGCGCTGCGGCCGACGAAGGGCTGGTTGGCGGCCAGAGGGAGATTGGCGAGCTCGGCGATGTAGTGGGCGACAGAGGTGAGCGAGGTGAGCTTCTCCGGGCCGATGGTGGTGTGGCCGAGCTTGGCCTCCAGGATGGCGATGACGCTGGAGAGGTTGGCGTTGCCGCAGCGCTCGCCGTAACCGTTGATGCAGCCCTGAACGTGGGTGACGCCGTTCTCCACGGCGGCGATGGTGTTGGCCGCGGCCAGGTCGCAATCGTTGTGGCAGTGGATGCCGAGGATGCCGTCGAAGCGCGTTCTGACATCGGCGACGATCTCGGCCAGGCGTTGCGTGAGCGTGCCGCCGTTGGTGTCGCAGAGGCAGAGGACGTCGGCGCCGGCGGATTTGGCGGCCTCCAACGTGCGCAGGGCATAGGCGGGGTTGGCGGCGTAGCCGTCGAAGAAGTGCTCGGCGTCGTAGATCACCTCGCGCCCATGCTCCTTGAGGAAGCGGATGGTATCGGAGATAAGGGCCAGGTTCTCGTCGAGTGAGATGCCGAGGACGCGCGTGGCGTGGATATCCCAGGTCTTGCCGAAGATGCTGATGGCGGGCGTGGCGGCCTCCAGCAGCGCCAGCACGTTGGCGTCCTGTTCCACCGGGTTGCGGGCGAAGCGCGTGGCGCCGAAAGCGGTCAGCTTGGCGTGCTTGAGCTTCAGCCCGCGAGCGCGCTCGAAGAACTCCTTGTCCTTCGGATTGGACATCGGCCAGCCGCCCTCAATGTAGTCGATGCCGAGGTCGTCGAGCTTCTGGGTAATCAGCAGCTTGTCGTCCACGGAAAAGGAGACGGACTCGCCTTGGGTGCCGTCGCGGAGGGTGGTGTCGAAGGTCCAGATACGCATGGTGGGGCTTTCGGTCTATTCTTCGATCTTCTTCTTCTTGAGGAAGGTCATCATGTCGCGCAGTTCGGCGCCCACGCGCTCGATCTTCTGCGCGCGCCCGGCTTCCCGCATGGCCAGGAAGTTGGCGCGGCCGCTCTCGTTTTCCGCGATCCATGTCTTGGCGAATTCGCCGGACTGGATCTCCGCGAGGATCTTCTTCATCTCCTCGCGCGTCTGCTGGTTGATGATGCGGGGGCCGCGGGTGTAATCGCCGTACTCGGCCGTGTCTGAGACCGAGAAGCGCATGTAGCTGAGCCCGCCCTCGTAGATGAGGTCGACGATGAGCTTGAGTTCGTGGAGGCACTCGAAGTAGGCGATTTCCGGGGCGTAGCCTGCATCGACCAGCGTTTCGAATCCGGCGCGGATCAGCTCCGACGCGCCGCCGCAGAGGACGGCCTGCTCGCCGAAGAGGTCAGACTCGGTCTCTTCCTTGAAAGTGGTCTCGATGACGCCTGCCTTGAGCGAGCCGAGGGCCAGCGCGTAGGCCAGCGCGTTTTCGAGCGCTTTCCCGGAGGCATCCTGCTCGACAGCCACCAGCGCGGGCACGCCGACGCCTTCCGTGAACAGTTCCCTCACGCGGTGGCCGGGGGCCTTGGGGGCGATCATGGTCACGTCCACCGTCGCCGGCGGCGTGATCATCTTGAAGTGGATGTTGAAGCCGTGGGCGAACATCAGCGTCTTGCCCGGGCCCATGGCCGGTGCGATGGCGCTGTTGTAGATCTTCGCCTGCACGTGGTCTGAAACCAGAATCATGATGACGTCGCCACGGCGCGCGGCCTCGGCGGCATCCAGGACCTCAAAGCCAGCGGCCTCGGCCTTGGTCCAGTTGACAGTGCCTTTCAGCTCGCTGACAACCACCTTTACGCCGGAGTCGCGCAGGTTCTGAGCGTGGGCGTGGCCCTGGGAGCCGTAGCCGATGATGGCGACGGTCTTGCCTGCAAGTGCGGCCAGGGAGCCGTCTTTCTCGTAATAGCGTTTTGCCATGGGGATGATGTTTCCTTGTACTGTTTGAACTAGACTTCTGAACCCGCTCGCTACCGCTCGCGGCTCTGATTGCTGAACCCGCTCGCTACTGCTCGCGGCTCTGATTGCTGAACCCGCTCGCTCACGCTCGCGGCTCTGACTGCTGAACCCGCTCGCTCACGCTCGCGGCTCGGATTGCTAAACCCGCTCGCTGACGCTCGCGGCTCTGACTGCTGAACCCGCGGCTCTGATTGCTGAACCCGCGGCTCTGATTGCTGAACCCGCTCGCTACCGCTCGCGGCTCTGACTGCTCACGCTCGCGGCTCTAACTGGCTTCCACGGTCTCGCCGTGGGACTTCGGGATGGGCGGCGCCAGGCGCAGCCGCTTTGCTTCGAGACTGACGGCCACCATGCCGGAGCGCGTCACCTCGATTTCGCCGTACGATTCCATGACGGCGATGAACTCTTCCAGTTTCTCCGGATCTCCGGTCGCCTCCAGAGCGAAGCCTTCGACGGAGGAGTCGACGACTCGGCCGCCGAAGATCTCGGCTTCCTTCAGGATAGCCGTACGGTTCTCCATGGTGACACGGATGCGCAGCAGCACCATTTCGCGCATCACGGCCGGTGAGTCGCTGAGGTCGGCGGCCTGCAATACGTTCACCAGCCGGTTCATCTGCTTGATGACCAGGGCGCGCAGGCGGGAATCGACGTCGACCGTGATGGTCATGCGCGACAGCGAAGGGTCGAGCGTCCGGGCGACGGTGAGCGACTCGATGTTGTAGCCGCGGGAGCTGAGCAGGCCGGTGACGCGCATCAGCGCCCCGGGCTTGTTCTCCATCAGGAGTGAGATGGTCATGAGCATGGAGATGGTTCCTTACTTCGGGACGGCCACAGGCTGCGGCGGGGCGAGCACCATCTCGTTGATGGCGCCGCCGGCCGGGACCATGGGATAGACGTTCTCAAACTGGGTGACGCGCACGTCGAGCAGGTAGGGGCCGGGCTCGTCGAGCGCCGCCCGGAGCGCCGGTACCAACTCGGCGGGCGACTGCACGATGCGGCCCTTGATGCCGTAGGCCGCCGCCAGCAGTTCGATGTTCGGGAAGCACTCGATCTGCACGGCGCTCAGGCGGTTGTTGTAGAACAGGTCCTGCCACTGCCGCACCATGCCGAGATAGCCGTTGTTCATGATGACGACTTTCACGGGCAGGCCCTGGTTGGCGAGGGTGGCCAGCTCGGGCAGCGCCATCTGGAAGCCGCCGTCGCCGCAGATGCAGAAGACGGTCTTATCGGGGTGCGCCATCTGCGCGCCGATGGCGCCCGGCAGCCCGAAGCCCATCGACCCCAGGCCTCCGGAGCAGATCCATGTGCGCGGCTCGTCGAAGCGGATGAACTGCGCCGCCCACATCTGGTGCTGGCCGACGTCGACGCTGACAATCGCCTTTCCGCCGGAGAGCTTGTTGATCTCGTACATCAGGTGCTGCGGCTTGATCTCGTCGGCGGCGAAGACCGGCTCCAGCGGGTGCTCGGCCTGCCAGGCGCGCATCTGGCCCCACCACGCCTTGCGGCCGGCCGAGTTCTTTCCGGCCATCTCCGGCTCCAGCTCCTTCAGCACGCGGTTCAGCTTGGATAGAACGCGCTTGGCGTCGCCCACGATGGGCAGATCCGGCACGCGGTTCTTGCCAATCTCGGCCGGGTCGATGTCGACATGGATCACGCGGGCGTGCGGCGCGAAAGAGGCCAGCCGGCCGGTGACGCGGTCGTCGAAGCGGACGCCGAGGGCGATCAGCAGGTCGCACTCGTACATGCCCATGTTGGCGGCGTAGGAGCCGTGCATGCCGGGCATCGAGATGAAGTTCGGGTGCGACCCCGGCAGGCCGCCGAGGCCCATCAGCGTGCAGACCGCCGGGCAGTCCAGCGTCTCGACCAGATCCTGCAGTTCGGGCGAGGCGGATGCGGCCAGGATGCCGCCACCGGCATAGACGTACGGCCGCTCGGCCTCCCACATCATCTGCGCCGCACGGCGGATCTGGCCGGCGTGGCCCTCGGTGACCACCTTGTAGCCGGGCAGATGGATTTCGTTGACGGGCGCATAGTGGGCCATGCCCATCAGCACGTCCTTGGTGATGTCCACCAGCACCGGGCCGGGCCGGCCGGTGGAGGCGATGTGAAAGGCCTCGTGGACGATGAGGGCCAGGTCCTTGATGTCCTTAACCAGGAAGTTGTGCTTGGTGCAGGGCCGGGTGATGCCGAAGGTGTCGGCTTCCTGGAAGGCGTCGGTGCCGATCAGTTTGCTGCTGACCTGGCCGGTGAGGGCCACGATGGGGATGGAGTCCAGCATGGCGTCCACCAGGCCAGTGGTCAGGTTGGTGGCTCCCGGGCCGGAGGTGGCGCAGCAGACGCCCACCTTGCCCGTGGCGCGGGCGTAGCCGGCGGCGGCAAACGCCGCGTTCTCTTCATGCCGCACCAGGACGTGGCGGATGGGGTTGTCGTAGATGGCGTCGTACAGTGGCAGCGTCACCCCGCCCGGATAGCCGAAGATGACATCGACGCCTTCCCGCGTCAGGCATTCCAGAAGGATGCGGGCACCGCTCATCAGGTTGGACATTTCGGTCAAGTCTTCCTCTCGCTTGTCGGGGCGAAACTGCCGCCCAGTTCAGAATCCGGCTGTGAAAGAAAAAGGCCACCGGCGGGGTTTCCGCCTGGTGGCCTTTTTTTCACGAATGTGCAGGCTCACTCAGGCGGGGTCGGGTACGATCCCAATCCGAATAATGCCTACTACAAGAATGCTGACGGCGCGGGACGACCGTTCGGAATGCGAGCCGGATTGTGCCGCGACGACCATCTCCTCTAGGGTAAAGCCACAATCCAGAAAATGCAAGATGAGTTCCTCATAAAAAATGCTTATGAGTGTATTGTCGTCCGCGGGAGCGCTAATGGTCCAATTAGCCTTTAGTTTCAATGAGATGGAGCGCTCATCGGGGCTGGCCGGCGGCACGCGGCTTCCACCGGTAGGCGGACTGCGAGTTCCTCCAGAAGAACCCCTCCAAAGGGGCCTGTCCGCGGGCGGTGAAATAGCTCTGGACGACCCCCAGGACCTGCTGGTAGGAGCCCAGGGGCTCGCTGTTGGGCCAGTCGCTGCCGAACAGGAGGCGGTCCGGGCCGAAGGTGTCGCAGATGAAATCGAGGCGGTCGCGGTAGAAGGCGGCGTCGAGGGGGACCCGGTCGCCAGCGCGCCGCAAGACCGCGGAGAGCTTGACGAAGATGCCGGGGCGATCGGCGAGTTCGCGCAGCCGGGTGTGCCAGGCGGCCAGCGCGGCGGGCTGGCGTGGCGGTTCGACGCCAGGCAGATGATCGATGACGATGCGCAGGCCGGGCGCCTGATCGGCGATGATGAGCAAGTCGCGGGCGAGCTTGGGAGGGCCGGCGGTATCGAGCGTCAGCCCGGCACGCGCCAGCAGGCGCAGGTGGTCGAGCGTGGCTGGTTTCTGCAGAGCCTCGGAGAGATCGCGTCCCCAGAGATAACCGAAGCGGATGCCGAGAAAGAGCGGATTGCGCCGGAAGCGGCTGAGGAGCCGCGGGAACTCGGCCGTACCTGGCTCGATGTTGCCGACCAGGCCCAGGATGGCCGGTTCGGTGGAGATGAGGTCGAGCACCCACTGGTTGTCCTCCACCCAGGGACTGCACTCCACGGCGACGGCAGCGGCGACGCCGAAGGGCGCGGCGGTACGGCGGAAGTCCGCGGGCAGTATGCGGCGATAGATGGAGGAGTCCTTCTCGGGCCAGGGGACGCCCTTCGGGCGCGTTGGGTCGTAGAGATGGATGTGCGAATCGACGATGGAGGACGGAACGGCGGCTTGCCGGGCGGCGAGTGCGGCGGAGAGGAATGCGCGGCGGTCCACGGCGCTAATTGTATCCGGGTCCGGTAGACTGTGGTGGATGAGGGGGCGACAGACGAGGAGGCGATGCCGATGAGATGCCGGTTGCTGGCGGCCGTATTCACGTGCGCGATGTCGTGGGGACAACAGGCCCCGGAGGGATGGAGCGCCTGGAGTGCGCGTCCGGAGACGGCGCCGCGCGTTTTTATCGATCAGGTGGTGGACCGCGGCTCTGGAGGGTCGCTGGCCATATCGGGCAACAGTAATCCGGCGGCGCACGGCGGCTGGCAGAAGAAGGTGGACGGAGTCGGGGCGGGGAAGTGGTACCGCCTGCGGGCCTTCTGGCGCGCCTCCGGGGTGGCGGCCGAGAACTGGCAGGTGGTGGCGCGGCTCGACTGGCGGAACGCACAAGGCAAGCGGGCCGGACAACCGGAATACGTGTGGCGGCAGAGAGGCGCGGGCGAGTGGAAGGAGAACTGGGTGGAGGCGCCGGCGCCGGCGGGGGCCACCTCGGTGCTGATCCAACTGTTTCTCTCCAACGCGCCGCAGGGCACGGTGTGGTGGGACGACATCACGTTTGAAGAGATTCCCGACCCAGGGCCGAGGAACGTGACCATCGCCAGCATCAACCTGAAGCCGTCCAGGACGAGTTCAGCGGCAGAGAGCGTGTCGAAGTTCATGGAAGCGGTGGACCAGCTCGTGAAGGTGAAGGCCGACCTCATCGTGCTGCCGGAGGGCATCACGGTGGTGGGCACGGGCAAGACGTACGCGGAGGTGGCCGAAGCGTTGCCTGGTCCCACCACGGAGCGGCTGGGCGTGCTGGCGAAGGCGCGCGGGGCCTACATCGTGGCCGGCGTCTATGAGCGCGAAGGAGCCGTGGTTTACAACACGGCGGTGCTGCTGGACCGGCAGGGCCGGCTGGCGGGGAAGTATCGCAAGGTGTACCTGCCGCGGGAGGAAGTGGAGGCGGGCATCACCCCCGGAGCGGAGTATCCGGTGTTCCGCACCGACTTCGGCGTGTTGGGAATGATGATCTGCTACGACGTCTTCTTCGCCGATCCGGCGCGGGCGCTGGTGCTGGGCGGCGCGGAGATCATCGCGCTGCCGATCTGGGGCGGAGACGAGACGCTGGCCAAGGCGCGCGCCATCGAAGGCGGCGTGTTCCTGGTAGCGTCGGGCTACGACCATCCGACCTACGTGATGGACCCGGACGGGCGGCGGATTGCGGTGGCCAAGGACCGGGGCTCGGCGGCGATCGCCACCATCGACCTGAACCGCCGCTATGCCGACGCGTGGCTGGGCGAGATGCACGGCCGCAGGCTGAAGGAGATGCGCCTGGACGTCAGCGCGGAAGCGCTGCGATGAGAATGGAGCGGAAATCGAGATTGGTGGTGGGGTCGTGAGCCTGGAGTGAGATGACGCCGCGGAGGAGGCGGGCGTGTTTGGCGCGCACGTCGCGCCCTTCGGGGTTGGAATCGGTCCAGCTTGTGACCGGATAGCCGTCGACCCAAACAGAGATGGCGCGGCCGGAGGCGGCGATGGTCATTGTGAACCACTGGTTGTCCTGGGCCACGATGCGGCGGGCGGGCTGGTTGCGGTAGATGCCGCCGGTGCCGAAGTCGACGGGTTTGGCGGGGTCGTCCTGCTCGAACTGATTGCGGATCTGGGATTCGTAACCCGACCAGAAGAAGCCTGCGTCGCCGCGGAAGAAGACGCCGGAGTTGGGGTGGCGGTTGGGATCGGCGGAGTTGGCGCGGATGTCGAG
>JACRBC010000071.1 GCA_016213245.1 Candidatus Solibacter usitatus | reverse complement strand
GTGCAGGAACTTGTCGAGACGAGCCCGGTCCTTGGGCTTGATTTTGACGGACATGGGGCGTCGGGCCATACCCCATGATGGGCCAAAACAATCTCCGATGCAATTGTTTTCTAGAACTTATTCAGGCGGTCGAAGACCTAGCCTCGACAACATTAGGAGATTATGCGATGAAGCAAGCGACCAAGAAAGCCGCCAAGAAAGCCGCCAAGAAGGCGGTTTCGAAGAAAGCGCTGCCGATACGTGGAACGTCGGGTACCGGTCCGCTCAAGAAGAGGACGTAGCGCCGCGCTCAATTGAGGAATTGACTCCGCCATGAAGCTCGATGAGTTGAAGTCCGCTTACGAACTGCGATCCAGCAAGGTGAGTGACTATGTACGGCAGTTGAGCTTCGCCGGGATTGGGCTGGTTTGGGTGTTTCGCGACGGGGCAGGGCAGGAGGCGCCTCACTTGGATAGTCGGCTCATAGTTGCGGCACTGTTAATGGCCGTGACATTGACCATAGACCTGATCCACTACCTTCTGGGAACAATCATCTTGTTCCTGTACTTCAGACACAAAGAGAAGGCGGGGACAAAGCGCGACGACGAGTTCACGATGACCGAGGCTCTAACGTGGCCCACCTGGATTCTTTTCTACTTGAAGACCGGGACTATGCTGATGGCGTACAGTTGGTTTCTGATTCCTTTCCTCTGGGCAAGGTTCTACTCACGTTGAGGATGCCAGTTCTGAATGCCAACTCAAGTGACGCGTGCGCGCACTAGTTGGGAGACAGATCTACTTGGTCGGCAGGAGAGGGGCCTCGACCAGAGCGGGCTGTTGACCTCACTTCACATGATTCTTAAGCTTGTCCACAAGCCTTGACGCGACCTTCCTCTGCCCACCGCGCGCCATGGCGCCCCACATCAGACTTCGGTCCCCAGCCTCTGCCGCGAATACTAGTTTTTTCGTGACCCTCTCATAGATCCGGACGTTGCCGGAGGTGCGGTCCTGCTCGGCCGTCAGCCACCCCTGATGCCATTTACGGGCCTGTTCCGGCGTGCCGTTCCCAATCATCACATAGTCAGCAAGTTCTGCCTCATTGACAATCTCGAGTTGGATTTTCTTCTGTACAATCTCTGCAGTGATGTATCCGTCAAGATCTTCCTGCATCTTCTCGATGAAGATCTTGGACCCCTTCTTGAGGGTGAATTGGCAAAGGGCTGGAACAGCCGCAATCAGGGCCACGATAAGAACCTTACCCCACACACTCATAAGTTCTCCTTACATCAAGTTGTTGGACGTCGAGGCTTAGTTACAAGCGACAACTCAGACACCACGGCCTGATTATACTCATCCAGGGAATCGCCGTATAGCCGACAGAGCCAGCGAATGGCCGGGCGAGGAGGAAAGGACAAGATTGAGATGGCGCAGCCGCGCCAATGTTCCCGCAGCTCCGTCCGTGAGGATCCACTGGAGCGCAGCGCAGGGGGAGCAGAAATGGCCGACCCGCAGTCACGCCGAGATCTTGACAAGTTGACGACGAACTCTGGCGAAGGCGAACTCATCCGGGCAGCTTCTGAGAGGATTAAATGCGACGTGCCGGCCTTCAATTGGGAACGCCGCGGGGCAGTTTCATGCGGCTTCGACCGGAATGAGTTCGTCCTTGACGTAGTGCAACTGGACCAGGCGGGGATGCACCGGGCCGTCTTCGAAGTGAAGCGACATCGCTTCGAGGACATTGGCGCGGAGTTCGTCCCACGTCTCTGCTTCGGTGAAGATGGCGTGACCCGGAGCGCGCGCGACATAGCCACCCTCCTCTGCGTCGCGAACTTCGAAGATGAGTTCCATGACCTTAGAATACTCGAGACCAAGGAGTGCGGCGTCCCGCGCGGTTCAGAGCGCGAAGTACGGCTTGCGGCTCTTCCACTGGCCGCGGGTGAAGTCCGGGAACGGGACGGGGACGCCGCCCATCGAGATGGACTGGCCGGAGAGGGCGATGACGCTGCTCATGGTGACGCCGTCGTAGAGGTCGAGCGGCAGGGGCGCCTTCAGGCGGACGGCTTCGATGAACTTCGACAGTTCGAGCAGGTCGGTGCCGCCGTGGCCGGCGTTGGGGTCGGCCGTCATGGTGGTCCACCACTTGTGATCGTGGGCGGTCTGGTAGGGGGCGAAGGGCTCCCACTCGTGGTACTTGGGGCTCTTGCCGGTGAGGTAGACGGAGCTCTTGTCCTCGTCATACAGGCCGAGGGTGCCTTGAGCCATCCAGCGGTTGTCGTAGGGCCGGGGAAGCTGCATGTCGTAGTTGACGACGACGGTGCGGCCCTGCTGGGTCCTAATCAGGCTGGTGACGATGTCGCCCTGGGCGAAGGCGCGTTTGGCGTTGGGATGATCGGGGCCGAACCTGCGGGCGAAGTAGGCGTTGATGCCGCGCTGCGAAGTGGCGTTGGAGGTGATGGTGGCGAAGGAGTCGCCGCGGTTGATATCCATCCAGCTCAGCACGGGGCCGAGGGCGTGGGTGGGGTACTGGTCGCAATTGCGCTTGACGAGGAACTCGGCGGGCCAGCGGTCGTTGCCCTTGGGATCGAAGAACCAGTGATCGATGCAGTCGTGGGAGTGGGCGCAATGGCAGTGGACCATGTCGCCGAGCAGGCCCGTGCGGATCATGTTGAGGACGGCGAGGTTGTCGCGGCGGAAGCTCCAGTTTTCGAGCATCATTGAGGGGACGCGGGTGCGCTCGTGGGTGTCGATGAGCTGCCAGCACTCCTCCAGGGTCTGGGCGATGGGGACTTCGGAGGCGGCGATCTTGCCGGCCTTCATGGCGTCGATGGCCATGGTGGCGTGCCACTTCCAGGGTGAAGCGATGACAACAGCGTCGAGGTCGTCGCGGGAGAGCAGGCGCTGGTAGTCGTTCTCGCCTTTGGAATAGAGCTCCGGCTTGTGATTGGCGGCCACGGTGGCGGCGCGGTCCAGGGCGGAGGCGTCGGTGTCGCAGAGGGCGCGGATGTCGACGCCGGGCATGCGGGCCAGTGTGGTGAGCAGGCTGCGGCCGCGATTACCCGTGCCGATGACGGCGATGCGGGCCGGGGGCGCCTGGGCGGAGAGCGGCAGGGCGGCGCCGGCGGAGAGGAACAGACGGCGATTCATGCGGGCATTCTATCGCTACCGGGGCCACGGAGGGTCAGAGTTCGAGCAGGTGGCCCATCCGCTTCTTCTTGGTCTTGAGGTAGCGGTTGGAGTGGTGGGCGCGCGCCGGGGGCTGGCAGGGGACGCGCTCGGCCACCTGGACGCCGACGGTTTCCAGCGCGGAGATCTTCTCCGGGTTGTTGGTCATGAGGCGGACAGAGGAGATGGAGAAGTGGTGCAGGATGGCGCCGGGGAGCTCGTATTCGCGGAGGTCGGCCCCGAAGCCGAGCTGCTCGTTGGCATCGACGGTGTCGGCGCCGGCGTCCTGGAGCTGGTAGGCGCGGAGCTTGTTGAGCAGGCCGATGCCGCGCCCTTCCTTCTCTTCGTAGATCACCATGCCGCGTCCCTCGGCGGCGATGGTCTCCAGCGCGAGTTCGAGCTGAGCGCGGCAATCGCAGCGCAGGGAGTGGAAGACGTCGCCGGTGAGGCACTGCGAGTGAATGCGGACCAGCACGGGGGAGGAGAGGTCCCCCATGGCGAGCACGACGGCCTCTTCGCGGTGGGCGCCGCGGCGGCCTTCGAAGCCGTGGATGCGGAAGTGGCCGTATTCGGTGGGGAAGTCGGCTTCGGCCACCTTGCGGACCTGCAACTGGCTGGAGGTTGACATGAGAGTAGAGCCGCGCGCGTCTGCAAGCGGGCCGGCGTGGGGCTACATTCCATTGTAAGGCGCGGAGCCGCTTGCTGACGCGCGCGGCTCTGATGGGAACGCGCGCGGCTCTACCCGGTGAGGGGATAATGGGGTTCCGGCAGGTTCCGGGCGCGCATGGAGAAACAGTTCATCATCCTGATGATCAAGCTGACGGCGGCAGCGTCGATCGCCAGCATCCTCTCCCGCTCGTCGCGCTTCCTGAACCTGCTGCTCCGGGAAGAGCGCACGCTGCTGGAGCGGCTGCAACTGAGTTTCGGCATCTCGGCGTTTTGCGGCGCGGGGTCGATTGTCAGGATCTTCACGCAGACCTACGCGGCCGCGGACATGTGCCTGGAGGGGAGCCTGCTGGCGGGCATCATCGGCGGCTACATCTCCGGGCTGTTGACGGGTGTGCTGTGCTCCATCCCGGCGATGCTCCAGGGCGAATACCTGGCGATGCCTCTGTACGCGGCGGTAGGCGTGCTGGGAGGACTGCTCAGGGACCTGGCGGCGGACCAGGAAGAGGTGTGGCGATTCTCGCCGTTCTTCGATCTGAGTCTCTACCGGCTGGTTCGCTACCCGGCCGAGCGGCGGCGGAACGCCTACCAGATCATCGGGCTGCTGACCATCCTGCTGGCGGAACTGATGCGCTTCACGGTGCTGCGGCTGTTCAACGAGCGGCTGATCTTCACGCTGTACGAGCCCAATGGGGTATGGGCGAACGCGGCGGTCGCCATGGCGACCGTATTCACCGTCTCGATTCCGATCCGGATCTGGGGCAGCGCGCGCAATGAGCGGCTGCTGGAAGCCAAGGAGCGGCTGCTGGTGCAGGCGCGGCTCAGCGCGCTGAGCGCGCAGATCAACCCCCACTTCCTCTTCAACACGCTGAACACCGTGGGCTCGCTGATCCGCACCAACCCGGACGGGGCCAGGCAGGTAGTCTACCGCCTGTCCAGCATCCTGCGGCGGCTGCTCAAGAAGACCGACAACTTCGCGCCCTTGCGTGAAGAGCTGGCATTCATTGACGACTACCTTTCCATCGAGATGGCGCGGTTTGGCCCCAAGCTGCGGTTCGTGAAGGAGGTGGAGGAGGCGACGCTGGATTGCCAGGTGCCGGCCATGCTGCTGCAGCCGCTGATCGAAAACAGCATCAAGCACGGGCTGGCGCACAAGGTGGAAGGCGGGACGGTGCGGCTGGAGGGCAGGCTGGAGCGTGGGCCGGACGGAAGCCGGCTGGTGCTGGCGGTGGCCGACGATGGAGTGGGGATCGAGGACGAGAGATTGGAGTCGATCCTGGCGCAACCGGGCATCGGCGTTTCCAACGTGAACGAGAGGCTACAGGTCCTTTTCGGCGCAAACTACAGATTAAGCGTGACTTCGCAAAAAGGCGAAGGGACGCGGACGACGATCGAGATCCCCGCATAAGGGAGAATGGATGCAACCTGTTCGAAACAGGTGTCGTCTGAGAGGGTGTGAAAGATTCTGAGAGAGGGAGGCGGCAGTGAATAGGCAGTATTCAGTATTGTTCATGGCGGCGGCACTGGCCGTGCCGGCGCTGGCGGGGGATCGTGCGGAGCGGGTGAAGTGGGACACGGACAAGTACCTGAGCCGGGGCGAGGAGAGCGGTCCGCCTCGTTCGGCGATGGCGGTGAGAGGGGCGCGGAGCAAGATCGTGCCAGGCCGGTCGGTGGAGGCGGACGCGGCCAACCCAGCCATGGCGCCCGGGGTGACGCAGGTGAACCTGTTCGACACGGGCCGCGAGGCGTACTTCGTGGTGACCGAGACGCTGCCGAAGGGTAGCTGGATCCAGGCGTTCATCATCCTGGCCGACAAGACGGAGCTGGCGCTGGAATCCAGGAGCGTCGACGAGGACCTGCCTCCCGGCTTCACCCTCTACCTGACGGGCATCAAGACCTTGGGCGACTTCTGGAAGAGAGGGCGCACCACTTACGAGGTGGATGTGAAGCTGCCGGATGGGAGGGTGACCATGTCGGCGACGGATTTCGCGACGAAGGGCTACTTCCGCAATTTCGCCGACACGGCCTTCTTCGTTCCGGGCATCAACTCGACGCGGGAGTTCATCGCCGGTGACGGCTCGACGATAGTGGAGCTGAAGGGCCGCTTCCTGGCCGGAAAGAAGACCTACGTGGTGTTTGAGGATATCGTCGCGCCGCAGACCGCCATCACGGTGGTGGATCAGGACACCATCCAAGTGAACCTGAGCCAGGTACCGAACCTCGACGTGACGTTGATGAAGAGCTACCTCTTGACGGTGGGGCAGGACGGATGGACGGACACAGTGCAGTTCCGGCATACTCCCCTGCAATAAGTGCCGGGAACTGTCGATGAGAGCCCAGGGGGGGCCGCCAGCCCTCCGGGCCGTTTGTTGTCGGGGCGCAACTTGGATGCGACCGTGCGTGTTGGACAAGTATCTGGTAGAACAGGACTCAGGACTCAGGATTAACGATGCGTTTACTGCTTGTCGCGTTGCTCGCCGCCGCGGCGTTCGGCCAGGAAATCGTTCCGGGTCAGTATATCGTTGAGTTGACGGGCGATCCGGCCATCCGGCACCGCGAGCCGGGCAGACGAAGGGTGGAGATCCAGGACCAGCACCAGGCGCTGGAGCGGCAGTTGCGAGGCCGCCGGGCCAGTGTTTTGGCGCGGATGGACACGGTGGTGAACGCGGTGGTGGTAGAAGCCGCTGACGCCTCGGCGCTGGCCGGCCTCGCCGGCGTGCGCCGCGTCGAGCCGGTGCGGATGTTCAGGCCGTTCTTGTACCGGGCGCTGCCGTCGCACCAGGTGGACAAGGCGTGGGAGATGATCGGCGGCTCGGCCAACGCCGGCGCGGGGATCAAGATCGGCATCCTGGACACGGGGCTCGACGTCGGTCACCCGGCGTTCAATGCCCCTGGCATGAAGGCGCCCGAGGGGTACCCGCTGGCCAGCAGCGAGGAGAACCGCGCGCTGACGTCGGGCAAAGTGATTGTCGCCCGGAGCTTTGACGGCGGGACCATTCAGGACATGATGGGCCACGGGACAGGAGTGGCGATGGCCGCGGCGGGGGTGGTGCACACCAGCCCGAGGGGCACGCTTTCGGGGGTGGCGCCGGCGGCATGGCTGGGCGTGTACAGGGTGGCGGACTTGCTGGGCAAGTTCTACAGCAGCACGGTCCTTTCGGCCCTGGATTGGGCCGCCAAGGATGGGATGGATGTATTGAACTTCAGCTTTGGGTCGGTGGGCGCATTCGGCGCGTCGAACGACTCCATTTTTCAGGACGGCGTCAAGAGGCTGGTGGACAGCGGGGTCATCGTTGTGAACGCGGCGGGCAACACGCCCGGGGCGATGACGGTGGACGACACGGCCTCGGCGGAGCAGGTGATCGCGGTCGGCGCCAACGCGCAGGCACAAACCACCGTGGCCGTGGTGCCTTCGGTGGGTCCCAGCATGGCCGCCGCCGCATCGAGCAACGTGGTGACGCTCGAGCCTGTGAGTGGCCCCATGGTGGATGCCGCGGCGATGGGCAATCCCTTGGGCTGTAGTCCTTTCCCACCCGAGAGCCTGCGGGGCAGGATCCCCTTGATCCAGCGGGGGACGTGTAACTTCTCTGTGAAACTGGCAAACGCTTCGATTGGAGGCGCGGCGGCGGCGGTGGTGTACAACGAGGCTGCGCCCTTCAAAGGCGGGCCGGAAGACCTGGTCACCATGCTCGTGGACGAGGACCCGAGCATCCCAGGCCTGTTTGTGGGCTACACCAACGGCACGAAGCTCAAGGATCTGATCGCGACGGTGGAGGACTTCCAGGTCCAACTCCGATTCCCCATGGGTGGCGGCAAGCCGACGCAACTGGCGTGGTTTTCGAGCGAAGGGCCTTCGGTGGAACTGGCGATCAAGCCGGACCTGGTGGCCACGGGGATGTCGTTCTACACGGCGGCGCTGCGCAACACGTCTTCCACCATCTGCATCGTCTGCGACGCGTCCGGCTATTCGACCACACAGGGAACGAGTTTCTCGTCGCCGGTGGTAGCGGGCGCCGCGGCGCTACTGAGGGCCGCCCGCCCCGGGCTGACTCAGGGCGAGTACCGGTCGCTGCTGATCAACAGCGCCATGCCGCTGATCTTCCCCGACGGCGGGGTTTCGCCGGTGCAGTGGGCTGGAGCGGGGATTCTGAACGTGAACGCCGCCCTGAAGTCGACCGTGGCGGCGGCGCCGGTTTCGGTGTCGTTCGGCGCGGGTGGCGGCACGGTGGACTTGACACGCGAGATCAAGCTCAAGAACCTGGGCAGGGAGGCCGCCACCTGGGCGCTTTCGATTTCCAGCACTAGCGCGGCCAGGCCCGCGCTTTCAGCGGAGAGCGTCGCGGTGGAGCCGGGCGCGGAGGCGGCCGTGAGGTTGAGCCTGGCCTCTGGCGGCCTGGAAGCCGGTGAATATGAAGGGTTTGTGATTGTGAAGGACGACTCCGCGGGGATCGAGTCGCGGATTCCCTATTGGTACGGAGTCGGGAGCACGGAACCGTCGAGCATCGTGGTGATTGAGGAGCCGGATAAGCCGCGGGCGGGTTTTTCATACAACGTGTACGTCCGCATCCACGACAAGGCGGGACTGGCGCTGGCCGAACCGCAACCGACGGTGACGCCAGTTTCCGGAGGCGGCGCGGTGGTGTCGGTGCGGTCTGCGTTCCGGGACTATCCAAACAGCTATCTCCTGCGTTTGCAGATGGGCTCGCGAGCCGGGGCGAACGTGTTCCGGGTGGAAGCGGGCTCGGCGCAGTTGACGTACACGCTCATTACGGAAAACTGAGGCGCAATCGAGGCGGCGGTTCCGCGGCTGGAATTCCTCCGGGGTGCGCGCGGGTGGTGGACTATAATCGGAATCTGGGAGATACGGAAAGGACCCATGGAGGATCTGAAGAAGAAGCTCCAAGAGGAGATCACGGCGCTGGAGTACGAGCTGCGGAACGAGCTTCCGAAGGAGATCCTGAAGGCCCGGGCGCACGGGGATCTGAAAGAAAACGCTGAGTTTCACGCGGCCAAGGAGCGGCAGCGGTACGTGGATTCGCGGCTGTCGCAGTTGAAGATGCGCCTGATGAGCTTCTCGATGATCGACATGTCGAGGATTCCGCACGGCAAGGTGGGGCTGGGTTCGACGGTGGTGGTGCTGGACCAGACCAAGGACGCAGAATTGACCTACAAGCTGGTGACCAGCGAGGAGGCCGACGCGCCGAAGGGGCTGATCTCGACCAGTTCGCCGATCGGCAAGGGCCTGCTGGGCAAGGAAGAGGGCGACGAGGTCACCATCACGATACCGGGCGGGGTGAAGAGGCTGGAGATCCTGAAGCTGACGACGATACACGACGCCGTCGAATAGGATCAGAGAAGTAGAGGCCGGCAATGACGTACACACGGCTGATCGGGGACGTGGCGGGCAAAATCCTGTACTGGATTGTGCGGGGGCTGTCGCTATCGCGCATTCATCCGAACGTGTTGACGTTCATCGGCCTGTTGATCAATATTTGCGCGGCGGTGCTGCTGGCGTCGGGCAAGTTCTTCTACGCGGGGCTGGTGATCATCGGGGCGGGGCTGTTCGACATAGTGGACGGCCGGGTGGCGCGGGAGACGCAGCGGGTGACGCGCTTCGGGGCGTTTTTCGACTCGGTGATCGACCGCTATTCCGACCTGGCGCTGCTGATGGGGCTGCTGGTGTACTACGCCAACATCAACCGCAACTTCTACGTGGTGCTGACGGGCGTGGTGATGACGGTATCGATCATGATCAGCTACACGCGCTCGCGTTCGGAAAACGTGATCCCGCAGTGCAAGGTGGGCTTCCTGGAGCGGCCGGAGCGGGTGGTGCTGCTGATCATCGGGGCGCTGTTCGACCGCATGGCGGCGGTGCTGTGGGTGATCACGGTGATCGGCAACATCACGGTGATTCACCGCATGATGCACACCTGGTCGGTGACCAAGCAGATGGACCTGGCCGACCGGCCGGAGGCCGGCTCCACTACGCGCTGACGATCCCCAGCGGCTTGCGCGTCGTCCACCTGCCGCGGGTGAAGTCCGGGAAATCCACCGAACGGCTGCGCGAAGCGATGGAGCGCTCGCTCAATTCAGTCACGGCCGACAGCGCGGCGGCGTCGTAGACGTCCATGTCGGGCGGCTCGCCCTTCTGGAGACACTGCATCAGGCGGTAGTTGAGGACGTAGTCCATGCCGCCGTGGCCGGCGCCCTTGGCCCGCTGCTCGAGCTCCTTCCACAGCGGGTGTTCCCATTCGGCCGCCCAGTTCTTTAGCATGTCGTCCCACTCATGGGCCTTGCCCTTGCCATCGATGTAGATGAGAGGAGTGGGGTATTTCTGGACGATGCCGCGCGAGCCCTGGATGAGGAACTTGCGGCTGTACGGGTGCGGGGTGTTGGTGTCGTGGACGACGGCAATGGTCTGGCCGGCGCGGGTGCGGATGAGGGAGGTGATGACGTCGCCCATGGCGATGTTGAGCTTGGCCTGGGGGCTCTCCGGACCGTACTGGCGGCGGGCGAAGTCCGGCAGGCTGTACGCCTTGGAGGCCATGCTGACCATGTGGTCGAAGAGGTTGCCGCGATTGATGTCGAAGCATTGGGCGATGGGGCCGAGGCCGTGGGTGGGATAGACGTCGGCGTTGCGGCGGATGGAATGGTTCAGGCGCCAGCGGCCCGTGGCCTCGCGGCCGTACTTGGAGGAGCGGAGGTCGTGGATGTAGCCGCCCTCGCCGTGGACGGGCTCGCCGAGCAGGCCTTTGCGGAGCATGTTCAGGGTCATCAGCTCGACGCGGTCGTAGCAGCAGTTCTCGAGCATGACGCAGTACTTGCCGGTGGCCTCCGACGTTTCCACGATCTGCCAGCACTCCTCGATGGTCGTAACGGCGGGCACCTCAACGGCGGCGTGCTTGCCGTTCTTCATGGCCTCGACGCACATGGCGGCGTGCCACTCCCAGGGGGTGGCGACGTAGACGATGTCGAGGTCGGGGCGCGCGCAGAGGCGCTTGTAGTCCTGCTCGCCGCGCGAATAGGATTCCGGCCGCGGCTGGCCGGCCTTCTCGACCAGGTTCTGGACCCGTTCCACGGCGCTGGGGTTGGTGTCGCAGACGGCCTTGAGCTTCACGCCAGGCAGGCGGACGAGATCCCGGACGTGGCTGGGACCGCGGGCGCCGGCGCCGATGATGCCGACACGGACCTCGGGCAACGGGCGCGGCTGGGCGGCGGAGTTTCCGGCGGGCAGGGCCAGGGCGGCGGCGAAGCCGGCCGAGCGCTGGAGGAAATGGCGGCGGGCAATGGATGAGTTCATGGTGTACCTCACTTGGAAGCTGGTTTGTCCGGGCCTTCCAGGATAACGAAGGCCTGGCCGTACTGTTCGGTGTGCGTCAGCGAGAGATGGATGGCCGTGACGCCGTAGTGATCGGCCACTTTTCTTGCCACGCCGTGTAGCGTGAGGGTGGGGCGGCCGGAGCGTAGATTGGTGACCTCGAAGTCCTGCCAGCGGACGCCCATGCGCCAACCGGTGCCGATGGCCTTCATGCCGGCCTCCTTGGCGGCGAAGCGGGCGGCGTAGCGCTCGTACTTGTTGGCCTTGCGCTGGACGTAGGCGATCTCGGCGGGGGTGAAGATGCGCTGGATGAAGCGCTCGCCGTAGCGTTCGATGGCGGCGCGGATGCGGGGCACTTCGGCGAGATCGATGCCTGTACCGAGGATCATGGGTGGCTCCTACACGAACACGACGGTCTTGTTGCCGTAGAGCAGGATGCGGTGCTGCAGGTGCCAGCGGACGGCGCGCGAGAGGACCAGGCGTTCGGCGTCGCGACCCTTTTCGACCAGGTCGTCGAGCTGATCTCGATGCGACACGCGGATCACCTCCTGCTCGATGATGGGGCCGTCGTCGAGGATCTCGGTGACATAGTGAGCGGTGGCGCCGATCAGTTTGACGCCGCGCTCAAAGGCGGCATGGTAGGGTTTGGCGCCGCTGAAGGCGGGCAGAAACGAATGGTGGACGTTGATGATGCGGCCGGCGTGGCGGGCGGCGAAGGCCGGCGAGAGC
>JACRBC010000069.1 GCA_016213245.1 Candidatus Solibacter usitatus | reverse complement strand
CGACTTCAAGCGAATGCTGGTCTCCGCGCTCTTTGCGCTCCAACGGCTGCCCGGCAAGATCAGAAACTTCTTTCGGCACCCCGACACGAGCTATGCATTGGCAGGCGTGGAATAGCACTTACTTATGGGAAAGTTAGTAACCCCGATCCGCGATTTCCGACACTCCTTCTTCGGGGCTCGCAACCGGTACCACAACCGGCGGCCGGCCTCCCTCGCGGGTTGCCGGCCGCCGCTCCTCCTCCAGCTCACTGCGTCCAACCCGCCCGGCACGCCTGCATCTTCGGCGAATCCAGCCGAACCGATCCGTCCGCCTGAACCGGGACTACCGGGCAGACCGGTTGCCCTTGTGCGTTGTAAGAAACTCAACGCGGAGGAATCGTGTCCCACCGATCGCCCCATTATCTTCTCCCTCTTTTCAACCACTTGCAGCCCAAGCCCCGTTTCCCCCCTTGACCCCGTGCCATAACTCCCCCGTGGTGGTTCACCCCGCCACAAGTCCACTCCAGGGAGTCACCACGTGATCCGCAACAGCAAGGCCGAGCAGTCCCGCATCAACGGCGCCAAGTCCAAGGGCCCCACTTCCGCCGCCGGCAAGGCCCGCTCCTCCATGAACGCCCTCAAGCACGGCCTCTATGCCGCTTCTCCCATCCTCCTCACCGACGATGACCGCGACACCTTCCTCGCCCACCACCAGGCCTTCATCCAGCAATTCCAGCCCGCTACCCCCGTGGAAGCCCAAATCGTCGCCAATATCGCCGACGCCTACTGGTGCCTCTCCCGCTATGCCGGCGTCCCCGCCCAGCTCGAATCCCTCGAAATCGAAGGCGCCCGCCGGTCGTTCGAGCTCCAGGTCCCCGGCGCACCCGCGGCCCTCCACCACGCCAACGCCTTCAAAACCCTCGCCGACCGCTCCCGCGCCCTTCCCCTCGCCGCCCGCCTCATCGCCCTCTGGCAGCGCGTCATCAACGACAACCTGCGCAACCTCCGCCAGCTCCGCCTCCTCCCCCCGCCCGTAGCCCCCACCAACCTCCACCTCGACCTCGACATTACTCCCAAACAAGAGGATGACGGAGCGAACCTGACCGGCCTGTTGAATCAGGAACTTAACCCCCAGAAAACGAACCTGGCCGCCGATCCCGAACCAGACGATCCCGAACCAGACGATCCCGAACCCGAAAATCCCGCCCTACAGCAGGTCGCCCCGCCCGCAGGCCTCCAGCGCCTTGACCAGTTCCCCCACACGCTGGGCCATGTCCCGCCGGGTGACCAGCAGGGCGTCGGGAGTGTCCACCACCACCAGGTCCTCCACGCCGAGCAGCGCCACCAGCTTCCCCGGTGCGTCGACGAAATTGCCCCTGGCGTCCAGTGTCAGCAGCCTCTGGCGCGAAGCGTTGCCGGACTCGTCCCGGCCCAGCAACTCGTAGACGGCGTTGAAGCTCCCGACGTCGTTCCAGCCGATGTCCCCGGCGGCGAAGCCCACCACGCCCGCGGCCTTCTCCAGCACGGCGTAATCCACCGAGATGCTCTCGCACTGCGGGAAGACCTCGGCCAGCCGCTTCTGGAAATTCCTGCTCCCGAACCGGGGCAGCGTGTCGAGCAGCGCGGCGGTCCTCGGTGCGTGTTGCCAGAGCGCGGCGCTGAAGACGTCCGCCCGCCAGAAGAACATCCCGCTGTTCCAGGCGAAATGGCCCGACTGCACGAACCGCGCGGCCGTGGCCGCGTCCGGCTTCTCGCGGAAACGAACCACCGGGACCGGGTTCAGGCTGCCGGGCGCCACCGCGCCCTTCGGAAATTCGACGTACCCGTATCCCGTCTCCGCCCAACGCGGCTCAATCCCGAGCAGCGCCATGCTCCCCTGCGCGGCCGTCTTGTAAGCCGCCCGCACCAGCTTGCGAAAGCCTGCCGGCCGCGCGATGAACTGGTCGGCCGGGAAAACGCCCAGCACCGCGTCGGGATCCACGTCCTCGAGAATGCGCGCCGCCAGCCCGATCGCCGGAGCCGTGTTGCGCCCCACCGGCTCGGCCAGTACCTGCCTCGGCGGAACCCCGGGCAACTGCCGCAGGATCTCTCCCCGGAGCGGGCCGTTGGTCAGAACCCAGATGTTCTCCGCGGCCACCACCGGCGCCAGCCGCTCCACCGTCTGTTGGATCAGCGTGCCTTCGCCCAGAAAATCCAGCACCTGCTTGGCGCGCGCGCTCCGGCTCCGCGGCCAGAATCGCGTCCCCCGGCCGCCCGCCAGAATCAGCGCGTGATTGTGCCGGCCGGTCATCTAGCTCAGGGGGTGGCCGCGCGGGATCATGAAGGTGCGCCGCCACCGGGTCTTCGAAAAGAAATTGAGCGCCAGGTCCATGGCGTGGTCCAGCGAGATGATGTTGGGATCCGCCAGCCGCTCCGTCGGTGCGTCATACGACCAGAAGATGATCGCCGGCTTGCCCACGATGTTCTCTCGCGGCACGAATCCCCAGTACCGGGAATCGAGCGAATTGTCCCGGTTGTCGCCCATGGCGAAGTAATGGTTCGGCGGAACGACGACCTCGCCGTCCTTCACGTTCTCGGCCAGCATCCGGAAGCCGCTCTCCGGCAGCCGCGCGTTCGGCTCCGACGGGAAGTTGTCCCGGTAGGAGTCGACGTAGCCCGTCTTGTGCACCACGTAGGGCTCCTCCATCTTGCGCCCGTTGATGTAAAGGTCCTTGTTCACCACCTTCAGCCGGTCGCCCGGGATGCCGGCCACCCGCTTCACGTAGTTCTCCCGCGGATTCACCGGAAACTTGAAGACGATGATGTCGCCCCGCTTCACCGGCGTGTACGGCAGCAGATACTTGCTCACCGGGCCGGCCGGCGAATAGGCCAGCTTGTCCACGAACATGTGGTCGCCGATCAGCACCGTGTCTTCCATCGATCCGGTCGGCACCACGAACGCCTGCAGGAGCGTCGTCGTGCCGAATAGCAGCAGGATGATCGTCACCGACCACTCGGCGATGAACGAGCGCACGTGCTCGGCGATATCGGGCTTTCCCTTGGCCCCTTGCGGCGCTGTCGCGCCCTGGTCTTGCGTACGGGTCTTCTTATCGGTAGGCTTCATGTCAGTTCTTCAAATCGTAGCCGCGGATCAGCAGGAACGTCCGCTTCCAGCGGGTCTTCGTAAAGAAATTACGAGCCAGGTCCAAAAGGTGTTCAAAGCTGATGCCCGAACTCACCAGCCGCTCGGTCGGCGCGTCGTAGGACCAGTAAATCAGCAACGGCTTGCCGATGATGTTGGCGCGCGGCACAAATCCCCAATAGCGCGAGTCGAGCGAGGAATCGCGGTTGTCCCCCATCGCAAAGTAGCAGTCCGGCGGAACCACCACTTCCCCGCCCCGCACGTTCTGCTCCAGCATCTCCAGCGCCCGGTCGTCCACCCTCGTGTTCGGGTCCGTCGGGAAATTGTCCCGGTAACTGTCGATGTATCTTGTTTTGTTGAACTTGAAGGGCTCGTCCAGCAGCGTCCCGTTCAGGAAAACCTGCTTGTTCGCCAGCCGGATGCGGTCGCCCGGCAAGCCGATCGCCCGCTTCACAAAAGTCTGCCGGATGTCCACCGGGTACCGGAACACGATGATGTCGCCCCGCCGCACCGGCGTGTACGGCAACAGGTGGCGGCTCACCACGCCCGCCGGCGCAAACGCCAGCTTGTCCACCAGCAGGTGGTCCCCAATCAGCAGGTTGTCTTCCATCGAACCGGTGGGGATCACAAAGGCCTGCACCAGCGTCGTGGTGCCGAAAAGCAGCAGCAGGATGGTGATCGTCCACTCCGCAATCGCCCCGCGCGGTCCGTCGGAACTGCCGGCCGGCGTATCCTGCACCACGGCCGGCGCCTCGGCGGGGACCGGCTCGCCCGGGGCCGTCAGATTCTCGTCCTGCACTT
This sequence comes from Candidatus Solibacter usitatus, assembly GCA_016213245.1. Taxonomy (GTDB): domain Bacteria; phylum Acidobacteriota; class Terriglobia; order Bryobacterales; family Bryobacteraceae; genus Paludibaculum; species Paludibaculum usitatum_A. The sequence continues at coordinate 17,612 of JACRBC010000069.1, read as the reverse complement.
CCGCTATTGTAGCGAATCGCGTCCCCGGCGCTCAGCGCCGCCGCCGCCGGTTCTTCTTCTCGTCCGCGGACTTCGGCAGGGCCGCGTCACCGGCGCCCGGCGAGCTCTCCGGCGCCTTCGCGCTCTCCAGCAGCCGCAACTCCAGCGACTCGGCGATGCTGTTTCGCTCTCGCGGGAATATCTCCAGCCGGAACTTTACGTTGGAGGTCGCGTGGCGGTACAGCACCCCGCCCCGGCTCAGGTCCTCCTGCTTCAGCTCCACCGTCTTCGAGTTGTCCCCGTCCTGGATGTAGAGCAGCCCGCGCCGCGCGTTGCGGAACGCCGCCGCCTCCACGTTCCACTTCAGGTGCAGGTCCGGCCCGAATTGCACCACCGTCAAGTCCAGCAAATACGGATCCGCCGCCGAATCCGGCGGCTGCTGGTTCTTGTAGCTCAAAGCGATCTGGAATCCCAGCACCACGCCCAACAGCAGAAAAACGAACGAAAGCGGGATCCAGATCCAGCCGCTCCGGTACTTCGAGCGGCCCTTGCCTGGCGCCTCCGGCTGCGGACTCGGCGCCAGCCCCCCGAACGTCGGCGCTTCCAGCGGCGCCGGCTCGGAGACGGCCGCCGGCTCCTCGGCAGGATCGTATCCCGTCGCCGCGGCCTCCAGCTCCGGGTCCATCTCAATGCCGCGGGGCCGCCGCGCCGGCTTGCCCCCGCCCAGCTCCCTGCGCCGGAAGGGGAAGACCCTTTCCTGAATGTCGGTGGAGAACGACCCGTTCCTGCGCAGCAGGAAGGTCGCTTCACTCGGCCGCGTCGCAAACGGCCTCACCAGCAGGCACACCGCCGTCGCTTGCTGGAACCGGCTGTCCAGCAGCGCAATGTCCTCCGGGACCAGTTGCAGCGCCTCGCGCGTGTTGCTCCGGTAGTAACCGGTCACGTAGATCCGCTTGTCCGGCGCCGGCGCCCAGCGCTCCAGCGCTTCGTCAAACCCGGCCAGATCGGCCTCCGAAAGCATGTAGGAGGGTCCGCGCAGATGCTCGCACGCGATCGGAACGTAGTCCTCGATCCGCACCACCAGCCGGTCGCCGCCCTCGCACGAGCCAAGCAGCAGCCCGCCTACTTCGGCGCCGCGCCGCGGGACGGCCCCGAATCCGCGCATGATCTCGAAACCCAGCCGGTCCACAACGTCGTAGTCGAGATAAACCGACGCCGCATTGCCCGGCGCCTCCCATAGGTAGGAGCCGCTCGCCGCTGGACTGTTCTGGTTCGGTTCCATCACGCTCGCTGTGCCTTGCGTCGTCCCGGATAAGTCAAGCATAATCCATCTCTTCCGCTTCAATCGGCAGCATCGCGCTTTTCCTTCAGGCATACTGAGCAGAGAGTCTCAGTAGGAACCCTCATGCCCGGCGTCCTGTACATCGTCGCCACCCCCATCGGGAATCTCGGCGACATCACCTTTCGAGCCGTCGAGACGCTTCGCTCCGTCTCCCGCATCGCCTGCGAGGATACGCGCCAGACTCGTAAGTTGCTGGATCATTTCGAGATAGCAACCCCGCTCGTCAGCCTGCACGAGCACAACGAGGCCGCCCGCGCCGAACAGGTCGCCCAGTGGGTCGAGTCCGGACTCGATATCGCGCTGGTCTCCGACGCCGGCACGCCCCTCATCTCCGACCCCGGCTACCGCCTCGTCCGGGAACTGATCTCCCGCGGTATCCGCGTCGTCCCCGTTCCCGGCGTCTCGGCCGCCGTGGCAGCCCTGTCGGCCGCCGGCCTGCCCACCGGCGAGTTCCGCTTCTGCGGCTTCTTCCCCCGCAAGAACGGAGAGCGCCGGCGCCTCCTCCAGGCGCTTGCCCGCGAGGAATGCACACTGATCTTCTACGAGGCCCCTCACCGGATTAAGGAAACTCTGGGGGACATCGCCGAAGTGCTCGGCGATCCGCCCGTCGTCGTCGCCCGCGAACTCACCAAGCTGCACGAGGAGTTCCTCCGCGGCTCGGCCTCCGAGATCCTCGCCGCCCTGCGGCAACGCGAAACCGTGCGCGGCGAAATCACCGTCCTCATCGGCAAACCGGCCCAGCGGCCGGCCAGCGAGGAATCGGTCGAAACCATGGTGGCCCGGCTCGAACAGGCCGGCATGAGCCGCATGGAGGCCATCAAGGCCGCCGCCCGCGAGCGCGGACTGCCCAAGCGCGACGTCTATAAGCTCTTCGAGCGCGACTAGCCGGCTGAGGGCTCTTCCGGCTTGCCCCAGAGGCCCTTCACGCTCGCTACCACGCTGCGCATCCGCTCGGCTCCGTCGAGGTTGTCTTCCAGGAAGCCGATTCCCCTCAACAACCAGCCGGCCAGCTCGGGGTTGGTCAGACGGTAGATCACCCGCCGGCCCTCGCGCCGCTCGGTCACCAGCCGGCGCGCCCGCAGAATCGCCAGATTCTGCGAAACGCTCGAATGGCTGGTCTCCAGCGCGCGCTGCAGCGAGTTGACATCCAACTCCCCACTGCCCAGCTCGGCGATGATGCGAATCCGGTGCGGATGGGCCAGGGCGCCCAGCAGGTTCGCTAACTCTTTGGAAACAATGGCTCTTGCAGGAATCGGGGGCGCTCCTCGTTATAGGGCCAACTGCCCTTTGTAGACCATGTCCTTCAGCCGGAACTTCTTCTTGATCTCCATGGCGCCGCGCTTCATCGCGAACTCCACTTCCTTGTCCTCGAGCTCGATCGGGTGGGTCTTCGGGAAGCGCAGAATGGTGACGGCCTGGCCCGGCTGCGGCAACTGGACCGCGTCGGGGTGGACCCCTTCGTGGCCCTTCCAGGAAAGAGTCGCGGCCTCCTTCGCCCGGTTCAGCATCTCCTCGGAGGGCTGGCGGGGCTCGCCGCCGGGCGCGCCCGCGGCCTGCGGCCGCATCGGCGCGGAGCTCTCCACCACGATGATGTAGTGGGTCTCCTCCTTCTCGATGAAGGCCTTGGCCTGCGGCGAGGTCTCCGCTTCGGCGCCCATGCGGGCGCGGATGTAGGCATGCTTCACCGGCAGCGCGCTGTGCCAGCGGACCAGGAAAGTGATGGTGGGCGCGATGGAGCCGCCGCCCGGGGCGCCCTCCGCGCCTCCGCCTGCCATGGCGCCGCCACCGCCGCCCATGGCGCCGCCGCCCATGCCGGACGAACTGCTGGCGTCAGGAATGCCGCCGCCCGCGCCGCCGCCGCGGCCGCGGCCGGGGCGGCCGCCGCCGCTGGAAGGGAGAGAGTCGCCGCCGCCCAGCGAGATGGACACCGACTTGGCCCACGGCGAGTCGGCAAGGACTTTCTGGATGTCCTTCGGCGACCACTCGGATGGTTCTTTGGCCAGCCACGGATCGGCTGCGAAAGAAGCTTCAGGCAGCGCGGCCGCGCCGATTGTCAGCAGCGCCGCCCGCCGGTTGAGTCTCATCATACGAGCACCTCCACGTGTCTCCCCGGCAACAAAGTCCCCGGAGGCAATATACCGCAATCGAAGGCGCGGTTGCGCTACTCGGTGGGCTTGTCCTTGGGGGGCGCGAAGGCCCAGAAGTCGCGTTGCACCCGGCCGGTGAACTCGTCGAGCAACTGCCGCACGCGCGCATGCGGTTCGCTGCGGAGGATGAAGCACACGTGGTGCTGCTTATCCATGCGCCAGGCGAGCTCGGGGCAGTCGTAGGCGCTGGCGCCGGGGCGCTCCTGGCGGGCAGGCGGGACGGTGTAGTCGTGCTTGCCGCCGCCGACGCGGGCGGCCGTAGGCGCTGGCGGCGGCGAACAGGACCTGGCGCTCGTAGACGATGGAATCGACGCGGAAGATGCCGCCGGGGACATAGCGTTCGAGGAGGTAGTGGGGCTGGTCGCCGCCCAACTGTTCCAGCGCCGGCGAAGCCGCGGGGCTTGAGCACCCAGGGCGCCTGGACCCGCCCGGTGAAGCGGCGGATGCGCTCGTGGTTGAGGACGTGGACGAAGCCGGGTACGGCGATGGCGGCCTCGTGGGCGCACATGCGCATGGCCAGCTTGTCGCAGAAGCGGTGGAGGGATGTCGTCGAGGGCCTCATGGGGCCGGTTGGCGTGGCCCTTCGCGTAGCTGGCGATGGCGGGAATGGCGGCTGGTCCGGGCTTGGCGGCGCAGTTGTCCGGCTCAGGTTCCTCAGGGCCAGGATGGCGCCAAACCCGGGGAGCCGCGCAGGGGGGAGGCGGGGGGTTACCATGGCTCAATATGGATCGCAGACAATGGGTGCAACTGCTGGCCGTTCTGACGGCCGCGCGGCGGGGCCGGGCGGCGGCGAAGTTCACGCGCGAGGAGTTGGCCGCCGGGCTGAAGCTGATGGGCCTGGAGTTCGGCGGCGCGCAGATGGACATGATGCTGGCGGGCGTGAACCGGGCGGCGGACGACTATGAGCGGCTGCGCGGGATCGACATCCCGCTGGACACCGAGCCGGCCTTCAGCTTCCACCCCGGCCTGGCTGGGCGCCAGCCCAACGCCGGGCCGGCGCGATTCAAGCCGAGCGTGGTGCGGGCGCCAAAGAAAAAGACCTGGGCCTCGGTGGAGGAGCTGGCCTTCCTGCCGGTAACCCAACTGGCGCCGCTGGTGCGGGCGCGCCTGGTCACCTCCACGGAGTTGACCCGGATGTACCTGGAGCGGTTGAAACGGTACGGCCCGAAGCTGCTGTGCGTGGTGACGTTGACCGAGGAACTCGCGCTGGAGCAGGCGCGCGCGGCCGACGCGGAGATCGCGGCAGGGAAGTGCCGGGGGCCGCTGCACGGCATACCGTACGGCTTGAAGGACCTGTTCGCGACCAAGGGCATTAAGACCACCTGGGGGGCGGAGCCCTTCCGGGAGCAGGTGATCGACAGCGACTCGACGGTCTACACGCGCCTGCGGGAAGCGGGCGGCGTACTGGTGGCCAAGCTCTCCACCGGCGCGCTGGCGATGGGCGGGATGTGGTTCGGCGGAATGACCAAGACGCCGTGGAACATGGAGCAGACCTCCAGCGGATCGTCGGCGGGGCCGGCTTCGGCGACCTCGGCGGGGCTGGTGGGATACGCGATCGGGACGGAGACGCGGGGGTCGATCGTCTCGCCGGCGATCCGCTGCGGGACGGTGGGGCTGCGGCCGACATACGGCCGCGTGCCGCGCAGCGGCGCGATGGGCTTGAGCTGGACGATGGACAAGGTGGGGCCGCTGTGCCGGGCAGTAGAGGATTGCGCGCTGGTGCTGAACGCGATCCACGGGCCGGACGGGCATGATCGCACGGTCACGGGCGCGCCGCTGAATTGGGAGCCGGCCAGGCCGCTGGCCGGGTTGCGCATCGGCGTGGCGCAGAAGGCGTTCGACCAGGCCAGCGGGGAGATGAAGGAGGTGCAGCTCAAGGCGCTGGAGGATCTGAAGCGGGCCGGCGCGGTGATGAAGCCGGTGGAGATGCCGGACGCAACGGCCGGCACGCTGGGCTTCATCCTGTCGGCCGAAGCGGCGGCGGCTTTCGACGACATCACGCGCGACGGCCGCGTGGGGCAACTGCGCGACCAGGCGGCCAACGCCTGGCCCAACTCGTTCCGGACCTCGCGGCTGATTCCGGCGGTGGAGTACATCCGGGCGCAGCGGGCGCGGACCTTGCTGATGGAGAAGATGGAGAAGTTCTTCGAAGAGTGGGACGTGGTGGTGTGCCCGCCGTACGCGCACCTGAGTTCGACCAACCTGACGGGCCACCCGCAGGTCGTGGTACCGTGCGGGTTTGTGAAGGGGATGCCTGCCGGCTTGAGCTTCATCGGCCGATTGTGGGAGGAGGGGCTGCCGCTGCGCGTCGCGCTGGCCTACGAGCAGGCCACCGAGTGGCACTCCAAGCGCCCGCCCCTGAGCTGACTATGCCGACTCTATCGATCATCGTGCCGGTTTACAACGAGGAGGAGTTCCTCGGCGAATTGCTGGAGCGCGTGCTGGCGGCGCCGCTGCCGCCGGGCTTCGAGCGGGACGTGGTGGTGGTGGACGACGGCTCGGACGACGGCTCGGGGGAGATCGCGCAGCGGTACGCCGCGCGCCATCCGGCATTGGTGCGGAGCTATCGTCACGGGAGGAACCTGGGCAAAGGGGCGGCGATCCGGACCGGGCTGGACCACGTGCGCGGCGAGATCACCGTCATTCAGGACGCCGATCTGGAGTACGACCCGCGCGAATACGTGAAGCTGCTGCGGCCGATGGTGGAGGGCAAAGCCGACGCGGTGTACGGCACGCGGTTCGCGGTGGGGACCGAACGGCGGGTGCTGTATTTCTGGCACTCGCTGGCCAACCATATCCTGACCTCGTTTGTGAACCTGGCCAGCGATTTGAACCTGACCGACGTGTGGACCTGTTACAAGGCGTTCCGCACCTCGCTGCTGCGCAGCATCCCATTGCGCAGCGACGGCTTCGGCTTTGAGCCGGAGATCACCATCAAGCTGGCGCAGAGGCAGGTTCGCGTGTATGAAACGCCCATCAGCTACCACGGGCGGACGTACGAAGAGGGCAAGAAGATCGGCAAGGCGGACGCCTGGCTGGCGGTGCTGACGGTGCTGCGGTTCGCGTTCGTCAGGGACGTGTACAAGGAATCGGGTCCGGAGATCCTGGACACGCTCTCCTCGGCCGGCCGGTTCAACCGCTGGATGGCGGACACGGTGAGGCCGTTTGTGGGGAAGCGGGTGCTGGAGATCGGCGCCGGGATCGGCAACCTGTCGCGCTGCCTGGCGCCGCGGCGGGAGTTGTACCTGGCCTCCGACATCGACGAGGAACACCTGGCGCGGCTGCGGTCGCGCCTGTCGCACCGCCCGAATTTCCGTGCCGTGCAGTGCGACCTGAGCCGGCCGGAGGATTTCCGGAAGTTGCAGGGACAGGTGGACACGGTGGTCTGCCTGAACGTGCTGGAACACGTGGAGGACGACCGGACCGGTCTGCGGAACATCCATTCGGCGCTGGCGCCGGGCGGGCGGGCGATCGTTCTGGTGCCGGAGGGCATGTCGGTGTACGGAGAACTGGACCGCGTGCTGGGACACTGCCGGCGGTACTCGGAGAAAGAGCTGAGGGAGAAGGTGCTGGAGGCTGGATTCGAGGTGGAGGCGCTGTTCGGCTTCAACCGGGTGACGCGTCCGGGGTGGTTCTTCAACGGCCGGATTCTGAAGCGCCGCAGCTTCAGCCGCTTTCAGTTGGGGGTGTTCGACGCAACGGTGTGGCTGTGGCGCCGCGTGGACGGGCTGCTGCCGTGGAAGCCGGTGTCGCTGATCGTGGTGGCGCGGAAGGGAACAGACCGGGAGGCCGTTCCTACATCAGGTAGTCTCTGAGCTTGTCGAGGAGAGTCTTCTCTTCGGGCTCGTTTTCTTCGGGCAGAGTGGCGCGCAACTGCTCGAGCAGGCGGCGCTGCTCGCGGGTGAGCTTGTGGGGGGTGCGGACCTCGATGTGAACGACCAGGTCGCCGCGGCCGCCGCCGTTGACGTAGGGCACGCCGCGGCCACGCAGGCGCAGGGTCTCGCAGCTCTGCACGCCTTCGGGCGCTTTCAAAGTCTCCAGGCCCTCAAAGGTGAGGACATGGATTTCGGCGCCCAGGGCGGCCTGGGCGATGTTGAGGGGCACGCTGCAGTGGAGGTCGTATTCCTTGCGCTCGAATATGTTGTGGGGCGCGACGGAGAGGAAGACGTAGAGGTCCCCGGTGGGGCCGCCGTTGGCGCCGGGTTGGCCCTCGCCGGCAACGCGCATCTTCATGCCGGTGTCGACGCCGGCCGGGATCTTGACCTTCAGCTTCCGAGTGACCTGGACGTATGCCTCGCCCTTGCAGGAGCGGCAGGGGCGGCGGAGGATCTTGCCGGAGCCGCCGCACTGGCCGCAGGGCTTGCGGATGGAGAGGAAGCCCTGCTGGTAGAAGACTACGCCGCGGCCGCGGCAGACCGAGCAGGAGGTCCAGCCGTCGTCGTTTTCGGCGCCCGAGCCGCGGCAGGAGGAGCAGGCTTCGAGCCGTGGGACCTGAATCTCCACCTCGAGGCCGCGGATGGCGTCCTCGAAGCTGATTTCGAGGTCGTAGCGGACATCGTCGCCGCGCTGCGCGCGGGAGCGCCGGCGGCCGCCGCCGCCGAAAAGATCGCCGAAGCCGAAAAAGTCGCCGAAGATGTCGGCGAAGTCGGCGAAGGCGTCGGGGTTGAAGCCCTGGGATGCGGCGCCGCTGACGCCCTGATGGCCATAGGTGTCGTAGGCGCGGCGCTTTTCGGCGTCGCTGAGGACGGTGTAGGCCTCGGCGGCTTCCTTGAAGCGCTCCTCGGCGTCGGGGTTGTTGGGATTGCGGTCCGGGTGGTATTTCAACGCGAGCTTGCGGTAGGCGCTCTTCAGCTCCTGCTCGCCGGAGGAACGATCGATGCCGAGGATCTGGTAGTAGTCGCGTTTGCTCACAGGTTTTGTCCCCGCCCCGGCCTCATGCCTTCACCGCGACGCGCACCATGGCGGGCCGCAGGAGGCGGCCCTTGAAGGTGTAGCCGCGCTGGTATTCAGCGACGACGGTGTCGTGCTCGACGGCCTCGCTCTCCACGCGGTCGATGCCGTGGTGGAGGTTGGGGTCGAAGGGCTGGCCTTCGGCGGCGATGGGTTCGAGGCCGAGCTTCAGCAGGAGGTCGGCCATGCGCTGCTGGGTGAGGGCGACGCCGCGGGCGTATTCGACGTCGGCGGTTTCGGTTTTGAAGGCGCGCTCGAGGTCGTCGAGGACCGGAAGCATGGCCTTGACGGCGTCCATGGAGCCGTATTCGAGCAGTTCGCACTTTTCGCGCTCGGTGCGCTTGCGGAAGTTGTCAAACTCGGCGGCGAGCCTGGCAAAACGGTCGCTCAGCTCGGTCTTTTCGGTCTGCAGGCGGTCGCGCTCGGCGGCGACGGCTTCGATGGTCAGCACGGAGTCTGACAACTCGACAGAGTCGGGCTCGGGTTGCCCGGCGCCGGGCAGGGGCGGAGCTTCGGCCTGTGGGGTATCGTTTTCCATCATTTCCTTCAGTTTCAGGGTAACAAGTGGGGCGGCTATTGCGGCAAGCTGCGCAGCGCCTGGCCGAGGTGAATCACGGTGGCCATGACGCGCGGGTAATTCATCCGCATAGGTCCGAGGACGGCCATGCGGGTCTCCAATCCTCCAGGGAGAGCCACGGTGAGGCCGATGAGGGCGAACTCGCGCATGGCGGGGTGGGCGTCCTCCAGGCCGACGTGGACACGGACTTCATCGGAGCCGCCGCTGAGGAACTGGTCGAGCAGTTCGATCAGACGCTGTTTCTCTTCCAGGGCGCGGAAGAGATCGCGGAGTTTCTCCTTGGTCAGGTGCAGATCGAGCCCGACCAGGTTGGAGGCGCCTTCCAGATAGACGTGAGGGACGAGGCCGAAATCGAGCAGGCCCTGATCGTAGAGCAGGGTCAGGCGGCGCATCAGAATGTCGTAGGTGGAGCGCTCCTCGCGCAGCAGGCGTCCGAGTTCGGTGCGGATGGCTGCCAGGCTCCAGCCGGCGAAGTTGTGATTGACGTAGTTGCGGATGGAGACCAGGTCGTCCTGCGAGAACGGCTCGCAGAGACTGGCGACGCGGTTGCAGACGAGCCCGTCGCGGGTGACAACCACCATGAGGACGCGCGAATCGGGGAGGCGGATGAGCTCGATCTGATCCAGCGCGCGGGTTTCACGCGGGATGGCGGCGACGATGGCGACGTTGTGGGTGAGTTCGGTGAGGAGGTGCGAGGTGTGTTCGGCGCGCTCTTCCAGGCTGGGCCGCTGGACCAGTTCCTCGCGGAAGCGATCGAGGTCGGCGCCGGGCGAGCGGCTGGCGGCCAGCGACTGGACGTACTCGCGGAAGGCCTTGGCGGTAGGGACGCGGCCGGCCGAGGTGTGGGGCTGGTCGAGATAGCCGAGGTCGGCCAGGTCGGCCATGATATTGCGGATGGTGGCCGGGCTCAGGTTGTCGCGGCGCAGGCGCGCGATGGTGCGCGAAGCCACCGGCTCGCCGGTTTCGATGTAGGACTGCACGATGGCGCGCAGGACCTCGCTGGTGCGTGGAGACAACACAGGTTCCCTATCACCAGATTATAATCACGGCGATGCCATCGCGACGGGAGTTTGTTTTGGGGGCCGCGCCAGCCTGCCTGAAGGGGCGCCAGAGGCGCCGGCCGAACCTGCTCTTCCTGATGGCCGACGACCATGCGGCCTACGTCATGGGGAGCGACGGGAACAGGCAGGCGCGGACGCCGAACCTGGACCGGCTGGCCGCGCGGGGACGGCAGTTTCTGAACCACTACACCAACTCGCCGGTGTGCACGCCGGCGCGGCAGTCGCTGCTGACCGGGCAGATGCCGCACTCGGCGGGCGTCACGGTGCTGAGGACGGCCCTCTCGACGGCACAGCCGACACTGGCCAGGCAGTTGAAGCAGGCGGGGTACCAGACGGCGGTGTTTGGGAAGATGCACTTCAACCGGCCGGGCGAGCCGGGATTGCACGGATTCGACCACGCGATGACCGAAGACGTGGTGGCGCGGGCGTGGCAGCGGGAGGTGAGGCCGGCGGCGGCGCCAGCGGGGGTCGAGACACAAACATTACCGTGGCGTCCGTTTCAGGCACCGGCGCGCGAGTGGCTGAATGCGCGCACTTTGCCCTATCCCCGGAGGGACGAGGAGATGAAGGGCACCTTCATCGCGCGGCAGGCGATGGGCTATCTGGAGGAGAACCGCGAGCGGCAATTCGCCCTTTGGGTGAGCCTGATGGAGCCGCACTCGCCGTTCGATTTCCCGCTGGAGGACCGCGGCGCATTCGACCCCTCGGGATTCACGCCGCCGGTTGTGGGAGCGCAGGACGGCCGGCAGATTCCGCTGATCTTCGGCGATCTGACGAGAGAGGAGAAGCAGGGCATCACGGCGGCCTACTACACCTCGGCGCGGTTCATGGATCGCAACTTCGGGCGCGTCCTGGACAAACTGCGCGCACTGGGGCTGGAGGACAACACGCTGGTGGTCTATACGGCCGACCACGGGTACGACCTGGGCCATCACGGACGCTTCGAGAAGCATTGCGGGTACGACCAGGCGTTGCGGGCGCCGCTGATTATGAGTTTGCCGGGGCGGATCGAGGCAGGACGGGAGCGCGGGTTCACCGAACACGTGGACGTGGCGCCGACCATCACGGAGCTGCTGGACGCGCCGCCGCTGCCGGTGGAACACGGGCGCAGCCTGCGGGGGACGCCGGCGCGGGCGCACATTGTGAGCGAATACCTGGAGAACGAAGAGGTTTTCGTGCGCACCGAGCGCTGGAAGCTGATCTACTGCTCCGGGCGCAGGCGCCGGACGGATGGCTACGAGACGGACGAGCCGACGCCGGGGCGCACGGTGCGGTTGTTCGACTTGAAGGCGGATCCGGGCGAGTTCACCAATGTTGCCGGCGCGCACGAAGAGGTGGTGGCCGGACTGGAACAGACGGCGCTGGAGCGATTTCGCGCGACGCATCCGGACGCGGGGAAGGAACCTTCCCAGGCCGGGCGCGAGGAGCTGCTGGACTTCTATGTGCGGCCGCGGGACGACGTTAAGCCGGCTGGACGGGCTTGAAGAGGACCTCGGTCTCGGGCTTGAGCAGCACCCAGAAGCCGTAGAGGGAGACGAGAGTGCCGAAGGGCACGTTGAGCAGGTTCACCGCGGCGAGCACGATTCCGAGCACGCGCCCCCAGGGGCGGAAGTTGTAGAGCCCGAAGCCCAGCACGAGGCAAGGCAGCGACATGGCCAGAATAATCGTGACGACGACGGTGGCGACGATCTGAATGACGCCGACGGGAATTGCGGCCGCCTCCTCGGCGATCTGAGTGAGGATGGCCGGGAGAATGGCCGCGCCGGCCAAGGTCATGAGCGCCGCCACGACGCCCAGCGCCCCGAGCACAATATTGAACCAGGCCAGAATGCGGACGTGGGTGGCCATGGGCATGCGGATTTCCTCCTTCAGAGCGCTTAGATCATTCTACGTCTGAAACGGCGGATCAGTTCCCCGAAGGTGCACCCTAGAACCGGAAGATAAAGCCACCAGCGCCAGGGGGTGGAGCCGTTCCAGACGCCGAGGGTGCGGTAGTCGATCAGCACGGCATAGAGGATGGGCGCCAGGCAGGCGGCCAGGAGAACGGGCAGGGAGGGCAGGAGAGCAGCCATCGGAAGCATCCAGGTGATGTACCACGGGTGGACGTTGGCAGAGAAGAGCAACATGCAGGCGACAAAGGCCAGCGTGGCGCGTTCCAGGGGCCACCGGCGCCAGACTGCCAGCACAATGCTGGTGATGGCGAGCAGCGCGAGGGAGACGAACTTGGCGCGGCGGGCATCTCCAGCCGAGGCCCAGAGGATGAGTCCGAAGAGGCTGTCGTTGTTGCGCCAGCCGCCGAGGAAGCCGGTGATGAAGTCGGCCCGCTCGCGTAGCGGGGTCCAGACCCACAGCGCAAAGGGGAAGGCGGTCACAGGCACGGCCACGGCGCTTTTCCAGTTGGGCGACCTGCTCCACCACAGAGGCAGCAGGAGCGCGGGCCAGAACTTCACCATCGCGGCCAGGGTGAGGGCGGCGTAGCCGGCGGCCCACCATCCTCTTTTCGCGAACGCGAGGGCGAGGATGAGGAAGAGCAGCAGGGCGGAGTCATTGTGTCCGGAGTGCCAGAACTCGACGATGACGAGTGGACACCAGGCGTAGATCACGATGCGCCCGGCGGGCAGACCGTGGAGGGTAAGGAGCCAGGCCAGCGCGGCGACGGAGAGCAGGTCGCAGAGGGCGGCGGGGAACTTCCACCAGAGGATGCCCGCGCCGGTGGAAGCGACGGCGCGTTCCATCAGGACCCAGAGCGGCCCGTAGCCGAAGCGGATGTCTTTGCCGGAAATGCGCGGGTAAGTTGCGTCGCGGAGGGATTGCCAGCGGGGTTCGTCGGGCTGCGCCGAGTAGGGCAGAGCGCCGGCCAGTTGGACGCGGCCCTCCCAGCGGTAGCGGTAGAGGTCGTCGGAGAGCGAGGGTTCGGCGGGCGCCAGCGTCAAGCGGAAAGAAACGGCGAAGAGCGCGGCAATCACCAGGGTGGCGCGGTCCGTTGAATGATTGGCGAGAACGGCCCGGCAGGCGATCAGGTAAAATATGGAAGAGACGAGAAGCACCAGGATGGTCTTCTCCGCCGCCGCGGCAGTATTCTCCTGCCGGACCAGCAGTGATAGACTCAGTTGAATCGCCAGGCCCGCAACGATCAGCGGGAGCAGACGCGACCCTATGAACTTCATTGGTTTTCCCGCATTCTTGCTTGCTCCTTCGAAAGTCGACAAGTGGACGCGCGCGCTCACCGACACGACGTTCGCCGGCATCCATCAACTGGACTGGTTCGACTGGCTGCTGCTGATTCCCTATTTCACGCTTCTCACCATTCTCGCCATCTACGGGGCGCACCGCTACGCGGTGGTGCGCGGGTACCTGAAGTACAAGAGCCGCATTCCGAAGGCTCCGGCTTCGCGCTTCCAGCAGTTGCCGCGCGTCACCATCCAACTCCCGCTGTTCAACGAGCGGAACGTGGTGGACCAGTTGCTGGACGCGGTGCTGAAGGTGCGGTACCCGCGCGAGCTGCTGGAAGTGCAGGTGCTGGACGATTCCACCGACGACACGCATCCTTACACCGAGGCGCTGGTGGCGCGGCTGAAGGCGCAAGGCCACCCGATCGAATACATCCACCGCGCGGACCGCACGGGGTTCAAGGCGGGGGCGCTGCAGAACGGCATGGCGTTGACCAAGGGCGACCTGTTCGCCGTGTTCGACGCCGACTTCATCCCGCCCGCCGACTTCCTGGAAAAGACGATTCACTTCTTCGCGGACGAGAAGGTGGGCGTGGTGCAAACCCGCTGGACGTACCTGAACCGCGACCACAACCTGCTGACCGAGGTGCAGGCGCTGATGCTGGACGGCCACTTCGCGCTGGAACACGTGGCGCGATACGGTGAAGGGCTGTTCTTCAACTTCAACGGCACGGCGGGGATTTTGCGGCGGCGGATGATCGACGAGGCGGGCGGCTGGCAGCACGACACGCTGACGGAAGACTCAGACCTCAGCTACCGCGCGCAGTTGAAGGGTTGGCAGTTCATCTACCTGCCCTGGATGGAGTGCCCGTCCGAGCTGCCCGTCGATACATACGGTTTCCAGGTGCAGCAGCAGCGCTGGGCCAAGGGGCTGACGCAGGTGGCGCTGAAGCTGCTGCCGGCGATCATGAGGTCCAATGTGGGCTGGCGCGAAAAGGTGGAGGCGTGGTTCCACCTGACGCCGAACCTGAGCTACCCGCTGATGGTGATCGTTTCGGCGCTGATGCTGCCGGTGATGATGGTGCGCTTCTACATCGGCTGGGGACAGATGCTGCTGGTGGATGCGCCGCTGATCATCTGCTCGTTCTGGTCGGTGGTGACGTTCTACCTGCTGGCCGAGCACGAATTGTATCCGAACAACTGGAAGCGGGCGATCTTCATCCTGCCCTTCCTGCTGGCGATGGGCGTGGCGCTGACCATCTCGAACACCAAGGCGGTGATCGAGGCGCTGATGGGCAAGCAGTCGGCCTTTGTGCGGACGCCGAAGTACGCGCCCAAGGCGGCCGGAACGCAAACGGCGGTGGCCTACAAGCGCAAGTCGGGCTGGCTGCCGTTCGCCGAGATCGGCATGGGCTTCTTCTTCCTCGGCATGACCGGCTATTGCATCGAGGTGATGAACTTCTTTGCCATGCCGTTCCTGTCCATCTTCGTGTGCGGCTACTTCTGGGCGGGGTGCTCGAAGCTGTGGCAGGAGCACCAGGCCAGGATGAGGATCGAGCGGGAAGCGCGCAAGGTGGAACTGGAAGCGGTGAGCTAGTTTCGATACCGTTGAAGACGCGCCTGGCATGGCTGACCCCCTCCCTACCGGTCGGGGCTCTACCGGTCGGGGCTCTACCGGTCGGGGCTCTGACTACCAGAGTCCCAGCACCTTCCACCAGGTGAAGCCCACGGTTCCCCACACCGCCAGGTGGCACAGCGAGACGATGAATCCGATGCGCCACCAGTCCTTGAGCGGCACATAGCCCTGGGCGAAGAACATGGGCGAGGGGGTGGTGCCGTAGTTGGTCAAGCCGGCGCTGAGGTTGGCGAAGCAGGCGAAGCCGAAGACGACGACGCCGAGGGGCGCTCCCTTGGCGGCGAGCAGGGCCAGAAACGGCGCGTACATGGCCAGCAGGTGGGCGGTGATGCTGGCGAACATGTAGTGGGCGTAGTAGAAGATCAGCAGCGCCACGAGCAGGAGCGGGAGCCATTCCAGGGCGCTGAACCGCGCGCCGACGCCGTTGGCGAAGGCAGTGGCGACGCCATGCTCGTTGAGCGCCTTGCCTAAACGGAGCAGCCCGCCGTACCAGATGAAGATGCTCCAGGCGGCCTTTTCGCTGATGATGTCGTCCCACTCCAGCACGCCCGTCAACAGGAGCGCGATGCAGCCGCAGAGGGCGGCGACGGTGATATCGATGCCGGTCCAACTGGAGCTGACCCAGGCGCCGCAGACACCGGCGAAGACCACCGCCAGGATCTTTTCCTTCACCGACATGGGCCCCATCCTGGCCAGCTCCGTGCGGGCGAACTCAGCGGCGGCGGGGGTGTGTTTCACTTCCGGCGGGTAGATCTTCATCACCACCCAGGGCACGAGCGCCAGCGAGCAGAGCCCCGGGACGATGGCGGCCACGAGCCACCCGGCCCAGGTGACCTTGTAGCCGAAGCTGCCGGCCATCTGGGCTGCCAGGGGATTGCTGGCCTGCCCGGTGAAGAACATGGCGGCGGTGACGCAGATGCTCTGATAGACGGCGGCCATCAGATAGGCGCCCATGCGGGACGAGGTGGCGCCGGGGGTGGATCCATACAGTTCCGAGATGGATCGTGCGACGGGCAGGATGACCCCACCGGAGCGGGCGGCGTTGGAGGGGATGATGCTAGCCAGGACCATGTCGGAGAGCCCCAGGGCATAGCAGACGCCCAAGGTGCTGGAGCCGAAGAGGCGCACGAAGCCGAGCGCGATGCGGCGCGCGAGGCCAGTGTTGATGAGCGCCCGCGAGATGAAGAACGCAGCCTGAACCAGCCAGACGGTGGAATCGGCGTAACCCCCGAGCGCGTCCGAGAGTTTCATCGCGCCCACCAGCGGGGCCAGGGTGATGGCCATGAGGACGAGCGCGCCGGCGGGCACGGGCTGGATGATGGAGCCGGCGACGGTGGCCAGGAAGAGGCCGGTGAGTTGCCAGGCTTGAGGGGTCAGCGACGAGGGCCTGGGAATGGCGAAGACCACGATCAGGTAGAGGGCCACGACCCCGGCGAGCCCGTACACCATCCGCTTGCGGTCCAGTACTGCTTCTGACATCGACTTTTGAGTCTACACACCCGCCGGGCTCTCCGCAGAGCCCCGGCGGTATGGGAGATAGGAGGCTTCAAGTGTACCCCCTCCTTCTAGATTGGGACTGCGGTGTCGCCCCACGCGATATAGCATCCGGCCCCCCTTGGGCGCGGGCTATCGCACGCGCACGCCCTTGGGCTTTGGCATGCGGATGCGGTTGGGCTTTACCACACGGATGACTTCGCCCTTGGCGCGCGCGAATGGCATCCGGCGAGCCTTGGAAGTAGGGATGGTCTTGCCCTTGGGCATGGGGGCAGCCGAACGCGGAACCGGATTCAGTCCCCCTTACGCACGCGGATGCGAGACGAGGGATCGCATTCGGCTGCGGTATGGGAATGCGGCGAAGGTTCCGGTTGCGCGACTAGCCGGGAGCTGGCAAGCGGGATCAGAGGCCGCCGGACGGGCTCAACTCGCACGCTCCTCCTTCAGCGACCACCACGCTTCGAAGAGGTGGGCATCCTGAGCCGCCCCGGAAAACGCTACCAGCGATAACTAGAAACCCGGCCGGACGTAGAATCGAAGGGAGATCCATCATGCAAGCGACCCGAACTGAAGCTGTCAATGCTGTGCTCGACGATATTGCTGCGTTCGAGATCGAGTTGGACCATTACTACGGCGATTTGGAGCCACAGGGCGTTATCGACGTACTGCTAAGTGGCAAGATCAACACCTTGCTTGCTTATTGTCAAACCTTCGGGTGGTCTGAATTGGTTCCTCATCTAATGAACCTGACCCCACTCCGAGGAAGCGCGGTAGAAACCCTGTCGATGCTGCAAGACTTTGTAGTGCCCGAAGCTCGTAGACTCCTTGCGTCTTCAGACGTCGAGAAACCGCAAAGCCCAACTCTGTGGTTTTGGGCGTTCGTCCACCCCAGAATCAGTTCACTCGCGAGACCACGGTTCGAAGCTGGGTTCTTTGGTGATTCAGTAGAAGCTTCGTTCAAGGAGATCAATGATGTCGTCAAACGGATCGTCAGAGAAGCCGATGGCCGTGATCTAGATGGAGCGAGTCTGATGACGACCGCCTTCTCTCCTCAGAATCCGATCATTCGGCTGACTCTACTGGCCACGGAAACGGATAGGAGCATCCAACAGGGGGTAAGCGTCTGACCAACTCCACCTTGACGGGAGCAAACGGCAACTGTTATCGGCCGCGCGCAGCCCAGGCAGCCGGAGTGAGTTCGGGTAGCCTTTGAATACTGACGTCAGCGAGGCCGGGCAGAACATCCCCGAGGTAGT
>JACRBC010000070.1 GCA_016213245.1 Candidatus Solibacter usitatus | reverse complement strand
TAGGCTGTGAGCGGTCAAAACCGCGAGAACAAATTGCCGGCGCGGTCGCCGGCGAGGTATAACAATCCTTGTCCTGCCTTACGCCCATTGGCCGGTTTTGAGGTGTCCCTCATTGGCCGGTTTTCAGGTGTCCCCCGAGGGTGACGAGGGACTTCTATTAACTCGATTAATTTCAGAGTGAACGTGGTTGACAAAATCAGGAAACTGTATCGCCCGCCGTTAGATTGCAGACTTCCCTATAGTCGGCAGACCCCGATGTCTTGAAAACCCCCGCCCGAAGGGTGGAATACTCACCAACGGAAAGCTCACTCTCTCCATTTCAGACCGAACCAACATAAGCGGCATGGATTGGAGCTCCAGACTGTCGGTTCGCTGGCAGGAGACCAAATCAAAGCTGACTTGATCGTCGCGCTGCTTGGCTGGGCGACTTAAGATATGCCTGCCTGCGTTTCCACTTGGCCTCGCACCGTTTTGAGCAGAAACCCAGGATCATGTTCAGACTGAGGTTCCCGCAGTGGTTGCAGGGCCAGGCGATCGCATGGGTGGCGAGCGCGTCGAGAATCTCGCCGTGAACCTCTCTGGCGATTCCCAGGAGCCGGTTGGCGTAGCGGATGTCATCACCAGAAATGTCGTTGCGCCCGGGTCGGTAACCGAGATGCCGCAGAACTCCGATGCGGCGGGCATCGGCCGCAATGACGACCAGAGCGGCCGGCAACCGAGGTCCGAAACAATCCTGGAGCTCGTCACGCACGTCTCGCCCCTCGAAAAGATGTTCCACAACGGCCATCTCGCCGAAGAAGTTCCGTAGCGACGAAACGGGGCCGTACACAGGGTCGGCTAAGGCGGTGGCGATGTTGGCGAAATCCGCACAGGGCCAATCAGCGGATTTTCTGTCCTGGCTCCAATTCGCAAATGCCGCATTCGGCAATTTTGCCGTCGGTCTCTCGCGCCTCTGGATGGAGAGGATGTGGCTGGCGAAGTAGTTGAGCCTTGGGAGCTTGAGCTTCGTTGCCAGTAGATGCTGGCGAAGCTGTTCGAGCGTGGTTGGAGGCGCGTTGGACAAATTGTCAGCTCTATATAGATATATATGCATTACAACTGTGTGGAATCCAGCCCCCGCAGGCGGATGAGGCGCGGCCGTGAAGGCAGCACGTTGCAGGAAGAAAGGTTATTGTTCGCCGGTCGTGCCGTCTTCCGTGCCTACGAAGTGGGATTGAAGGCGCGACGGCCACGACTCCACCGCCGCAAACCAGGAATACCCTGAGATCCGAGGACAACCTCCCAGCCCATGCATTGGCCTGCCCTGGTAGGGCGCACCGCAGATCATCTTGCATTGTGCAATTTTTTCGTGTACCGTGGAAGTGGCCGTATGAACATGCCACCCCTACCACCTCCGATTCCAGAAGCTGGAGAAGACCCACCGCTCGCCCCACCCGGCAGGGGCAAGTTCGGCAAGATGGTCCGTGCTTACCGCAAGTACCTGCACCTCACCTTGGAGGCCGTATCCCAGGCCACAGGGCTGAACTCCTCAACGCTTTCGCTGATCGAGTGCGGCAAACGGATTCCCCCTGAGTTGGCCGATGTTCATGAGTTGGCTCGCGTACTAGAGATTGCCAGTAACCAGAGCACCTTCGAGCGATTCGTGACCCTCGCGATTGAGGAGCGAAACAAATCCAAGCGCCGCGGACAACGGAAACCGGGCATCGCCAGGAAGGTCGTGCACCGAGGCCAAGCGGCGGCGCGAGCCGAGCTTGGGACACTGCAACCCGCTGGTCCGGTTCCAATGGAGCAGCCAGCCAATCCTGTCGCCGGCCCGCCAGGGCGCGACGCCATTCTCGCCACGATGCTCAGGAGCGTTCTGGACTTGGAATTGGCCGAGAAGATCGACCACATCCGGGTGTTAACCAAAGCCGGCCAGGAATATGTGATTCGCACCGATCCCTAGGAGGAGTACATATGATCGCAGCGCGGGCGCCTGGAACCGAGTGCGGAGATCGGCTGCTGCGTGCCAGGGAAGTCATGCAGGTCCTGGGCGTCAGCCGGGCCACAGCTTACCGTCTCATGAACGACGGCACGCTGCCGGTGGTTCGTTTCGGGGGTACAAATCACCGCAGTAGAACGATGCTGCGCGTTCGGGAAAGCGCACTCCTGCAGTGGATGGAGCAAAACGAGGCCCGGGAAGGCTGCACATGGCAGCCGGCAACGTAGTGCCACCTACTGATTATTTGCTGACAACGGCCTATAGCATCCTCCACAGGAGGACGCCGAATTGAAGTCATATCGCATCGAGCGCAAGGGGAAACTCTACTGGGCAATGGAAATCCCTGCCCAGTACCTGGCAGCAGGGGCGCGCCGTCAGACGGTGATGGCGACGACGCGCGAGAAGGTGGAAGAGCGCTGGATGAGCCGCGTCGGTGAATGTCGGCGGGGGTTGGACACCAAGGCGGGGAGGCTGACCGTTGGCGAGTTCCTGAAGGTGTTCCTGGCGCAATGCCAGGAAGGCGACGGGATCGAGCCGTCTACGTTCGAGGACTACCGATACCACATCACCCAGCACATCGAGCCCGTACTCGGGCTCTTGCCGCTGAACCGCCTGACGGTCCAGGAGGTGGATCGCCTGCTGCAGACGCTGCGGAAAAAGACCTCCACTCGAACCGGAAAACCCCTTTCGTCGAGGACCATCCGCTATGCCTACGCGGTCCTGCGCAGCGCGCTGCAATTGGCGGTGGACTACAACTACATCTCGGCCAACCCGGCTTCGGCACGGTCGCGCAAGTCGAGAATCCGGCTGAAGTCAGGTGCTGTTCCAATTCGATGCTTCACACCCGAGCAGGCTCAGCGGTTCCTGCGCTCCGTACAGGGCGACCGGTACGAAGCGCTCTATGTGCTGGGCATCACGACCGGACTGCGCAAAGGCGAACTCCTCGGCCTGAAGTGGCGTGACTTGCAGCTGGCAACTGCGCGCCTCACGGTGAATCACTCGTTGCAGTTCACTCGGCGGCGGAAGGGCGAGGCTGGCCCGCGCTGGCTCTTGAAGGGGCCGAAGACGGCGTCAAGCCGCAGGACCATCGAATTACCCGCCGTCGCGGTGGAAGGCCTCCAGCGGCACCAGGACGTACAGGCGCAGCAGAAGGCCCTGGCCGGCGAGGACTGGCAAGATCTGGGCTTCGTGTTCACGTCCGGGCGCGGCACGCCGCTCGACACAGGAAATGCCTTGCACCGCTTCCAGTCGATTTGCGCGGAGGCCGATCTACCCAAGATCCGTTTCTACGACCTGCGGCACACCCACGCGAGTCTGCTGATTCACGAAGGCGTGCACCCCAAGAAGATCGCCGAGCGCCTCGGGCACTCCTCAATCAAACTCACCATGGACACCTATGGCCATTTGTTCAATGGCAGCGACCGGGAATCGGCCGAGAGGATGGACCGGCTATTCGGGCGGGAGGCAAATCGGGAAGAGACCGGAGAGCCGGACGATTCCAGCCCGAAGCCGAAGGCCAAACTGCTGGTTATGCCGCATCGGCGGACAGGCTAACGCCGGTGCTGACAACGGCGCTGACAACAGTCTCGCAGTAGGGATTGGGCAGTTTGTAAGTGACTGAATAGAAATGGTGAGCGCGGAAGGAATCGAACCTTCAACCTACTGATTAAGAGTCAGTTGCTCTGCCAATTGAGCTACGCGCCCCACTGCTTGCGGCAGACACCACTATAGCGAACCGTTCTCGGGCTGCGCAACAGGTTTGGGCAGGGTGAGAGCCGCGCGCGCCAGCAGGCGGGTGGGTACCCCCTACCTGACGGTCGGGGCTCTACCTGTCGGGGCTCTGGCGGCCGGGGCTTTCCTGATGCAGGCGGACGGCGGCGATTTGGGCGATGTCGAGCAGCGCGGGCGCGCCTTCGGGCTTCAGCGCCGGCAGGGCGTCGCGGAACATGCTGTTGCAGAAGGGGCAGGCGGCGGCGATGACGGAGGCGCCGGTGTCGATCAGCTCCTGAGCGCGGGTGTGGCTGACGCGCGTGCCGGTCTCCTCGCCGAGGAAGACCAGGCCGCCGCCGGCGCCGCAGCAGAAGCTGCGCTGGCGGGCGCGGGGCGGGTCGACCAAAGCGCCGGCGGCGGCGGCGACGGCGCGCGGTTCGTCGTAGACGTCCTGGTAGCGGCCGAGGTAGCAGGGGTCGTGATAGGTGACACTGCCATCGGGTGAAGCGGACGGGAGCCCGGCCTGGTGGCGGTCCAAGAACACGGAGTGGTGGACGATGTTGAATGACGCGCCGAGCTCGCGCCAGTCCTCGCCGATGGTGCGCACGCAGTGGGGGCAGATGGAGATGAGCTTGGAGACCTTGGCGGCCTGCATCTGCTGGATGTTGAACCCGGCGAGCTGCTGGAAGGCGAGGTCGTTGCCGAGGCGGCGGGCGGCGTCACCGGTGCATTTTTCCTTCTTCAGCACGCCGAAGGTGACGTTCAAGTGGCGGAGAATCTGGACCAGCGCCAAGACGATCTCGCGGCCCTGGGGGTCGTAGGAGCCCATGCAGCCGAGCCACAGGCAGTACTCCTGCGAGCCGTCGAAGAGGGGCAGGGCGTTTTTCTGAATGAAGCGGTCGCGCTCAAGCGGGCTCATTCCCAGCGGGTTGCCGTTGCGCTCGAGCTTGAGGAAGAGCTCGCCGCCGTACTCGTCCTCCCACTTGCCGGTGTTGACGGCGCCGCGGCGGAGGCCGATGATCAGCGGCAGGTGCTCGATGCCGACGGGGCACTGGTATTCACAGGCGCCGCAGGTGGTGCACTCAAAGACGGCGCGCTCGCTGAGGTGGACGCCGAGCAGCGGTTCGGCCGAGCCGGCGCCGTTCTGGTTGAGATAGCCGCGGAGGCCGAGAGCGATGGCCTTGGGGTTGAGCGTCTTGCCGGTGTTGTGGGCCGGGCAGTGCTGCTGGCAGCGGCCGCACTCGACGCAGGAGAAGGCCTGGAGAGCGAGCAGGCGTGTGACGTCCTTGCCGGAGTCGAGGCCGAAGTCCTCATCGCCGGCCAGCGGAGGAATACGGCTGAAGCCGCCGCGGGAGAGGAAGACGGCGAAGGGGCTGAGCAGCAGGTGGAGATGCTTGGTGTGCGGGATGAGGGGGAGGAAGACGAGCAGGGCAAGGGTGTGGAGCCACCACAGGGCTTTTCCGCCGTTGGTTTCCAGAGGGGGCCGCCACAGGTAGTCGGCCATGTAGGTGAGCATCAGGAGCAGGATGAGCAGGGCGATGAAGCCGGATTCCCACGAGACCTTCTCGCCGAGCCACTTGGGGCGCACGACCAGGCGGCGGACGGCGAGTCCGGTGATGGAGACGGCGACCAGCAGGGCGAAGACGAAGGCCTTGGCGAAGTAGATGGGACCGATGAAGCCGCCGCCGGCGCGGATGAACTCGAAGCCGAAGCCGAGGGCGATGTGGTTGAGGGTGACGACGGAGAAGGCGCAGAAGCCCCAGAAGACGAAGGCGTGGGCGAGGCCGGGCAGCGGCCGCTCGCGAATCACCTTGGCCTGGCAGAGCACGTCGCGGAAGAAGCGCCAGGCGCGGCGGCCGAGTGGGGCGAGCTGGAAATCCGAGTCGGGGCGGGCGGAGAGAATGATGCGGAGAACGCGGGCCAAGCGCAGGGAGAAGCCGGCCAGCGACGTGGCGATGAGGGCGAGAAGGAGAAGGCGTTCGGCCATCAGGAGAGATGGTAGCGCAGCAGGGGGAAGAAAAAGGGCCCCGCGGTCCGGAAAGGGGCGCGGGGCCTTCAGAGGAGGATTGGGACTTAGACCGCCAGGCCGTGGATGCCCACGGTGCGGAACTCGTACTGCTGGATTTCGACCGCGGTGGCGCCGCCCTCCGAGCGCACGACGCGGCCGCGGGCCAACAGCTTGAGGGCGCAACGGTTGTCGAGCTGGGCGGGCCAACTGATGGCCATTTCCAGGCGTTTTCCGGGGATGAGCGGCTTTTCGGTCTGGAACAGGACGCCGCTGCTGCTCATGTTGATGGTGGTGCCGGAGCCGGCTTCGTCGCCGAGCCGCTTACTCATCATCTTGAAACGTACTTCGCGGGAGATCGGAAAGCGATCCGATGTCCTGCGGTCGGTTCTGCCCCTCTTGCCGGGGGTGATTGGTTCGGATGCAGGGAACAAGTTCATATGGTCAACCCACAAACTCATGATGTCGGCCGGCTTCGGTTCACTCAATAGAGGCAAGGTTGCAATCGCGAGGGGTACATGGGTACCAAAGAGACCTGGGACTGACTGCCTACTGCGCATAGGCCATCGGCTATCATCTGGTAATGCGCAACTGCACACTGATTGCTCTGATTCTGTTGACCTTGACCTCGGCGCAGGCGGCCGACAAGAAGGCTGTCGTGCCGGAGGGCGCCACCACCGCGGGGCCGTACACGCCGGGGATCGTGGCCGGCGGGTTCCTGTTCTGCGCCGGACAGGTGGGCCGCGACAAAGACCAGAAGTACCCGGCGGTGTTTGAAGACGAGGTGAAGCAGACGCTGGAAAACGTAGGGGCCATTCTGAAGAAGGGCGGCTACTCGTTCGCCGACGCCGTGTCGGTGCAGGTGCACCTGACCGACATCGAGATGTTCCAGCGGATGAACGCCGTGTACATGACCTACTTCCCGGAGCCGCGGCCGGCGCGGACGACGGTGGGCGGGGTGAAGCTGGTGGGTCCGGCGCGCATCGAGGTTACGGTGACGGCCTACAAGAAGCCGTAGGGTTACGGCCGGCGCTGGGACTCGACCCACAGGCGGATTTCGTCCAGGCGCTTGCGGATGCGCTCCTCGATGCCGCGGGGCGTGGGCTCATAGAAGCGCGCTCCGGCGAGCGCATCGGGCAGGCACTGCATGGCCGTGAGTCCGTTGTCGTTGAGGTGTGCGTGCTGGTAGCCCTCGGCGTAGCCCCACTGCTTCATGGCGCGGGTGGGGGCGTTGCGGAGTTGCATGGGCACCGGTTCGGCGGGGCTGGAGCGGACCAGGTCGCGGGCGGCGCTGAGCGCCCGGTAGGCGGCGTCGGACTTGGGGGCAACGGCCAGGTAGATGGCGGCCTGCGCCAGCGCCTGGTCGCCTTCCGGAACGCCGAGGAAGTGGACGGTCTGCATGCAGGCGATGGCCTGTTCGACGGCGCGGGGATCGGCCAGGCCGACGTCCTCGACGGCCATGCGGACCAGGCGGCGGGCGATGTACATGCGGTCCTCGCCGGCCTCCAGCATGCGGGCCAGCCAGTAGAGGGCGGCGTCGGGGTCGGAGGAGCGCACGCTCTTGTGGAGCGCCGAGACGAGGTTGAAGTGCTCCTCGCCGCCCTTGTCGTAGAGCAGCATCTTGCGCTGGACGGCGTCCTCGACGGCCTGCGTGGCCAGGGCGCCGCCGGTGCTGGCGGCGGCGGCGATTTCCAGGATGTTATAGGCCGTGCGGGCGTCTCCGGAGGCGTAGACGGCGATCTGTTCGAGCAGGTCATCGGCGGCGGTGACCTGGACCTCGGGCAGCGAGCGTTTGAGCAGGGTGACGGTCTCTTCGCAGGTGAGCGGCCGCAGGGCGTAGACCTTGGAGCGGGAGAGCAGGGCGGAGATGACCTCGAACGAGGGGTTCTCAGTGGTGGCGCCGATCAGGATGATATCGCCGCGCTCGACGTAGGGCAGGAAGGCGTCCTGCTGGGCTTTGTTGAAACGGTGAATCTCGTCCACGAACAGGACGGTGCGGCGGCCCTGGTCGCGATTGCGCTGGGCCTGGGCCATCACCTCCTTGATCTCCTTCATGCCGCTGAGGACGGCGCTGAAGGGGATGAAGGCGCAGCGCGTGTGGCGGGCGACGAGGAAGGCGAGGGTGGTCTTGCCGACGCCGGGCGGACCCCAGAGGATGAGCGAGGTGAGGCGGTCCTTTTCGATCTGGACGCGGAGCGGCTTGGCCGGGCCGAGGATGTGTTCCTGGCCGACGTAGTCGTCGAGCGTGGCCGGGCGCATGCGCTCGGCCAAAGGGCGGGGAGCGGCGGAGTCGAGGCCGGGCGTGGTTTCAAACAGGCTCACGGACGGGCCCTCTGGCGCCAGGCCTCGTAGAGCAGGATGCCGGCGGCGAGGCCGGCATTCAGGCTTTCGACGCCGGCGGTGGGGATGTGCAGGCCGGCGCCGGCGCCGCGCATCTCCTGGCTGACGCCGTGGCCCTCGCCGCCGATGACGAAGGCGCAGGGGCGGGAGAGGTCGGCCTGGTTGGCGGCGACGCCGCCGCGGGGCACGGTGATGAAGATGGTGGCCCGGCGCTGGCTGAGGGCGGCGCGGGCCATGGCGGCGTCCATTCCCTCGACAAAGGGCACGCGGAAGAGGGAGCCCGCGCTGGCGCGCAGCGTCTTGGAGTTCCACGGGCTGGCCGAGCCTTTCAGCCAGATGAGGCCGGTGGCGCCGAACGCTTCGGCCGAGCGGACGATGGCGCCGGCGTTGCCCGGGTCCTGCAAGCCGTCCAGGACGATGACGAGAGGGCGGTCGCGGAAGACGTGGTCGATGGTCCAGAGCGGAGGCCGCACCAGCGCCAGAACGCCCTGGGCGGCCTCGGTGGCCGAGATCTCCTGAAACAGTTCGTCCGGGACCGTGACGAGGCGGACGCCCTTCAGCCGGCCGACGCGCCGCTCCACCACGGCACGCACGCTGGAGGCGGCCACGACGACGGGAGTCTCCAGCCCCGAGCGAAGCGCCTCCTCCAGCAGGTGGAAGGTCTCGGCCACGCACAGGCCGTCGACGGTGAGAGTACCGCGCGACAGGGCCCGCCTGGTTTCCTTGAGCAGCGGATTGCGGCCGCTGGTGATGATCTCCGCCCGGCTCATGACGTTAGAATAATCGATATCGCACGATGAAGCGCCTGTTCTCCATCGCGATTCTCCTGGCTGTGCTCGCGGCGGCGGGGTACCTGCTCGTGACCGCCCGGACGATTGAACGGTATTCGAGGATCGACGAGGCGCGGAAAGCGGACGTCATCGTGGTGCTGGGGGCGGCGGAGTACAACGGGCGGCCTTCGCCGGTGCTGCAGGCGCGGCTGGACCATGCCCTGGATCTGTACCGGCGGGAGCTGGCGGCCTACGTTCTGACCACCGGCGGGGCGGGCGGCGACCGGCAGTTTACCGAAGGCCAGGTGGGACGCGACTACCTGGTCCGGCGCGGGGTGCCGGCCGAGCGGATCGTGGTGGAAGCCGAGGGTGACTCCACCGTGCGCAGCCTGATCGCCGCCGGCCAGATCATGAACCGCATGGGGTTGAAGTCGGCGGTGGTGGTGAGCGACGGGTATCACATCTTCCGGGCCAAGCGAATTCTGGAGGACGAGGGCGTGACGGCCTACGGCTCTCCGCGGCCTCACGCGCCGCGGGGCACGTGGCAGGAGAGGTGGCTCTACCTGAGGCAGGCCGTGGGGTACATGCTGTGGCGCGCGGGGATCAATCTGTGAGCCTCAGAACGTGTTGGTGCGGCGGCGCCGTGTTGCAGCCGTGGGGCGGGTCCTACCAGTCGTGTGCCTGCGGCACGCTGGTTTCCAATGCCGCGCCGGAAAGCGTGACGCTCTATGGCAGCGACTACTGGTTCGGCCACCAGACCGGACAACTCGGGCACCCCGACCTGCGGGAGCGGGCCCGGGTAGACCTGCCGGAGCGCTGTGCCTACTGGCTGAAGACGCTGCTCGAGTATCAGCTTCCTCCGGCGCGCGTGCTCGAGATTGGCAGCGGCCACGGCGGATTTGTCTCGCTGCTGCGGATGGCCGGATACGACGCCACGGGTCTGGAGGTGGACTCCGAAGTAGCGGCGCTGTCACGGGAGATGTTCGGGATTCCCGTGCTCGCCGGGACGTTGGAGAGCCAGGAGTTGCCGGCAGGGAGCCTGGACGCCGTGGTGCTGATGGACGTGTTGGAGCATCTACCTCGACCGGCGGAAACGCTGTCGCATTGTATGCGGCTGTTGCGCCCAGACGGTTTGCTGTTGGTCCAGACGCCGTGCTTTGACCCGGGCCGGAGCCACGCCGAATTGGGGCAGGCCTCCGATCCGTTCCTGCGCATGCTGCTGCCAGAGTCGCACCTGTACCTGTTCAGCCGCCAGTCCGTCCAGAGGCTGTTGAACAGCCTGGGCATGACGGAAAGCGCATTTGAGCAGCCCTTGTTTCCTCAGCACGACATGTTCGTGGCGGCTTCAACGGTTCCGCTGTCGAAGACAGAGCCGTCCCGGCGGGATGCCTCGCTGCTGGCGACATGTGCGGGACGCCACGCCGCGGCGCTGCTGGATGCGGTGGAACTCCTGGCCGCCACCGAACGCCGGCTGGCGGAGTGCGAAGCCGACCGGGCCGCGCGCCTGTCTCTCATTCAGCGCCAGCACAGCGAACTTCAGCGGCTCATGCGCCCGCTGTGGCGGCGGATCACTGGCGGTTAGAGTTTAAACAGATCCCTGAGGCGCTTGGTCTGCACCCGGCTGACCGGGATCTCGGTGCCCTTCTTGTCGTCCATGCGGAGCTGGTAGCTGGACTTGAACCAGGGGATCACCTCGCGGATGCGATTGATGTTGACCAGGTAGCTACGGTGAGCGCGCCAGAAGGCCGCCGGGTCGAGGCTGGACTGGAGTTCCTCCAGCGTCTTGTAGTTAGTCTGGCCCTCCAGGTGCGTCGTCACAACAGTGATCAGGCCGTCCTGGATGGTGGCGTAGATCACGTCGGATGCGTCGACGATCAGGTTGCGACCGGCCGCCTTGATGAGCATCTTGGAACGGGGCAGGGAATGGGCGGTCTGAGGGAGCGAGATGGCGGGGTCGGCCTGGGGCGGTTCGAGCATGATGCGGCGGACGCGCTCCACGGTGAGGGCGAGGCGGTCGCGCTCCACCGGCTTGAGCAGGTAGTCGAGCGCTTCCACGCGGAAGGCTTCCAGGGCGTATTGATCGTAGGCCGTGCACAGCACAAAAGCGGGCAGCGGGGCCTTGTCGGCCTTGAGCTTGTGGATCACGCCGAGGCCATCGAGGCCTGGCATCTGGACGTCCAGAAACACCAGGTCGGGTTCGAGTTCCTCAATCCGCTCCACGGCCTGGACGCCGTTGTGAGCCGTGCCCACGATCTCAATCTCGGGGAATTCGCGTAGCAGGAAGGCGAGTTCGTCCAGCGCCGGGGCCTCGTCGTCGGCGAGGACCGTGGGGATGGCGGCGGCGGTGTGGGCTCGCCCGGTCATGCGATTCAGTTTACCCCGGGCCGGATGCCGCCGCCGTGCAGGCGGAGCAGCAGGGCACGGGCGTCACCGTTCGGGGAAGCGAATTCGGCCGGTTCGGCGACCCACACTTCGACGACGTTTCGCCCGGCGGCCAGGCTCAGTGGAAGCCGCAGCCGGGTGCGGGTCTCCATGACGCTGGAGGCGGTTGAGCCGCCATTGACGCGCCAGCAGACGGTCCTGAGGGGGGCGCGGCGGCAGAATCCGGGCTCGGCGTCCAGGCTGAGAACGGCTGGCCCGGGCGCCGGGGAGACGACGGCGAGCCGGAGGCCCTGTGCCTCGCCGCTGCCGAGCCAGGTCCAGGTTGCGCCGCCGGCGCTCTCGACCGGCCAGGGGGTGAGCAGTCCGGCGGCCGGGAAGGCCAGCGGGGCCTCGGCTGTCAGCAGCGGCAGCGATTCCGGAAGTGAGCGCAGAGTGGCGGCAGGAAGGCCGGCGGGAGCTGCGGAATACAGACGCTGGCGTGGCGACAGGAGGGCGATGCGCTCCAGTTCGGGCGCGGAGTCCAAGCCATGCCGGAGCGGGCCCGCATCGAGCGGCGGGAGCCAATCCGGCGTGGAGAAGTGATCGTCTTCCACCACCACGTGCGTGATACGATGGCGCGCCAGCAGGTCGCGAAAACGGCTGCCGTCCCAGTTGTGCCAGCCCCAGTGGTGCACCTCGCGGGAGAAGCCCGAGCGCGGGTTGAAGAGCGGATAGACGCGTGTGCTGGGCATTCCAAACAGGAGGATGCGCGAGCCGGAGGGGACCAGCGCCGAGATCTCGGCAAACGGTTCATACTCGATTTCAACCACGGTGGCGCCGGGGGTCGTGAGCCACATGCGGGAGAGCCGCCAGGTCTCGCCGAGCGGCTGCCAGGCGGTGAGCAGGGCAAGCGACAGGCCCAGCGAGGCGGGCAGGCGCCCGCAGCGAGGCAGGATGGAGGCGAGCAACAGCGCGACCGCCGGCAGGAGAAAGCGGTGGGGGATGCGGTCGGCGGACTGCCAGCGGATCAGCAGAATCGTCAGAAAGAGCAGCGAAGTTCCCATGAACCACACGGCCGCCGCACCGCGCGCACGCCGGCGGAATCCGGCCAGGAGGCCAGCCAGGGCGAGGAAACCGGCGGTGGAGTAGAGCGTCGCGTTTGGGCCGAGTTGGAAGGAGTAGGCGCCGGGCCAGAGCCGGGCGGGGTCCTCCCGGGCGAGGGCGCGGCCGCCGCCGGTGAGGTTGAGCCACGTTGCGGCGGCGGAGTTCAGCGCGGCCCGTACCGCCGGCCAGGGTAGGAAGGGGGGATCGAGAAAGATCAGGGGGGCGCGGGCAGCGACGGCGGCCAGGTGCGATGGCTCGACCGGATTGGTGTAGTAAGCGGCCATTGCCGGAGAGCCGGCAGGAGTTCCGTACGCGCCCCAGTTGGCGGCGAGTTGGAAGACGAGGCCGGAGCAGGCGCAGGCCAGCGCCAGGCCGGCGCAGAACGCCTTGGCCTGCGAGCGGAAGGCGAACCAAATCACCAGCCCGGCGCCCGGCAGTACGGCGAAGACCTGGAACCGGGACGCACACGCCACGGCGAGGCACGCGCCTGACCAGAACAGGGCCCGGCGTTTGCCGTCTGTGTCGTCAGCGTCGAGAGCGTGGGCCAGCCACCAGGCGCAGCCGCAGAGAAAGAAGACACTCCAGTGGTCCGGTTTGAGCATCCGCGCAAGAAACAGCGAGAGCGGAGCGGCGGCGTACAGTGCGGCGCCCCAGGCCGCGGCCGCCGGCGAGGACCCCAGCCGCCGCGCCAGCAGCCAGACTCCGGCGGCGGCCAGCGGCAGGGCCAGGGAGAAGAGCACGCGTCCGGCGGTGGGATTGCGCGTGAAGAGGACGGGCCAGAAGAACCAGGTGAGTTCGGCGTGGACGGAGTAGGCGTTCTCACGTTCGTTGGCCGTTTCGAAGTACTGGATGCTCTGAGCCTGCATCCAGTGGGCCGCGCGCGGGGCGTGGTAGTTCTTCTCGTCCCAGGTGTTGATGGGCGCCCTGGTCACCAGGGGCAGGTTGGCCAAGGCGGCTGCGGCGATGAGAACGGCCGCGGCCGCTGCGGGCCACGAGGGGCGTGACAGGCGCGGCAGCCGGGGACGGGGCGACCGCGGGCGGAGGAAGAAGAGCAGCGGCAGAGCCAGGCAGGCTTGGAGGGCCAGCCAGGGCCCGGGCGCCAGCAGGCGGAAGGGCGTGAGCAACTGCGCGAGAACGGGAGGTTGCGCGGCCAGGCTCACGGCAAAGATCCAGAAGCGTTCGGCGGCGCAATGGCCGGTCTTCCGCGCCAGAGCGGCGGCCAACGCCGCGGCCAGCGCCAGAGAGCAGAGCAGGAGCAGCCAGTTCACTTGGACAGCCTCATCGACAGAATCCTGGCCATCAGGTTGCGCGGATCCCCGTTGGGCTGCCAGAAGACGTCTCGTGTTTCCTCCACGGAGAGCCAGAGCCTGTTCCTGCCGGGCTGAAGCGCCAGTTGGTAGACGGCTTCGCCTGTGCCGGAAACAACTGCCCGCAGCGGCGCCGGCAGGCCGTTGTGACGGAGCCGCAGGGTACGCTTGGGGTCCCGGCGGCTGGGACCGGCTTCCATCTTCACCAGCAGCCGGACGGTGAGGGCCTGGCCGGCGTGCAATGCAACAGTGATGCCCAGTCCCTCCCCGGAGCCGATCCAGACCATGGGGGTAGGCGAGGCTAGTTCGGCGGGCCAGGGAACGCCCAGATAGCTGCCGAGCGAGACGGTGGCCCGGAGGTCCGGATCGATTGAGAGGATCGGCTGCTCGCCACTGTTCTCGGGCTGAGAAACAGGGTTCAGGATTGAAGTCGAGCGCGCACGGAAGAGGCGCTGGTAAGGATGAAGGAGCGGGACTTCGATCCAGTCCGGCCGCGAGAGAAGCCAGGCGATCGCCGCATCCAGGCGACGCGAGGGCGCCCAGTGGAAGGCTAGTTCGCCGCCGTTCTGAAACAGCACGAAGCCAGGCCGATGACGGGCGAAGAGTTCGGCCAGCCGCTGAGGCGTTACCTCTTCCTTTCCACCTGGGAAGACATGATTGGGATAGCCGCGGCGAGAGAGGAAAAGAGGGTAGTCGAAGGCATTTTGGTGCCCGAAGAACAGGATGCGCGCTCCCGGCGGGACGACGGAGAGAACCTCAGAAAAGGGGTCGTCGCGGACCAGGTCTGACATGGGGATGCGCCAATTGTGGACGAGACTTCGGGAAAAGGCCCGCACGGGCCAATACGCCGAGAGGAGCACGGCGCAAACCAGCGCGGCGGCGAAGCCGCGGCGACGCACGAGCGGAGCGGCGATGAAGCCGGCGCCCGAGGCCAGCAGCAGCGCGACAGGCGTGAGTAGGAAGCGAACGGGTACGTCGGAATCCTGCATCCAGCGCATGCCGAGAACAATAGCAGCGAGCAGCACAGCCCCCAGCAAGCAGCACAAGGAGGCCCGTCTGAGGCCCGGCCGTCTCCAGAGGAAAAGACCCGCGGCGAGGACCGCCAGAGCGAGCGTGCCCGCCAGCGAGTAGCGCGACGGCGGGCTGGTGACGCGGAATCGAAAGATGCCGGGCCAGGCCTGTTGCTCGCTTTCGCCCGGCAGCACGGGGGTCGCATGTAGCGCTGAAAGCAGCGCTTCTCCTCCGCGCTCGGCGGCGCCCCTCAAGGGGGGCCAGGGCATGAGCGGCGGGTCCATCAGCGACAACACGGCGCGAAGTCCCTGCGTCCATTGAACGCCGGGTTGGAATTCGACTGTGACGACCTTGGTCAACTCCGGAGGGCCGAAGGCGGAGCCATGGAGCCTCAGATTGAAGGCCGCCAGCGACAGCGCGCCCGACAGGAGTGCCCCGGCCAGCAGTCCCGCCGCATAGCGCGCGAGCGATTTCAGCCTCTGCGCGCCGAGCAATGCGATCAGCACGGCGGCGGGCGCCAGCGCCAGCGCGTAGGCCTTGGTATGAAAGGCCAGCGCCGTGAACACGCCGGCCCAAAGCCAGCCGCCGGCGCGTCCGCGCACCACCCAGAACGCCGCGCCGCAGGTATAGGCGGTGAGCCAGTGCTCCGGTTTGATGAAGTTGCTGGTGAGAAGGGCCTGCGGCGTGGCGGCATAGAGGGCAGCGGCGGCCAGGGAGGTCTCTCGCGTCGCGCCCAGCGCGCGCGCCAGCAGGAACAACGCGACCGCCGCGGCCGGGAATCCCAGCCAGAAGATCATGCGGCCGGCGGTCTCGTTCCTGGAGAGAAGGACGGGCGACAGAAAGAACAACTCCGCCTGGTAGCCCAGCACCGTCTGCCGGTCGTTGTGCGTCTCGTAGGGGAAAACGGACTGGTTCTGAATCCAGTAGAGGCAGCGGGAGGCGTGGTAGTGGCGTTCATCGCCGACGTAGCTCGGCACGGGGGCATAACGCGCGGCGGAGAGGACCAGCGCGCCCGCCAGTACGGCCAGGCAGCCCCAGGCGGGCCACGTCCAGGGTTCTGAGGGAGAAGAGGCGGCGGCTGGGCCCGCTTTGCAGCGGCGCAGCCACAGGACGGCGCCCATGGCAAACAGCACCTGGATGATCAGAAAAGGAGCCGGCCGCAAAGCGCCGAAGAGCGAAAGAAGCTGAACCGAGGTCCCGAGCTCAAGTGAGACAGCGGCCAGGACCGCGAAGTAGCGTGAGGCGGAGTCCATGCTGTGCCGGTTGGGCGCGGGAGCGGCGCGAAGACTGTTAGTATAACAAGTGGAGTCCTTTTCCTCCTCATCACCGAGATCGTCAAGGAGCGAACGAAGTTGTCTACAAGAGAACCTGTCCAGATTGCGCCGGCCGAGGGGAAACTCGGCATTCTGATCCCCGGGATTGGCGCCGTCTCGACCACATTCATGGCCGGCGTGGAAGCCGTCAAGCGCGGCCTCGGGCAGCCCGTAGGCTCGTTGACGCAGTTAGCCACCATCCGTCTGGGCAAGCGCACCGATAACAACAGCCCCTATATCCGCGACTTTGTTCCCTTGGCCAAGCTGGACGACCTGGTTTTCGGCGGCTGGGACATATACGAAGACACCGCCTACGAGGCAGCCACAAACGCGAAGGTGCTGGAGTCCTCGCTGCTCGAACAGGTGCGGGCTCCGCTGGAAGCCATCAAGCCGATGAAGGCCGTGTTTGATCAGGAGTACGTCAAGCGCATCAACGGCCCCAACATCAAGACCGAGGGCACCAAGTACGACAAGGCGCTGGCGCTGATCGAGGACATCAAGAACTTCCAGAAGGCCAACAACGTAAGCCGCACGGTGATGATCTGGTGCGGATCCACCGAGGTGTTCCACCGTCCCTCGGCCGTGCACGAAACGCTGGCCAGTTTTGAAGAAGGGATGCGCAGCAACGACCCGGAGATCGCGCCGTCGCAGATCTACGCCTACGCCGCGCTGATGAGCGGCGTGCCGTTCGCCAACGGCGCGCCCAACCTGACCCACGACATCCCGGCACTGCTGGACCTGGCGCGCGAGCGAGGCCTGCCGGTTTGCGGCAAGGACTTCAAGACCGGCCAGACCTTCATGAAGACGCTGCTGGCGCCTGGCTTCAAGGCGCGCATGCTGGGCATGAGCGGCTGGTTTTCCACCAACATCCTGGGCAACCGTGACGGTGAGGTGCTGGAGGATCCGGGCAGCTTCAAGTCCAAGGAAGAGACCAAGCTGAGCGTGCTGGACAGCATCCTGCAGCCGCATCTCTACCCGGACCTGTACAAGGACCTCTACCACGCGGTGCGCATCAACTACTACCCGCCGCGCGGCGACGCCAAGGAGGGCTGGGACAACATCGACATCTTCGGCTGGCTCGGCTACCCGATGCAGATCAAAGTAGACTTCCTCTGCCGCGACTCGATCCTTGCCGCGCCGCTGGTTCTGGACCTGGTCCTGTTCCTCGACCTGGCGCATCGCGCCGGCATGCGCGGCATCCAGGAATGGCTGTCGTTCTACTTCAAGGCGCCGATGCATGCTCCGGGACTTTACCCCGAGCACGACATCTTCATCCAGTTGATGAAGCTGAAGAACACGCTGCGCTGGATGCGCGGCGCTGATCTTATCACGCACCTCGGCCTCGAGTATTACGACTAACCGGGAGACGCGTCGCGACACGATGAGAGTTCTAGTAATCGGTGGTACACAGTTCATCGGCAGGCGGCTGGTGGCGGCCCTGTCGAAGGGAGGCCACGATGTCTCCATCCTGCACCGGAAGCCGGAACACGACCTGGGCAAGAAGGTCCACAATCTGCAGGCGGACCGCAACGACGCCGCGCAGATGAAGAGCGCGCTGGCCGGCAAGAGCTTCGACACGGTCTACGACATGGTCTACGACTGGGATCGGGGAACGCCTGCCACCGTCGTCGAATCCACGGCCAGGATGCTCACCGGCAACGTGGGCCGCTACATCTTCATGTCCAGCGTGGCGGCTTACGGCGATGGCCTGAATCACCACGAGGGCGACGCCCTGGCCTCCGACGACCATCCGGACCGCTACGTGCGCAACAAGGCGCAGAGCGAGCGAGCCCTGTTCCGGCTGCACCAGAGGCACGGCACCCCGGCGGTGACCATCCGGCCGCCGTTCGTCTATGGCCCCGGCAATCCCTTCTATCGCGAGCAGTACTTTTGGGACAGGCTGCGGGACAAGCGGCCCGTCATCCTGCCCGGCGACGGCCGCCGGCTGATGCAGTTTTCGTTCGTCAACGACCTGGTCTGGGCCTGCATGCGCGCCGCCGAGGCGCCCAACGCCATCGGCCACGCCTTCAACATCGCCAACGCGCGCCCGCTGACACAGGCCGAGGTCCTCGATGCGCTCTTCGCCGCCAGCGGCAAACAGGCCGAGGTGGTGCGGGTGCCGCGCGAGCGCATCATGCGCGCCGGCGGACACCCCATGGGACCGAACCTCTATTTCGGCGTCTACTTCGACCTGCCGCCGGTGACCATGGTCATCAGCAAGGCGCAGCGTGTCCTGGGACTCAAACCGACCCCCTTTACCGACGGGCTCAAAGAGACCTACAAGTGGTATGTGCGCCACCACCAGAAGAAGGTCCTCGACTACTCGTTCGAAAACCAGTTATTGGCCAAGGAGCGTTCGCGGCTGGCAAGCTGAGTTCAGCCCGGCGCGTAAGCCGGGTTGCGCTCGACCGGCAGCGGGGCGTTGACTTGCTCCATCCAGCGCAACAGGTCTGACAGGAGCTCGTCGCGCTTCGGCCTGTTGATCAGCGCCAGGTTGTCGCGCTCCCCTGCGTCGGCGGCGATGTTGTAGAGTTCCACCGCGTTCGTGCCGTCTATTCGCGCGCGCCCGCCGTCCAGTTGCCACTCTTCGTGGTAGAGCAGCAGCTTCCAGTCGCCTTTGCGGATGACGCTTACCGGACGCGTGCGGAAGACCGGGTCCCGGCCGCGTGGCACGGCGTCGTTCAGGTAACCGGGGAAGTGCCAGAAAATGGCCCCGCGCTTCAGCCGGTCCTTCCCTCTGAGAAGCGGGACGAGGCTCTCGCCGTCCAGAGTGTGGCCTCGGGGCGCGTTCGCGCCCGCGACTTCAAGGAACGTCGGGTAGAAGTCCACGTTGGCCACCGGCACGGCGCAGCGCGAGGCCGGCGCAGTGACGCCGGGCCAGCGGACGATCAGCGGTTCGCGGATGCCGCCCTCGTAGTAGCAGCCCTTGGAGCCGCGCAGCG
Organism: Candidatus Solibacter usitatus; assembly: GCA_016213245.1. Lineage (GTDB taxonomy): Bacteria > Acidobacteriota > Terriglobia > Bryobacterales > Bryobacteraceae > Paludibaculum > Paludibaculum usitatum_A. The sequence goes on along the minus strand of JACRBC010000070.1, from coordinate 14,249 downwards.
GCTCCTGCGAGGACTGTTGCGTGCCGCCGTTGTCGGAGGTGAACACCAGCAGGGTGTCGCGTTCCAGGCCCAGATCTGCGAGTTTGCCCAGGAGCCGGCCGACGCCGTCGTCGAGGTCGTAGGTGCAGGCGGCGTAAAGGGGATTTCCATGTTGGGCGCCGCGGGCCTTGGCGGTGAACCGGGCCAGCGACTCAGGCCTTGCCTCGAGCGCCGTGTGAATCGCGTGATGCGCCACATAGGCGAAGAACGGCCGCGCGCGGTGCTTCTCCATAAACTCGCCGGCGGCGCGCGTGAGCGAGTAGATGCCCTTGGGGTCTTCGGACAGGTTGCGTTTCTGATTGGGGTTCGGGAAGCGCGGGTCGTAGTAAGTGTCGAAGCCCTGCGCCGGCGGCTCGCTGCCGTTGCTGTCGCCCAGGTGCCACTTGCCGAAAAGGCCAGTGGCGTAGCCGGCAGATTTCAAAGCCTCGGCCAGCGTGACGGTGTTCGGATCCAGGCTGGTGCGGTTCGGCACCGGGATCATGCGCATCAGCTTCTCCGGACCGCGCCTGGTGCTGTCCACGGCGAAGATGCCGTGACGCGGCGTGTACTGCCCGGAGAGCAGGCAGGCCCGGCTCGGGGCGCAGTTGGCCCCGCAGGCGTAGGCCTGCGAAAAGACCATGCCCTGCCGGGTGAGATGGTCGATATTGGGTGTCTCGTAGAAGTCCGAGCCGTTGTAGCCGGTGTCCTTCCAGCCGAGGTCGTCGGCCAGGACGAAGAGGATGTTCGGCGGGCGCCGGGCAGGCGCCGCCAACATCGTCGCCGAGAACTCGCGGCGCGTCATCACAGCTTCCCGTTATACAGGACAGGGGGGGAGGCGCGCCACGGCCGGATGATGCATTGCGGCCGGGAGTGCGAAGGGCATGCGGCTTGTGACATGATTCAAGGCGAGCAAATGGAGGCCACACACATGGTAATGCGCTCGGCAAGAAAGACGAGCCTGAGACTGGGGAGGGCCTGGGCGCCGGGACTCGTCCTGCTGCTGGCTGCAGGCAGCGTCTGGGGCCAGATCAACAACCTGAGCCGCGAGGAACTGATCCGCTACACCGCTCAGAACCCCTACGACCGGTTCCCAGACGGGCGGCCCAAGGTGCCGGATTCGGTATTGGAGCAATTGAAGGACATGTCGGCCGAAGAGTTCATCGGCGCCGGGGGCCGGGGCTCCAACCAGTATGTCGACGGGTTTCAGCTCCTCAGCCCGGGCAAGAAACTGATCGGCCGCGCCTTCACGCTGCAACTGATGCCGATCCGCGCGGAGGTGGCCGATGCCGACGCGGCGGCGTGGAAAGAAAAAGGCAATACTCTCGCCTTGAACCACCAGACTGCGCTCGACATGCTGCAACCCGGGGACGTGTTCGTCGTTGACGCCTTCGGCAACCTGGACGCTGGCGGCATCGTGGGCGACAATCTGGCCTATTACATGTGGAAGAAGACGGGCGCGGGCTTCGTGATCGACGGAGCGATCCGGGATTTGGAGGGCATCGCCGCTTTCGGGATGGCCGGCTACTTCCGTGGCGCCACGCCGCCGGCGATTCGCGGCCTCATGGTCACAGGGATCAACGTGCCGGTCCGCATCGGCAAGACCACGGTCATGCCCGGCGACGTCGTATTCGGCGACCGCGAGGGGGTGACCTTCGTCCCTCCCCACCAGGTCCAGGGCTACATCGACACGGCCAAGATCACGCACATCCACGACGAGTGGACCAAGATCAAGTTCGCCGACGGCAAGTACAAGTCCACCGACATCTACGGCCGCCCTCACGACCCTGCGCTGATCCAGGAGTATGAGGAGTACCTGAGGCAGAAGCTCGGCCCGCAGGCCTACGACGAGTACAAGAAGCGTGGCGGCGGTCCGAGGCCGGCTCCGCCGGCGAAATCCCAGCGCTAAGCGTGGAACTCCTCTGGCGTCATAGACTCACTCGCAAGCCATGATTTCGCGCCGCGCCTTCCTCGCCTCCGCCGCCGTCCTACGGCCGCGGCGTCCGAACGTGCTCCTCGTCCTGCCGGACCAGCTCCGGGCGCAGTCGCTGGGCTGTTACGGCAACGCCGAGGTCCATACGCCGAACATCGATGCGCTTGCCCGGCAGGGTGCGCTGTTCGACAACACGATTGCCAACTCGCCCGTGTGCTGCCCGGCGCGGGCCACTCTGCTTACCGGCCAGTACTGCCACGCGAACGGCATGACGGCCAACGATCTGCGGCTGCGGGAGTCCTCCACCACCCTGTCGTCCATCCTCAAGCGGGAAGGCTATCGCACCGGCTTCGTCGGCAAGTGGCATCTGGACGGCGGCCCGCGCGAGCCGGGTTTCGTGCCGCCGGGGCCGCGGCGCCACGGCTTCGATTTCTGGGCGGCGCACGAATGCTCGCACAGGCACTTCAACAACACGTACTTCCGCGACACGCCCGAGCCGCTGCCGGTGCGCGGTTTCGAGCCGGAAGGCTGGACCGATCTTGCGCTGGAGTTTCTCGCCGTCACGCGGACCGACACGCGCCCGTTCTTCCTCACGGTGCAGATGGGCCCGCCCCACGACCCCTACGGCGCGCCGCCGGAGTACATGAGCCGCTACGACGCGACCGCCCTGTCGATGCGGCCCAACTGGCGCGACACGCCGCGCGGCGGCCGCAAGGAGATTGGAGCGTACTGCGCGGCCATCACCGCCGTGGACGACCAACTGGGCCGCATGATGCGGGAGCTCGGCCGGCTTGGGCTGGCCGAGGACACCATTGTGGTCTTTTCCTCCGACCATGGCGACATGCTCGGGTCGCAGGGCGAGATCCTCAAGCGCAAGCCATGGGAGGAGTCCATCCGGGTGCCGGGCATTGTGCGCTATCCGGGCAGAATCCGGGCGGGGCGGCGCGAATCCGCCATTTTCACTCACGCCGACTTCGCGCCCACGCTCCTACGGCTGTGCGGAGCCGACGTGCCGCGGTCCATGCAGGGGGCGGATCTCTCGGCGCTGCTCACGGGCCGGTCCTCCCGCGCGCCGCAGGCCGCGTTTCTCCAGATCTTCGGTCCGTATCAGGGCGACCGCACGCCGGCCGGCTGGCGCGGCTTGCGCACGGCCCGCCATACCTATGCCCGTTTTCGGGACAAGCCCTGGGTCCTCTACGACAACCACGCCGACCCGTTCCAACTCGAAAACCTCGCCGCCGACCCGGCGGCCGCCAGGCTTCGGCGGCGGCTCGATTCCGAGCTTCAATCCTGGATGGCCCGGACGGGCGACTCATGGGATTTCAACTGGACGCACCTTGTGGAAGACGGCGGGCGCCTGTACAAGTCACAGACGCACTACTCGGTAGCCGACTACCTCCGGCACAGCGGCAGCAGCGGCGAGAGGTGAAGGTGGTCCCAGACGATGGTCCCATCCCGGACTCGGGCGTCCCCGGCCTGATAGGATGATCCTGATTATGCGCATTGCCGTCGTTGGACTTGGATTCATGGGCCTCACCCACCTGAAGGCCTACAAACGCATTCCCGGCGTGGAGATCGGCGCAGTCAGCTCGAACATCCCGAGCGTGCTGGCGGGCGACCTGTCGTCCATTCAAGGTAACCTCGACATCGCCGGCGAGGCGGTGGATTTCTCCTCGGCGGAGAAGTTTGCCGACGCCGCCGAGTGCGTGCGCAAGGCCGATGTGGACGCCGTGGACCTGTGCCTGCCCACCTCCATGCACGCGCCGGTGGCCACCGAGGCTCTGCGGGCCGGCAAACACGTGTTGGTGGAAAAGCCCATGGCGCTGAGCGGCCCGGAGTGCGACGGGCTGATTGAGGAGGCGCGCAAGGCGGGCAAGGTGCTGATGAGCGCCCAGGTGCTGCGTTTCTTCCCGGCCTATCTGCCGCTCATCGAGGCGTGCGCCGGGGGCAAGCTCGGCCGGCCCAGGCACGCGCTCTTCCGCCGCCGCTGTGCCGCGCCCACCTGGGGCGCCTGGCTGACCAGCAAGGCCGCGTCCGGCGGCGGGGTCTTTGACCTTCTCATTCACGACATCGACATGGCTCTGGTCTGTTTCGGAGCGCCGGAGTCGGTCTCGGCCACGGGCCACGAGGACCTCACCGGCGGCATTGACCTGATGACGGCCGGACTGCACTACGCCTCCGGCCTGAACGTCACCATCAGCGGCGGCTGGCATCTGCCCTCCAGCTACCCCTTCTCGATGGAATACACGGCGGTGGGGGAAGATGCCGCCATCGAATACAGCTCTGCCGGCCGTCCGCCGCACTGGTACGGCCGCGGTGAGGACCACGTGATCGAACTAGCCGATACCGACGGGTATCAGGCGGAAATCGAGTATTTCGTCCACTGCTGCCGCACCGGCGCGCCGCCCGAGCGCTGTTCGCCGGAATCCTCCGCTGCGGCGGTGAGACTCGCCCGCCTCCTGGATGAGGCACGGGCGCGGAAAGGTGAGATGCTGCCATGCCAACTCTGAAAGACCGTGAAGTCGGGATATTCTTCTGGGCCGAACCCGACGCCCTAGCCACCATCCGGACGCTGAAGTCCTGCGGGGTGGTTTCCGGACAGCTCGGCGTCGACGGCAGCGTGAAGCTGACGCCGGATACGGCCGCCGCCTGGAAGGCCGCCGTCGAAGCGGAGGACTTCCACATCTACACCGTATTTGCCGCCTATGAAGGCGAGAGCTACGCCGACATCCCCACCGTGGAGCGCACGGTCGGATTCATCCCCCGCGCCACGCGCGCGGCGCGTGAAATCCGGACCAAAGAGGTGATCGACTTCGGCGCCGCGCTTGGCGTGAAGAGCTTCGGCTGTCACGTCGGCTACATCCCGCATGACGCCTCGCACCCCGACTACGTCGACGTGCGGGACATGGTGCGCCGCATCGCCGACTACGCCGCCGGCGCGGGTATGACCTATTGCCTGGAGACAGGGCAGGAGCCCGCCGCGCAGCTCCTGCAGTTCTTTGAGGACGCCGCCAGGCCCAACCTGAAGATCAATTTCGACCCGGCCAACATGATCCTGTACGGTTCTGGCGAGCCGGTCGAGGCGTTCCGGCTACTGCGGCAACACGTGATCAGCGTGCATGGCAAGGACGGCGACTGGCCGGACCCCGCCACACCTGGCGCCCTGGGCACGGAACGCCTTCTCGGCCAGGGCTCGGTCAACATCCCCAAGTTCGTCGCCACACTGCGCGAGAGCGGCTACAACGGGCCAATCTGCGTCGAATCCGGCGTCCACGGGGAAGAGCAGCGCTGGCAGACGCTGAGCGCGGCGGTGGCGCTGCTCAACGCGCTAAGATAATCTGGACATATTCGCGGGAACCAGCCAACGATTCCGGGCGTCACTACGTCTGATATACCGACAGACCCAGATGCCGGCGCTCCTGGTGTTTCTTACCGCGCTCGCTTGCCTCGCCATGGCGGGTTGTTCGACTCGTCCCCAAGCGGCCCCCGGCCCGGTTGCGGCAAAGACCGCCCCATCGGCCAGCACGGCCGTGCATGAGGTCCGCGCCACCGGGACCATCAGGGCCGTTCGTGAGTTCAGCGTGCAGGTGCCGCAGCTCTCCGGGCAGGGCGGGCGCCTGACCATCATCAGGATTCTGGCCAGCGGCACGCGGGTGGAGCCGGGTGAGGTCCTGGCCGAGTTCGACCGCACGCAGCAGTTCGACAATGCCCGCGACGCTCAAGCCAAGCTCGACGATCTCAACCACCAGATCGACCAGCGCAAAGCGGAGAATCGCGCCAACGCGGAATCGCGCGCCTCTGAGTACCAGACCGCGGAGGCCGATCTGGCCAAAGCCAGGCTGCAACTGAGGCGCGACGAAACCATCAGCGAGATCGAACGCGCCAAGAACGGGGAAAAGGCCCGCGCAGCCCTCGCCAGACTCGACTCGTTGAAGGTCTCGGGCGGCTTCCGCGCGCAGGCCGATGCCGCCGCGCTGCGGATCCTGGAGCTGAAGCGCGACCGCCAGGGCGTGGCGCTGAAGCGTGCCGACACCAATGTGGGGCGACTGGTGGTGAAGGCGCCGCACTCGGGCATGGTGGCGCTTGAGCCGGTGTGGAGGGGGGACTCCCGCGGCCCGGCCCAGGAGGGCGACCAGGTGTATCCGGGTCAGTCGCTGTTGCGGCTCTTTGACCCCACCGAGATGGAGGTGCATGCCTCTGTCGGCGAACCCGACGGCGCGGTGCTGAGGCAGAACGCCCGCGCGATTGTCCGGCTGGACGCCTACCCCGGCCTGCTTTTCCATGCCCGGTTTCTGTCCGCCAGTCCGGTGGCGGCCTCCGATCTGGGCAGCCCCATCAAACGCTTCGCCGCGCGCTTTCTCATCGAGAGTACCGATGCCCGGCTGTTGCCCGATCTGTCGGCCGCGGTGCTGATCCGGGCCGGTGAGGAACCGGCCGGGGAGCCGGGCCGATGAGACGCGCCGCCGCAGTCAAGGCCGTGCTGGCGCTGGGCGGGGTAGCGGCGGCCGTAGTGGCGGTGATGCGCTTCAGGGAAGTGCAGGCGGCTTCCACTCTGGCCACCGCGCCGGCGCGCCAGGGCGAGTTTCTGGTCATCACCAAGTGCCGGGGAGAACTCCGCGCGCGGCGCTCGGTGCAGATCACGGCGCCGATGAACGTGCCCGACCTGCGCATCGTCTGGCTGGTTCCGCCGAACTCGGCAGTGAAGGAAGGCGATGCGGTGATCCGCTTTGACGGTTCCAGCGCGCGGCAGCAACTACAGGAGAAGGAGGCCGCCCTGAAGCAGGCGCAGGAGACGCTGAACCAGGGTGTGGCCGAAGCGCGGATCACGGCCGAGGCGGATCGCCGCGACCTGGCGTCGGCCCGGTACGATGTCGAGCGCGCCAGGCTGGAGGTCAGCCGTCTCGAATTGCTCTCCGCGATTCAGGGCGAGGAGGCGCGCATCAACCTGACGCTGGCCGAGAACAAGCTGCGGGTGCAACAGGCCACCGGCGGGCTGCACGAGGCGTCGTCCCGTTCCAAGACGGCCTCGCTCACCCGCCTCCAGGAGCAGGCCCAGTACGAAGTGGACCTGACCAAAGACCGCCTGTCGCGGATGGAGGTGAAATCTCCCCTGACGGGCGTGATCGTCTACCTGCCCAACTACTCGCAGGGGTGGATGAACGCCAAGCCCTTCAAGATCGGCGACCAGGTGTGGCCCGGGGCCAGCATCGCGGTGGTCCCGGACCTGAATACGCTTGAAATGGAAGGAAAAGTGGAGGAGATCGACCGGGGACGCATCGCCGCCGGCAACGATGTGCGGATCAGGGTGGACTCGCTGCCTGAGCTGACGGTGCCTGCCAGGATCGACGAACTCTCCTCCATGGCCCAGGTCTCTTTCGACTGGCCGCCGACCTACAACTTTCGCGCCTACGCCCGTGTCGGAAATGCCGATCCGCGCCTGCGCCCGGAGATGAACGGGACGATGGACGTGATTGTCGACCGGATCCCGAATGCGATCAGCGTGCCGGCCAAGGCGGTCTTTACGCGGGCCGGCAAGCCCGTGGTGTTCGCGGCCACGGCCAGGGGATACTCGCCGCGCTTGGTCGAGGTGATCGCGCGCAACCCCGACGAGGTGGCCGTGAAAGGGATCGCCGCCGGAACGCAGGTCGCCCTGACCGAACCGGAGACGCCCGAGCAGGGGAAGGGAGCCGGCCAGAAGTGACACGCATTGCCCGCTTTGTCCTGGTTGGCGCGCCGCTGCTCGCCGGCGTGGCCGTTTGGACGGCGCTGGGGGACCTGCCCGTACGGAAGCCGGCCCCGCCACCGCAGAGCTTTGATCTGCCCGTCACCACCGTCAAACGCGGGGAAGTGCGGTTCACCGTCTCGGCGCGAGGCGAACTGCAAGGCAGCAACTCGGAGATGCTGGTCGCGCCCATGACCGGCGCGCGCGAGCTCATCATTACCTTCCTCCGGCGGCCCGGCGAACTGATCGAGGCGGGCGACGAAATCGTGAAGTTCGACACGACCGACCAGGAGTTTTCACTGGCCGAAGCCGAAGCCGACCTAGCCGAGTCCGAGCAGCAGGTCCTCCAGGCCGAGGCCGACTCTTCGGCAAGGGAAGAGGAGGCGCGTGCCTCGCTCATCCAGGCTCGCTCCGACCTCGTCCTGGCAGAGTTGGAAGCCCGCAAGAATCCGCTGCTGGCCGCCATCGTCGCCCGGCAGAACGCACTTGCGGTGGAGGCAGCCCGCGATCGCCTGCACCAGTTGGAGCAGGATCTCTCCAACCGCAAGGCAACCTCCCAGGCGGGAATCCTCATCCAGCAGGCGGCCCGCAACAAGGCGAAGGTCAAGGCAGAAACGGCGCGCAAGAACATCGATGCCATGACACTCAAGGCCAAGTCCCGCGGCTACGTCAACGTCCAACAGAACACGAACTCCAATTTCATGTTCTGGGGCATGCAACTGCCGTACTTCAAGACCGGCGACACCGCCCGAGCGGGAATGGCTGTGGCGCAGATCCCGGACTTGCAGTCCTGGGAGATTCGCGCGCAGATCGCCGAACTCGACCGCGGCCACCTGGCCCCCGGCCAGCCTGCCGAACTCGCCGTCATCGCCCTTCCAGGCCGCGCTTTCAAAGGCAAGATCAAGAATATCGGGGGGACCAACGGCCCGCCGTGGGAGCGCAAGTTTGAGTGCGTGTTCTCGCTGGACGACCCCATCACGGAATTACGCCCCGGCATGAGCGCGCGCATCACCGTGACCACGCAGGTATTGAAGGACGCGCTTTGGATCCCGTCTCAGGCGTTGTACGAGAGCGACGGCCGCGCCTTCGTCTATCTCCAGTCCGGCAAGTCCTTCACGCCCGCCGACGTCAAGCTAGTGCGCCGCAGCGAGAGCCAGGTGGTGGTGGAAGGACTGCGGGAGGGCCAGGTGGTGGCCATGGCGAGCCCTGAACAATCCTCGCGAAAGAAAGACACCCCCTCGTCCGGGGGCGGCGCTCTGAAGGCGCTGAAGGGCTCATGAGAGTTCCGCGCATCTTCTCCGACGTCGCCGTCTCGCTCGACAATCTGCGCGCGCAGAAGACGCGGACTTTTCTCACCGCGCTGGGCATCGTCTTCGGTGTCGGGTCGGTCATCGGCATGCTCGCCATCGGCGAGGGGGCCAAGGAGGAGTCTCTCCGCTTCATTGAACAGCTCGGCGTGCGGAACGTGCTGATCGACTCCCGCCCGGCGATGAGCGCCGAGGAGTTCCAGCAACGCCGCCGCAATTCGCCAGGGTTGACCGAACGCGACGTCCGCATCATCCAGGCCAACCTGGAGGGCCTGGAGACGCTCTCGGCCAAGCGCACGCTCCATCCACAGCGAGTGGTTCCGAAGCCCTCGGCGGACGTTCCGGAGCTGTACGGGGTAAGGGCAGGCTACGCGGCGATCCACAGCCTGAAGCTCACCGAGGGCGCCTTCTTCACCGCCGATCACGACGGCCGCAGCGCTGCGGTCTGCGTGCTGGGCGAAAAGGCCAAGGTCAGCCTGCTCGGCTACAGCGGGGCGGTGGGACAGTTTGTCAAGATCAACGACACGTGGCTCGAAGTGGTGGGCGTGCTGGCCGCACGCGTGGCCGGAGCGCAGGCCGGCGGCGCCGGCGCGCACGACATCAACAACGTCGTCTACGTCCCCTTCTCCACCTTTGAGTACCGCTATTTCGACCGCTCGCGCTTCATGCGCGACGACATCGACGCCATCGACATCCGCCTGAAACCTTCGGCCGACAGCATCGACTCGGCCAAGATCGTCACCGCCATCCTCAACTCCACGCACCACAATACCGAGGACTTCACCGTCACCATCCCGGCCGCGCTGCTGGCGCAACAGCAGCAGACGCAGAAGGTATTCACCTATGTCATGGTGGCCATCGCGGCGATTTCGTTGCTGGTTGGCGGCATCGGCATCATGAACATCGTTCTGGCCACGGTGCTCGAACGGACGAGGGAGATCGGTATCCGCCGCGCGACCGGCGCCCGGAGGCGGGATATCGTACGGCAGTTCCTGCTCGAATCGGTCCTCATCTCGGTCGGCGGCGGGCTGCTGGGGATTGGAGTCGGATTCGGCCTTTCGCATTCCATCGCGCGCTTCGCCGATTGGAAGACGATCGTGACGTCGTCTTCGGTGGTGATCGCCTTCGGCGTTTCGGTGGTGGTGGGCGTGGTGTTCGGGATCTACCCGGCCATGAAGGCCGCCCGCATCAACCCGATTGAGGCGTTGCGGTACGAGTGAGGGCTGATAGCGCCCGAGCCGCCTTGACGTTTCATGAACTGTCATGATAACGTAAAATCGATCTCAGTCGAGGTGAGCCGTGTCTCAAGTAAGAGAAAAGTTCGCGACGCAGGTGAACTCGGAAATCCTCTCCACTGTCCGCATGATTGCGCAGGAGGAAGGGCGTCAGATCCAAGCGCTGGTCGATGAAGCGCTGGCTGACCTGATCGAGAAGCGGAGACATGCCCGGCCGCGTGCGCACGTGATGGCCGCCTACCTGGCCAGCCACGAGAAGTACAGTGAGCTTTACAAGAAGCTCGCGAAATGACCGACTACCTCACGCTGCCGGATGTCCTGGCGATGCATGCCGATCAGATCGAGCGGTACGGCGGGTTGCATGGGCTGCGCGATCCCGGGCTGCTGGAGGCTGCGCTTTACCGGCCGCAAACCGGTTACTACGCCGACTTGATCGAGGAAGCGGCCGCGTTGTGGGAGAGCCTGTCTCAGAACCCCTCTTTCATTGACGGCAACAAGCGCACGGCCTTTGCCGCCACGTACACGATCCTGGCCATCAACCGTGCTCAATTGATGGCGGACGCCGAGGCGGCGTGGGCCTTCGTTTCCGGGCTGTACGAGGAGGGTGGGTTCCGCTTTGAGGCTCTGGTTCCCTGGCTGCGCAGCCATGTCAAAGCGAGCCGATAGGGGCGACTCAATCACCGGCCTGTCGAGCGGCAGTGGCCCTCAGGCGACAGTTTGGGGGACCTCGTTGAAGCAGTAGCCGAAGCCGCGGACGGAGCGGATGAAGGTGGGGTTGGCGGGATCGGACTCGATTTTCTGGCGGAGGCGCAGGATGTAGACATCGACGGTGCGGTCGGTGACGGTGCGGTCGTGTCCCCAGACGGAATCGAGGAGCTGTTCGCGGGAGAAGACGATGCCGGGGCGGGCCATGAGGAACTCGAGGAGTTTGAACTCGGTGGCCGTGAGGGAGAGCGTATCGGCGCCGAGGGTGACGCGGCAGGCGGTGCGGTCGAGTTCCAGGCCGCCGGACTTGAGGGGGCGGGCGGGCGGCGAAGGCTGGCGGAACTGGATTTTGATGCGGGCGATCAGCTCGCGAACGAAGAACGGCTTGACGATGTAGTCGTTGGCGCCCAGTTCCAGGCCCACGATGCGGTCGGTCTCCGAGGCGCGGGCGGTGAGGAAGATAACGGGGATGTGGGCCAGGTCGGGGTGGGCGCGGATGCCTTTGCAGATTTCCAGGCCGTCCGAAGCGGGCAGCATGATGTCCAGCAGGATCAGGTCGGGCTTCTCCCGGCGGCAGAGTTCCACGGCGCCTTTGCCTGTCTGGGCGCCGGCCATTTGGAAGCCTTCCTTCTCGAGGTTGTACTTGAGGAGGGCGAAAAGGTCGGAGTCGTCTTCGATGAGTAGAATCTTCTTCATGTCGAGGGCCGGGGGACAAGCTGGGAAGCCTATCTTACTAGTGATAGCCCGGGAAGCGTTACAAACAGATTACAAAACGATGAATTGAAGTTGAAGGGGGCGCGGGAGGGGCGGAGACACTGAAGGCTGTCCCGCTTGGCGGCAGTTTGGCACAATAGACAGCGATGCTTCAAACAGTTGTCCGACTCGTGATGCTGGTTGTGAGTGTGCTGGCTGCCGGGGCAGCGGCGGAGGTGATCGCCATCCGCGGGGCGACGGTGATCGACGGCACGGGCGCCGCGCCGAGGGTGGCGACCGTGGTGCTCGACAGTGAACGCATCGCGATCATCAACCCTGGGGAGAGCGTGCCGCCGGGCGCGCGTGTGATTGACGCGCGCGGCAAGACGCTGCTGCCCGGGTTGTTCGATCTGCATACACACCTGCTGGCGTCCGGTGGCGTGTTGGCCGCCGACTGGGGCAAGAACCTGAAGGCCTACCTGGCGTGCGGCGTGACCACGGTGGCCGACATGAGCACGTATCCGGAGCAGTTTGAGCCGATGCGGCGGCTGATCGCCGGCGGGCTGCCGGCGCCGCGTGTGCTGATGGCCGGGCGGTTTTCGACGCCCGGCGGGCACGGGGCCGAGGGCGGCCGGGGAGATTTCCACACGCAGGAGGTCACCACCCCCCGCGAGGCCCGGGCGGCCGTGCAGAGGTTTGCCGCGTACAAGCCGGACCTGATCAAAGTGTTCACAGACGGCTGGCGCTACGGTACGGACACCGACATGACGTCGATGGATGAGCCGACGCTGAAAGCGCTGGTGGAGGAGTCGCACAAGCAGGGGCTGAAGGTGGTGACGCATACCGTGACGGTGGACAAGGGCAAGCTGGCGGCGCGCGCCGGCGTGGACATCATCATCCACGGGCTGGGCGACGGGCGCGTGGACGCCGAGTGGCTGTCGCTGATGAAGGGCGGCAAGACCGGCTATGTGCAGACGCTGGCGGTGTATGAGCCTCGGGGAACAGCGGGCAGCACGACTGCGCGTCTGAAGCGGTGGATGAATCTGCTGAACAACGGGAGGAGCGCCTCCGAGGGCGGTGTGTTGTTGGGGGCGGGCACTGACGCCGGCATGACGGGGACGCCGCACGGGCGGTCGTCTCTGCACGAACTGGAGCTGATGGTCGCCAGCGGCGTGACTCCGCTGGAGGCCATCGTGGCGGCGACGTCGAACAGCGCGCGCCTGTTGGGCGTGGACAAGCAGCGGGGGACCATCGAGCCCGGCAAACTGGCGGACCTGCTGCTGGTGGACGGCAACCCGGCCGAGCGCATTGCGGACATCCACAAGACGGCGCGGGTTTGGCTGGGGGGCAGGGAAGTGGACGTGGCGGCGATGAAAGCCGCGGTGGAGTCGCCCGAGCCGACGCCGATAGAGGCAGTGAAGGCCGCGGCGCTGCTCGACGATTTCGAGTCCGCCAACGGCCGCTCGCGGGTGGACACGCTGTGGCTGAACAACACCGACGGCGGCCACGACCACGCCAGGATGCTCTACGCGCGGACGCTGCGCAAGCCGGGCGACCACGCGCTGACGGTGCTCAGCGAGATGACGGACAAGGAACGGCCGGTGGCGTCCATGGTGCTGCCATTGGCGCGGGGCGGCGTGGAGCCGGTGGATGCGCGGGGATTCGCCGGAATCGAGTTCGAGTGCCGGGGCGAAGGGGCGTTCGCGCTGATCGTGCAGACGCAAGCCGTGCGGGACCGGCGTTTTTTCAGCCGGTCGTTTGAGGGAGCCGCGGCGTGGCGCAAGGTGAGAGTTCCGTTTTCGGCCCTCGCGCAGCCGGAGACCAGGAGCGCCGCCAGGTGGACCGGCGGCGACCTGCTGGCCGTGGAGTTTCAAGCGGCGCGCAAGGCCGGGGAGAAGGCCTGGCTGGAGATCGATAACGTCCGTTTCTACACGAAATGAAGACGCGGGCGGATCTGCTGGCGGCGCTCGAGCGGCACACGCCCCACGACAGCCACGAGGCCGGGATGCTGGAGCGGATCAGCGCATTCGTTGCCGGGCATGAGGACTGCTGCGAGCGTCTGCTGCTGATCGGGCACGTCACCGGCTCGGCGTGGGTAGTGAACCCACAGCGGACTTGCGCCCTGATGGTGCATCATGCGCGGTTGGGGAAGTGGCTGCAGCCGGGCGGCCATGCCGACGGCAGCTTCGACATCCTCGCCGTGGCGATGCGCGAGGTGGAAGAGGAGACGGGAATCCGCGCCGCACCGGTGTCGGCGGCGATCTTCGACGTGGACGCGCACGACATTCCTGCGCGAAAGACAGAGCCGGCGCACGTGCACTACGACATCCGCTACCTGCTGGAGGCCGGCATGGACGAGCAGCCGGTGGTGAGCCCGGAGTCGCGCGACGTCGCATGGGTGGCGCTGGATGACGTGGAGACTCTCAACACCGACGCGTCGGTGTTGAGGCTGGTGGAAAAGACAAAGGGCCGGCCCTGAGGGGCCGGCCCGGAACTGACTAGGTCTTCGACCGCCTGAATAAGTTCTAGAAAACAATTGCATCGGAGATTGTTTTGGCCCATCATGGGGTATGGCCCGACGCCCCATGTCCGTCAAAATCAAGCCCAAGGACCGGGCTCGTCTCGACAAGTTCCTGCAC
>JACRBC010000068.1 GCA_016213245.1 Candidatus Solibacter usitatus | reverse complement strand
GCCGATCAGCGTGGTGGGGGCCATCTGGCCGCCGGTCATGCCGTAGATGGCGTTATTGACGAAGATGGCGGTGTAGTTTTCGCCGCGGTTGGCGGCGTGGAGGATCTCGGCGCTGCCGATGGCGGCCAGGTCGCCGTCGCCCTGATAGGAGATGACGATGGACTCCGGCCGGGCGCGCTTCAGGGCGGTGGCGACGGCGGGGGCGCGGCCGTGGGCCACCTGCACGTTGCCGACGTCGAAGTAGTAGTAGATGAAGACCGAGCAGCCCACCGGGGAGACCAGGATGACGCGGTCGCGGATGCCGAGCTCGTCGATGGCCTCGGCCAGCAGCTTGTGCATCACGCCGTGCCCGCAACCGGGGCAGTAGTGGGTCTGGTGCGAAAGTTCGCCCTTGCGCTCGTAGACGTCGTAAAGACACTCCGCCTTCTGGTGAATCACCTTCAGCTCAGGCATGGGCCATCACCTCCTCGCAGACCTCTTCCGCCGTGGGCGAATTGCCGCCGCAGCGGCCGTAAAACTCCACCGGCCGCCGGCCTTCGACGGCCAGTTTGACGTCTTCCACCATCTGGCCGGTGCTCATCTCGACGACGAAGAAGCGCTCCGCCTGTGCGGCGAGCCGCTGCAATTCGAGCGTGGGGAAGGGGAACAGCGTGATGGGCCGCAGCAGGCCCGCCTTCACGCCCCTTTCCCGGAGCATGCCGACCACCGACTTGAGGATGCGCGAAATGATGCCGTAGCCGGCAAAGACCAGTTCGGCGTCATCGGTGCGGTAGTTCTCCCAGCGCGTCTCCTCGCCGGCGATGACGCGGTACTTGGCCTCCAGCTTGCGGATGTGCCGCTCCATGTCGTCGGGCTGGATGTAGATGGAGGAGATCAGGTTGTGTCTCGTCTCAGCCGTGCCGTCCACGGCCCACTCCGGGATGCGGGGTTGGCGCGCATCGACGGACAGGAAGTCCACCGGCTCCATCATCTGGCCGATGAAGCCGTCAGCCATGACGTAGACCGGAGTGCGGTAGGTGTCGGCCAGATCGAAGGCCAGGCGCGTGAGGTCACACATTTCCTGGGCGGAGGCGGGCGCCAGCACGGGCGTGCGGTAGTTGCCGTGGCCGCCGCCCTTGACCACCTGGAAGTAGTCGCCCTGCTCGGGCGCGATGTTGCCCAGGCCCGGGCCGGCGCGGCTGATGTCCACGACCACGCACGGCAGTTCCGCTCCGGCGAGGTAACTGACGCCCTCCTGCATGAGGCTGATGCCGGGTCCCGAGGATGCCGTCATGGCGCGGACGCCGGCTGAGGATGCCCCGTAGATCATGTTGATGGCCGCCACCTCGCTTTCGGCCTGGAGGAAGACGCCGCCGGCCTGAGGCAGGTAGAGCGCCGCGGCTTCGGCGATCTCGTTGGCCGGGGTGATGGGGTATCCGTAGAACGCCCGGCAGCCGGCCAGCACCGCGCCCTTCACCAGCGCCTCATTGCCCTTGATCAGTTGCTTCGGCATTCCATGCTCCTTACGCCACGGCCTTCCACACGCGAATGGCGCCCGGCTCCGGGCATGTGTAGAAGCACAGTCCGCAGCCGTTGCAGCCGCGTCCGGCGTAGGCGGCCGGGTGGTAGCCGTAGTGGTTCAGGTGCGAAGCCAGATGGAGCACCTTCGGCACGCACGCCTCCACGCAGAGGCCGCAGCCTTTGCACTCGGCCTGGTCGATCTCCACCCTGCCCTTGTCTTCTTTCACTGCCGCCGGCATTTCCGCGATGGCCGCCATATCCAGTCTCCTTATCCGGCCGGAACCAGCCGGGGTCTCAAGTAGTGCATCTCGTATGCAAAATCGTACAGCATCTCGCGGAATTTCGGGTCCGCGATTCCGATCAGAGCCTCGGTGCGCTCGCGCAGCGTCTTGCCGTGGAGGAAGGCCACGCCGTGCTCGGTGACGACGTAGTGGACGTCGGCGCGCGAGGTGACCACGCCGGCGCCGGGGTCGAGGATGGGCGCGATTCTGGAAACGGTCCCCTTTTTCGCCGTCGATGGCAGGGCGATAATGGGCTTGCCGCCTTCGCTGTGGGCGGCGCCGCGGATGAAGTCCACCTGCCCGCCGACTCCGCTGTAGAGCTTTGCCCCGATGGAGTCCGCACAGACCTGGCCGGTGATGTCCACCTGCAGCGCCGAGTTGATGGCCACCATCTTGCGGTTGCGGCTGATGACGAAGGGGTCGCAGACGTACTTGTTGGGGTGGAACTCGAGCAGCGGGTTGTCGTCGACGAAGTTGAAGAGCTTCCTGGTGCCGAGCACGAAACCGGCGATGAGCTTGCCGGCATGGATGGATTTCGCCGCGCCGTTCATCACGCCGCTTTCGATCAGCGGGATGACCCCGTCGGAGAACATCTCGGTGTGGAGCCCCAGGTCCCTGTGTCCGGTCAGGCTCGCCAGCACGGCGTCCGGGATCGCGCCGATGCCGAGTTGCAGGGTGGCGCCGTTGGGGATGAGGGAGGCGACGTTCCGGGCGATGCGCACCTGCACCTCGTTGGCGGGGGCGGGGTGCAATTCCGGCAGTTCGTGGTCGACCTCCACGATGCCGTGGACCTCGGAGACGTGCAGGAAGGTCTGCCCGTGGGTGCGGGGCATTCTCGGGTTCACCTCGGCGATCACGCGGCGGCAGTTCTTGGCCGCCGTAAGGGTGCAATCGACGCCCACGCCCAGGCTCATGTAGCCGTACTTGTCGGGCGGGGAGAGCTGCAGGAAAACGTG
Organism: Candidatus Solibacter usitatus; assembly: GCA_016213245.1. Classification (GTDB taxonomy): domain Bacteria; phylum Acidobacteriota; class Terriglobia; order Bryobacterales; family Bryobacteraceae; genus Paludibaculum; species Paludibaculum usitatum_A. The sequence goes on along the minus strand of JACRBC010000068.1, from coordinate 81,603 downwards.
GTCGAGAGGGCAGGCTCCGGACTCGAACAGGCTCTCCACCTCGTGGAGGAAGATGGGCATGTAATCGGCGCGCCCCTCGGCTACCGCATCCCGAACATTCTCACCGATGAAGAGCCCGACGGTGCGGAAGATGCCGTCGTAACGGCGGTGCGAGTAGTCGGCGTTGCCCAGAGTCTTGAGGTGGATGATTTCAACATCCTCCAGCGAGCCCGCCCGCTCGAGCAATGCCTGGACAAGCACCTCCGGGGTGGCGCATCCGGGGTGCATATAGATGCGCTCGCCCGACCGCACGCCGGACACAGCCTCAGCGGCGGTGGTGCGCTTTCGATCGTAGTCTTCCTGCCAGCTCATCGTCGGGCCCTGCTAGCGCTTCTGATTGCTGAATTTAATACCTGCATCACTGAAACCAACGGTCCTATCTCTTTATCGCTCCAGACAGGACATCCTGTCAAGTCCTATTGTTGCAACGAGTTGCGAACATGGCAGCATCTTGCTGAAACGACACCACTTATAGGTGGTGTATCTATGTGAAGTGGACTGAGCCGGGCCGAGGTGCTACCGTGAGTGATTACAGGCCATGTGGACTCCTGCCATCGAAAACCGCTTCCGGCACCTGCATCGACTCATCGGCAACACGCCACTATTGGAGATCGGCTTCGAGTTCGACGGCCAGCCCAGGCGGGTCTTCGCCAAGAGCGAGCAGCTCAACATGACGGGCAGCATCAAGGACCGCATGGCGCTGCACATTCTGGAGTCGGCTTACCGCGAGGGGCGGATCGAGCCGGGCGATATGATCGTCGAGGCGACGAGTGGAAACACGGGCATTTCCTTTTCGGCGCTCGGACGGGCGCTGGGCCACCCGGTGACCATTTTCATGCCGGATTGGATGAGCCGGGAGCGCACGGATCTGATCTCGAGTTTTGGGGCCTCCATCGTTCCAGTGAGCCGCATACAGGGCGGATTTCTGGGGAGCATCCGCCTGTCGGAGGAGCTTGCATCGCGCACGCCGCGCGCGTTCCTGCCGTGCCAGTTTTCCAATGCCGCCAACGCAGGCGCTCACCAGTCCACCACGGGTCCGGAGATCTGGTTTCAGATGGAGAAGGAGGGGCTGCGGCCGGATGCGTTCGTGGCCGGGGTGGGCACGGGCGGGACGGTGATGGGGGTAGGGCGATACCTGCGGTCCACCGGCGCGACGGTGAGGGTCCATCCACTGGAGCCTGCGGAGTCGCCGACGCTGTCGACGGGATACAAGGTGGGCTCGCACCGCATTCAGGGCATCTCGGACGAGTTCATTCCGGCCATTGTGAACCTGGATGAACTGGACTCCGTGGTCGCGGTGGCGGATGGCGATTCCATCCTGATGGCCCAGAGACTAGCTTCCGAACTCGGCTTTGCGGTGGGGATTTCGTCGGGCGCGAATTTTCTCGGCGCGCTCATGATCCAGAACGAAATGGGACCCGATGCCGGCGTTGTCACGGTTTTCAGCGACGACAACAAGAAATACCTGACCACCGATCTTCTGCGGCACGAGCCCGAGCGGGAGGCCTACCTGTCGCCGCGTGTGAAGCTGACGGGCTTCCGGGCCTTCTCGCGCAACTGCCAGATGTGCAATGAGACCGCCGCGGCGTCGTTGGCATAGCATGGCTGCATGCGCCTGTTTGCGGCCGTTCTGCTGACCACCTCGCTTGCGCTCGCCTCCGACCCCACCACGCTGGAAGGCCAATACGGCCGCCTGGAAACCAACCAGCGCGCCTATCGGCCTCTCGATCTTGTCCGCGTCAAGGTCACGGGGCGGACCAAGGGCGACAGCCGGGGGCGCATCCGGGTGGCGGATCCCGAGCAGAAGACGTACTTCGAGAAAGAGATCGACCTGGCGGCCAACCATGGCGAGGTGACGTTCCAGGTGACGGGCAGGCTGGGGGTGCACTACATCTACCTCTGGTGGCCCGGTGAGAAGCGCTACAGCCGCTACCTGAACATTCTGCTCGACGCCGAAACCGGGGTCGTCACGGGCGACCGCGACTTTGACACGCTTTACCCCTTCACACGCGAGGCCATGCAGCTTGGCCGGCGCGACTACATGACCACGCGCGGCCGTTTCGTCGGCTACATCTCGGCCGACACCTGGCATTTCGACGGCATCTGGCTGCGCGACTGGATCTACTCGCTGCCGGCGTACAAGTACTGGGAGCGCGAGATGCAGTGCGGTCTGGATCGCTTTCTGGAGGTCCAGCGCGAGGACGGGCAGACGCCGGACGGCATCGAGCGCGACGGGCGAACGTGGCGCGTGGGTCTGGAGAGCGACGTGGAGTACATCCTGACGCTGGGCGTCTGGGAGACGTGGAAGGCCACGGGCGACGACGGCTGGATGCGGCGGGCGCTGCCGAAGCTTGAAAAAGCGCTGGCCTACATCGGCAGCGACGCCAGGCACTGGGATCCGGGCAACCGGCTGATCAAGCGCCAGCACTCGTGCGACACCTGGGACTACGACATCGACGGCGCCTCGGACAGAGGCGGCTCGCGCCACGTGATTGCCACCTGCGACCAGAGCGGTTACGCGCTGGCCTTTCGCGCCATGAGCGAGATGTACTCTCACCTGGGCGACACGGCCTCTTCTCAGCGCTGGGCCAAACAGGCCGGCGAGTACCGCGAGCGCGCCGCCAAGCTGCTGTGGGACGGATCGAAGTTCCTGCATCACGTTCACCTTGACTCGATCGGCCACGACGATTTCGACGAGTCGAAGCAGCTCGCCATGGGCAATACGTGGGCCGTCACCCGTGGCCTGGCCGATTACCACCAGGCGCTCGGCATCATCGATGAATACCGCCGCCGCCACCGCGAGACCGGCGACAAGTACCCGTGGTGGAGCCTCCAGCCCGGCTATCCAGACTCGCTTGGATATTGGAAGGACGCGTATCGCAAACAGGGGGGCTATGCCAACGGCGGGCTGATGCCGTGGGTAGGCGGCGAACTGTCGCGCGGGGCGTTGGAGAACGGCCGGGAGAGTTACGGCGTAGAGCTGCTGCGCCAGTATGCCGCTCACCTGCGGCAGACCGGCGGGGCGCAGGTCTGGTACTGGCCGGACGGCACGCCGGGCCATCGCACGACCAACGAAGTGAATTACGCCGGCTGGGGCATGGCGCAGTGGGTGGATTCGTTGATCGAAGGGCTGGCGGGAATCAGGGACGCTTCCAGTGGTTTTGAGAGCGTCGAGATCTCGCCGCGCTGGCCGGCCGCGGGACTGACGGAGGCACGCGCGACGGCGCGCTACGCGGCCGGTTCCGGCTACTTTGCCTACTCCTGGCGCGCCGAGCCGCGGTCGCTGCACATCGAGTACTCCGGCAGCGGGAGCCAGCTTCTTTTCCGCGTCCTGCTGCCCAAAGACTTCAATCCCCGGGCCGTGATGGTGGACGGCACGGACATACAGTTCAACCGCGAAGACGTGGGCGAAGGCGTCTACATCCGCATCCGTCCGGAAGACGCGCAGCGGGGCGTCATCCGCATCGCGGGGCAGTAGCCTGGCGACCGGACCGCCGCCCTGTCCCGCTACCGCCGCAGCGCGATGGTCACGTCACGGCTTGCGCTGCCGGACTTCAGGCGGAACACGTTGTCGCCGCCGGCGCCCATCTTCACGCCCACCGCTACCATGTTGATGGCATCCGGAAACACTTCGGCGCCCACCACCGAACCGCCTCCGGTCACCGGCGTCACCGTGAGCGAATCGTCCAGCAGATCCACCCCGCCGGAGTCCACCATCCGGACATAGAACAGCGCCGTCTCGCCCGCCGCGGCGCTCTCCGGCAGCTTGAACACGCTGAATCCCGCCACCGCGCTGGACCTCACCGCGTACCAGTAGGGCACGCGCGCCACCACGGCGTTGGCGTCGTTGGCGACAAGGATCACTCCCTGATATTCGCCGCTCAATTCCGCGCCCCCGAATTGCATCGTCACCACCGCGCTGCCCTGTGGCGGAATCGGCCCCGAAGGCGCGGCGGAAATCACCGGCAGGCTCCTCTTATCGAAGGACTGGACTGCGACCGTCACAGCCAGCGGCGAGGCGGTGAGGTTGGTCAGCGTCAACTCCCGCATCAGGCTGGGCGCCGGACCGCCCCGGCCGAAGTGGACCGAGACCGGCTCCACCGCCAGCGGCTGCTCCAGTGACGCAGCCAGGTTCATCCGGCCGGCGCCTTGCGCCCGCACGCTCAAAGGCGCGGAGTCGGCGCCGTTCAACCCGGTGGCGCTGTTGACCAGCAGGGATCGGTACTGGGCCGCCGTCAGGCTGGGCCGCGCGGCCTTGAGCACCGCCGCCGCCCCCGCCACCGTCGGCGTGGCGAAGCTGGTGCCCTGTGTCACCGTATAGCTCGCATCCGGGTTCTTGAACGTCGAGGCCGCCGTGTAGAAGTTGTCTCCCACCGCCACCATGTCGGGCTTCAGATTCGCCGACGGGCTCGGCCCGCGACTGGAGAACGGCGAGATCGCGTTCGGGTCGTTGGGTCCCGTATTGCCCTCGATGTCCAGCAGCCGGTCGCTCGCCGACGAGCCCACCGAGATCGCCTTCTCTGCGAAGCCCGGGCTGTTAATCGAGTTGTCGTCCGGCCCTTCATTGCCCGCCGCGCACACCACGATCAGACCAGCATCGGCGGCCGCGTTCAGCGCCTTTGCCCCAATGTCGTCCTGCGGGTCGCCGGACAATTCGTTGCCCAGGCTGAGGTTGAGCACGTCCATCCCGTCCTTCATGGCGTCGTCGATGGCCTTGAGCTGCAGCGACGTGGCGCCGCTGCCGTTGTTCCCCAATACCTTGTAGACGCCCAGGAAGGCTTTCGGCGCCGATCCCGAGATCCGGCCCAGCGGGCTCACGTGAGATGCGCAGGCCGCCGAACACGCCACGCTGGTGCCGTGGCCGTTCACGTCGCGCACGTCCACGCCGTAGCCGGCCGCATCGGCGGCCAGCGTCTCATAACTGCGCGCCACGATGATCTTCCTGGTCACAAACCCGCTGTTGGCGTCGGAACTGACTCGCGGAAACCCTTCAGGCGCCGCAAGCGCATCGTCCTGAAAGCCCGCGTGCGACGCGTCGATGCCGGAATCGAGAATGCCCACACGGATTCCAGCGCCCGCCCGGTCCGCGCCGATGCGAGTGATCGCCTCAGCCACGCCGTCCAGCACCAGAGCCCGGTCCAACTTCCCGTGGACCGCCCTGTCCGGAATCACCCGGGCGACTCCGGCAAGCCTGCCGATCCGCTCTACCTCGCCCCGCCCGGCTTCGACCACCAGCGCATTCACCGCCGTGTCCATGCCCGTCAAAACCCGTACGCCACGCTGCTCGATCGCCCGCCGGACCACGGTTTGCTGCGCTGCCAGCGTCCTTCGCCGCTCTTCTGCCAGGGCGCGGTCAGCCCCGGTCAGCCCGGCGCTTCCTGCGGCGGCGGGCGCTGCTGTCAGTTCGACGATGTAGCGGCCGGGGATCACCTGGGCGGCGGCGCCCGCAAGCGTGAAAAAAACCAGACACAGAGCCTTGGACAGGCAGAGGGTACGTAACTTGATCATGTCTTCCAGTATCGGCCAGATCGGAAAATTCTTCAGGATTTCTCAGCGGGCGCTGGCCGGCGCCGCCTGGGTTGCGTCCAGGATTTCCCGGATGGCCCGCCGGTCTTCCGCACTCAGAGGCGCGAACGCCGCGCCCTGGTCCTTGCCCGAGAGAACTTCGCCGATCCGCGCCCGGACCCGCTGTTTCAACGGCTCGGGCAGGGCGGCGAAGGCCTCGGAGTAGATCAGGTAGCTGCACGGATAGCGGAAGAGCCGCGTTTGCAGGTCGAAATCGCGCAGGCTGCGGCCTTTCGCGTCCTTCGGCCCCAGGGCAGGGAAGTCGCTGGCGAACGTGGATGTTCCCTTGACCGGGCTCTCCAGCTTGAATTCGTCGGCGAAAAGGATGTAGCGGACCAGGATCTCGGCCGAATTGTCGATGCGGCGGCGCGTGGAATCGCTCATCTCGCCTTCGGGTTTGCCGAGCGCCTTGTTCATCTCCGCCTGCAAAATCAGCGCCGACCGCACTTCGAAGCCGGCCCGCGTAAAGAGGTTGTGCATCTTGGTCTGGTGCTCGAGCACCATCAGCGCGACGATGTCGCTGTGCGGCGTGAGGTAGCGGTTCACGTCGAAGCGCTTCTCGAGCGACAGCAGGTTGGCGCCCGACTCGCGGTCGAGTCTTTCCGGTTTGTCGCGGTCGGCCACCTGCACGTTGCCCATGTGGCGCATCCGGCCGTGCGTGCCGGTGACGAACCAGCCGCCCCAGCGCTCGGCGAAGGGGCTGCGGTGATCGGTGACGAACGAGCCCGTCGTCATCAGCGGGTAGCCCTCGGCGTCGGCGTAGACGGAGCGCACGAGGTGGCCGGGGATGCCGGTGGTGTTGGGCGAGGCGTGGCATTGCAGGCAGCTATCCCCGCGCTCCAGCCGGGGCTTGGCTGTCTTTTTCTGCACCACGGTGAAGAACATGCCGCCGCGCTCGGGGTCGACCGAGGACATCTCCATGACCTCGCCGCCGTGCACGTAGCCCAGGTAGACACTGTCGTTGAAGTAGATGGCCCGCGGGGCCGAGGGCGAGATGCGCGAGAGCTGGAAACTGGTCTTGGAGAAGACGAGCGCCTGCGAGGACGCCGGCACGCCGAGCGCCTTCAGCAGCGAGGGCAGGTAGCCGAACTTCGCGTCCCATTCCAACCGCGTTTCGCCGGAGTCGATTCGAGCCTGGAGCCTCGTGATGGGGTCATCCTTGAGCGGGTCTGCGTATCGGAGCGCGCCTTCGGTGAGAGGGACGGAGTAGGAGCCGCGGAAGTCCGGCGGCTGGGCCAGGGCGGAACAGACACACAGCGCTGCACTGAGAAGGCGCATCGTTCCATTCTGCGCCCTGCGCCCGGCCGGTTCGGTGACCCCGGTCACGCCGGCCGGGTCCGCATGAAGGTGCGCACGCCCCACAGCAGCAGGAAGCCGGTGAGCAAATAGACCAGCGAACTGGCGCTGATGGCGGCGCCCATGCCGAGGGTCTGGGCGGCGTAGGCGACGGCCACCGGACCGGCGCTGCCCCCGAGCCAGGCCATGGAGTTCATGAAGCCCAGCGCTGTGCCGCGGCGCTCGGGCTTCACCACGTCATAGAGGGACGCCCAGATGTTGGCGTCATACAGTCCCTTGGCGTAGCCGAATCCGGACATGGCGATGATCAGCACCGGCACCGACAACGTCCAGCCGGTCAGGACGATGAAGGGCACGCCGGCCAGCAGGCCGATGGACTGCGTCCACATGCGTCCGGCTATGTGCTTCCGCGCGAACTTGTCGGCCAGCCAGCCGCCTGTCATGACGCCGCAGACCGAGGCGATCTGGAGGTACGCCGTGCTGTTCAGTCCGGCCATGGAGAGGCTCATGTGGAACTTGCGGAAGAGGAAGGACGGCATCCAGGTGAGGAAGATCACGGCCACGAAGTTGGCGCCGATGAAGACCGTCATCAGCACGCGCGACATGGGGTGCGCGAAGGTATCCTTCAACACGTTCCAGACGCCGCCGCTGAGGTCCAGACCCGCCTTCGCCGCCTCTCCGTCGTCCTCGGCCTGCCCGCGCACCGGCTCCCTCAACATCCCCAGCAGCGCTACGCCCAGCACAATCCCCAACCCCCCGAAGATGTAGAAGCACGAGCGCCACCCATAGAACTGCGCCAGCATTCCCGCGACAGCGCCGCCCATGATGGTGCCGGCGTAGACGCCGGACTGGTTGATGGCCATGGCGCGCGAGCGGGTGTCGCGCCCGTGATAGTCGCTGATCAGCGACATGGCGGCGGGGAAGAAGAGCGCCTCGCCCATGCCCTGCAGCGCGCGCAGCGCCACGAGCTGCCAGTAGTTCTGCGACAACGCAACGGCCAGGGTGACGGCCGACCAGAAGACCAAACCGCCGATGATGAGGGTCTTGCGTTTGAAGCGGTCAGTGAGCATGCCGGCGAACGGGCCGCCGAGCGCGTAGACCCACATGAACGAGCTGCCGACGATGCTGAGCTCCACGTCGCTCAGCCCCATCTCCGACTTGAGCAGAGGGAAGACGGAGAAGATGGCCTGCCGGTCCGCGTAATTGAAGACGCAGACAAACCACAGCATGGCGACGACGGACCACTTGTACGCTTTTGGGGAGAGCATGTTTTGAGCCAAACAACGAGCCTACCAAACGCCGCGCCGGATCATCATATCCTGGTAGGTATGCTTCTTGCGCCCTGGTTCTTGCTTTACCTCCTCACCGCGCAGAACGCTGCGTTGCCCGGATGCAAGTGGGCGCCCTGGTCCGACCAGGACCTCGGCGTGGCTATGATGGTCCAGCAATGCGAGGGCGCGGCGGCGCGGGAGTTCAAAACCGACGGCCTCACCGTCCGCATGGTCAGACCTGGCCAGCAGGCCGCCCGCGGCGTCATCGTCCTGGAGGTGTTCGAGAAGCCCGAGCGGCAGAAGATCCAGGAAGCCATCGCGCTGAAGTACATCAAGCACCTCACTCCGCGCCAGCAAGCCGGCTGTGAAGTGGTCTCCTACGACGATCGCTACTCGCTCGGCGACAGGAACAAGCAGAACTTCACGGTTGTGCCCAACGCGCTGTTCAGGGCCGAGGCCGCGAGGATGAACGACCCGGACCCCTGCGGCGATCACGCCGTGGCGAATGCGATCGGGTACTTCGAATACCACCCGGGCGAATACAAAGGCCGGTTTATCTTTGTCCGGCACACGCCCGAGCCGATGATGTTCGATCCGCGGTCGATCCGCATCCTCGCGCCGTAGAGCCGCGCGCGATAGCAAGCGGGTCCGCTCGCATCCTCGCGCCGTAGAGCCGCGCGCGATAGCAAGCGGGTCCACTCGCATCCTCGCGCCGCAGAGCCGCGCGCGATAGCAAGCGGGTCCGCTCGCATCCTCGCGCCGCAGAGCCGCGCGCGATAGCAAGCGGGTCCGCCCCCTTCACGCCTTGAAAATCGGCACAGTCGACTTGGCTAACGCCGCCAACTCGGCCTGCTCGGTCCGGTTCAGCGGCTTGAAGGCCGCGGCGATGTCCAGCGCCATCTCGAACAGGCGCGCCTCGCCCGGCGGCACGGCCGCGGTGATCTCCTGCGACAGCGTCCAGCGGAGCGCGAGTTGCGCTTGGGCGCGGTTGTCGAGCGGTTCATACCAGCACTTCTGGTACTTGCGGTCCTGGCGCGGCAGGCTCTGCGGCCAGGGCCGGTAGGCCATCCCTTTCAAGGCGAGGCGCGCCGCGCCTTTCTGCTTGGCCTTTTCCAGGATCTGCTGACCGAAGCCGCCCGTCTGCCAGCAGGCGAAGTTGACGGGAAAGAGCACCGAGTCGGCCGGGAAGGCGTCGAGCAGCGCCAGCGCGGCCTCAGGGTTGTGTGCCGAGAAGCCCACATAGCGCGTCTTGCCCTCCTTCTTCGCCTTGAGGAAAACCTCAGCGGCGCCGCCGGGGGCGAGGATCTTCTTCACGTCGTCCATCGAGGAGACCGCATGGAACTGGTACAGGTCGAAGTGATCGGTCCTCAGGCGCTTGAGGGAGCGCTCCAACTCCTCCTGCGCGCCGGCGGCGTCCCGCTTGCCGGTCTTGCAGGCCAGGAAGGCGTTTTTCCGGTAGGGTTCGAGCGCCGGGCCGAGCTTGATCTCGGCCTCGCCATTGCCATACGACGGCGCCACGTCGTAGTAGTTGATCCCCTTGTCCCAGGTCTGCGCCAGGTAGCGGTTGGCCTCCGGCTGTTCCATGCCCATCAGCACGATGCCGCCGAAGCCGATGGCGGAAAGCTCGATGCCGTCCTTGTAGGGCCGCTTCGGGAATGCGCTCGCCGCGGCCGCGGGCAGGGTCAGCGCGGATGCGACAAATGTTCGACGTTCCATTCCCGGATTGTACCGCTGTCCGGCCGAGGCGGCGCTATACTACCGCTGTGATCCGCCGCGGCGCACTCCTCGCCTGGTGCTGCTTCTCCGTCCTCGCCGCGGATCACGCTCGTCTCGATGCCTGGCGCGACAACCTTGCTGTCCGCCAGACGTCCGCCCTGCTGGTCATGCACGAGGTAGTCGCGAAGTGACTCGCAGTGTTGTGCCTGCCCTGGCGCGAACCACGCGCCCGCTCTCCTCGCTGGTGGCGGGCACGCTGGCGGCTTCGGTGCTGACCGTTGCGCAGGGTCGGCTGTCGTTCGTGGGCCTCGCCGCGGGCGCGGCAATGACCATCCTGGCGATGTTCGGCTTCGTGGTCAACGACGTGGTGGATCACGAGAAGGACGCAAAGGCGGGTCTCCGGCGCCCCATCGCCACTGGCGAGCTGTCGAGAAGAGCGGCGGTGTTGTTTGCGGCAGTGCTCCTGCCGCTTGTCTTCGTGGTCTCGCCGGTGCGGGGCGCGGCCGACGGCGTGCTGGCGGCAGCAAGCCTGGGGCTGCTCGTGTATTCGCCGCTGGCGCTGCGGTTTCCAGCCGGCAAGGGCGTGTACGTGGCAACGTTGTGCTGCGCTCCGTTGCTGTACGGTTCGACGATCGCCGGCGTGCAGCGATCCTGGCCGGTCTATGCGGCGCTGGCCGCGTTCATCGCGGGCCGCGAAATCTGGATGGACGCCGATGAGATGGAGGGCGATCGCCGCGCGGGTGTGGAGACCATCGCCGCCCTGCTCGGGCAAGAGCGCACCCGGCGTACCGGCGTGGCGCTGATGCTGCTGTCGGCGGCCTTCCTGGTGGCGATCGAGCGGGACAGCATCGGCAGGATCGCGGCGCTGGCGATGTTGTGTTCGTTCACGGCGGTGCTCTTCTGGCCGGGGCTCAGCGACGGCAGGCGGATTCAGTTGTCCCGTTTTCCCATGCTGATCGGGGCCGTGGCCCTGGCCTGCGGCGAGAGCTAGCGTGCATCCATGAACTCCTCATTCGAGCTGTCGAAGTGGTATGCCGATTGCGTCACCGGCGCTGGCGGCGCCGTGATCGTCTACCACGCCCAACTGCACTGGCGCATCCCCACGATTCACTACGCGAATCTGCTCATCCATGAACCCGGAGGGCCGGTGCGCGGCCGGTACTCGTTGCGGAGGCAGCCTGCGCCCGTGCACGCCGGGAACATCGAGTGGAATTCCCCAGTGTGGAGGGCCGTCGGCGTGTGGTCGGAGACCGGGGCGGCGGTGCGAGAGGTGTTGTTTGAGTCCGAAGCCGGGTGTCTGGAGTGGAACTGTGTCGCGCCGCGGAGCTTGGCGGAGGTGCGAATCGGCGACGGGAAGCCCTTTCGCGGTTTCGGCTACGCGGAGCGCCTGCGGCTGACCATTCCGCCCTGGCGTCTGCCCATCCGCCTGCTGAGGTGGGGCCGGTTTGTCAACGAGCGCGATGCCTTGGTGTGGATCGATTGGCGCGGGCCTCACAACAAACAGGTGGTCTATGACAACGGCTTGCCGGTATCAGCGTCGTCGATCAGCGACCGTGAGGTTGTGCTGGAGCAGGGGCGCGGCGTGGTGAGTCTCGACCGCGGCGTGATTCTGCGGGAAGGGAAGCTCGGCGATACCGCGCTGTCGGTTCTGGCGCATGTGGACAGGCTGTTGCCGGCAAGGACCTTCGGCATGCGGGAGTGCAAGTGGCTCAGCCGCGCCGTCCTGCGGCGGCCGGGCCAGGTGGATTCGGTGGGAATGGCGATTCACGAGGTAGTCGAATGGCCCTGAACTGGTTGGGAAAGGTCCTCTACGGCGCGCTGTTTGCCATCGTTCTGCCGGCCGCCCTGGTGGCCTGGGCGAAGGCAACCGCCGATACCGTGCGCCTTCCCGCAGTGGCTTCGTTGCCGCTCGGATTGACCGCGGCGGCGGCCGGGTCGCTGCTGCTGCTGCTGGGCATGGCCCATCTTTGGACTTATGGCGGCGGCCTGCCGATGAACGCTTATCCTCCGCCGCGCTATGTCGCGCGCGGCGTCTTCCGGCTGCTTCCCCACCCCATCTACACCGGCTTTTGCCTGCTCTGCGCGGGCGTCTCGATCGTCGCCGGTTCGGCCAGCGGTCTGTGGCTGGTCTCGCCGATGGTGGCGCTGGGCTGCGCGGCGCTGGTGCTGGGGTACGAGCGGCATGACCTGCGGGAGCGATTCGGTTCCATCCCGGACAGGCTGTTGCCTGCGCCGGGCCCGGAACGGCCGTCGGGCGCGGAGCGGCTGGCCTGTTTTGTCTTCGTGCTGCTGCCGTGGCTTGCGCTGTACGAAGCGGTGCTGGCCCTGGGGACGCCGCCCGATGCCATAACTGGCGCGCTGTCATTTGAGAGCCGGCTGCCGGTGCTCGAATGGACGGAACTGATCTATGCCAGCGCATATGTCTTCACCGCGCTTGCGCCGCTGCTGGCCAGGACCCGCGGCGGCCTGCGCGCATTCTCAGTCCGGGCGCTGTGGGCGATGGTGGTGGCATTCCCGCTGTACTTGGCCATTCCGCTGGTGGCGCCGCCACGCCCGTTCACGCCCCAGACTCTGCCGGGGCGCCTGCTGGCCTGGGAGCGAACGCTGGACGGCCCCGCTGCGGCGTTTCCTTCGTTTCACGTGATCTGGGCCTTGCTGGCGGCGGAGGTGCTTGCGCGTCGCTGGCCCCGGCTGCGATGGATTTGCTATGGCTGGGCGGCACTGATTGCCGCCAGTTGTGTAACCACCGGGCAGCATCCGGTTGTGGATGTCCTCGGCGGCGCCGCCGCTGCCGTGCTGGTCGTGCGCGGCGCCTCGCTTTGGAACGCCATCCGGCGGCAGGCCGAGCGCATCGCCAACTCCTGGCAAGAGTGGAGGACCGGGCCGGTACGGGTGATCAACCATGGGGCTTATGCCGGCGCGGGCGCGCTGGTCGCGTTGTGGATTGCCGGAGCCGGTGCCGGTGCGGGACACCTGACGGCGATCTTCGTAGCAGCAGGGACGGTCGTGGTGGGCGCGGCGCTGTGGGCGCAGATGATCGAAGGCTCGCCTCAACTGCTGAGGCCCTACGGCTTCTATGGAGGCCTACTCGGCGGCACTCTGGGCGCAGTGGCCGCGCCCCTGTTCGATACGAGTCCCTGGTTGGTGCTGGGGGCATTCTCGCTGGGAGGTCCCTGGGCGCAGGCGCTGGGCCGGCTGCGGTGCCTGGTGCAGGGTTGCTGCCACGGCCGCCCGGCGCCGGAGGACGTGGGAATCCGTTACCAGCATCCGCGCTTGCGGGTCTGCCGCATGACCGCCTGGAAGGGGGTGCCGCTGCACCCGACTCCGGTCTACTCGATCCTGTGGAACGGCCTCGTCGCGTTGGCGGTGACCCGCCTGTGGACGCTTGCGACGCCTCTGCATTTCATCGCCGGGATGTACTTCATCCTCACCGGCCTGGGCCGGTTTGTCGAAGAGGCATGGCGCGGAGAGCCGCAAACGCCGGCGTTTCTGCGGCTGCGGCTCTACCAGTGGTCGGCCGTGGCCAGCGTGGTGGCCGGAGCGCTGATGACCGCTCTCGGAGAGAGCGGTGCCGCGCCTGCGCTGCGTTTCACCTGGGATCCGCTCCCGGCCGCGGTACTGTCCGGCGTGGTGGTCACGATCGCAATGGGCGTGGACTTCCCGGAATCGAACCGCCGCTTCTCGCGGCTGGTGTGACCCAACAGTTCAGGCCCGCACCTTGTCGTAGTCGAAGCGCTCGTTGGCCAGATGCAGGAAGGGCTCGCCGGGCATCTGCAGGTAGATGCTCTTCAACTCGTGGCGCGGGAAATCGGTGAGCTTGCGCGGCACGGGCTTGCCGTCGATCCATTCGTAGACGGGCACATCCCACGGGTTAAAGGTGTCGGTCAGGCCGCGCTCCTTGGCGATGCGGTAGAGGTAGACGTTGCCCGGTTCGTGGCCGCCCAGCCAGAGGCCGATGAGGTCCAGCCGGAACTTGTCCTTGGAGAACATCACGAGGTTCGTCAGGTAGTCGGTCCCGACGCCGAATCCATCGCCGTCGCGCCCGTAGATCCCTTCGATCATGGCCAGGCCGGTCTTCATGACGCTCTGGTTGTCGCACGTCTTGTGCGCCCAGATCTCCTGCGCCAGCGGTGACACCTTGCCGTCCGGTTCGGCTTCATAACGCTTGAAACCCATCTTGCGGTGGCTCTCGAAGTAACGCGCGGCCCGCTCGCCGGCCCCCGCGCACATGTGCTGCTTCATCTGATCCGGTACGCCCGTCACCATCCGCATCCCCGAACAGAACCGGACGAACGGCAGAATCACCAGCCCCTGCTCGTTCTTCACGCTCTGCGTCAGGCACATGGAGTGGCCCTTCCACTTGGCGATATTCAGCAGCCAGGTGTCGGACTGGCCCACAGGCCAGTGGTGCGGGATGCGGCTGTAGATCACCGCGCCGGGCACCTTGCTCCAGACGATCTCCCGCTCGGCGCGGGGCGTGTCGAAGTGCTGCTCGGGTTCGCTCTCGACGACGCCGTGCCGCGCATGGATGTCGGCGAAGCCGCGGTAATGCCAGGAGTGGTAGAGGTTGGTCTCGGCGAAGTGGAACTTCTTGAGCCCCACCTCCCTCAGGCCCATGATGATGCCTTCGTAGAAGTCCGGGTCTGTGCCTGTGCCCCAGTTGTCCACGTCCGGACGGTTCCGTGTGCGCACGCTGGTGATGTTCGGCTTCAACAGGATGCGGTGCGACAGAGGGATGCCCGCGGTCTGGCTGGGGACGAAGATCTCGCGGGCGAGTTTCAGGCCGGCGTTCTTCTTGGCCGCCGCGTCCATCTTGTGCGGAACCTGGGTCCGCTGGACGAAAACCGCCTTCGGGTTCGCCTCGACGAACGGGTGCAGGCCGAAGTACTGCGCCGGCGCGGCCTGCAATGCTCCGGCCGATACGGCCGAGCCTAGAAACTCCCTGCGGCTCCAGTTCATTTGGCCTTCTCCTTGAGAGTGATGACTGCCACGCGCTCCAGCCCTTTCAGGTTCAATTCCACACGCCCGCCGCGCCGCATCAATTCCAGTCTCCGTTCCGCCCCTTCCGGCTGCGCCATCACTCCGCCGGAGTAGTCGCCGCGCAAGCCGACCAGGAAATCCTGGTCCATCCAGCGGCCGTAACTCACCAGCACCACGACCTTGACGCCCTCCCCGCGGTGCAGCGTTCCCAACACGGTCGACGCGTTCCAGACGCGCAGATCCAGGCCGCTCAACCCCCGGCCCGCCGGATTGGCGAGCCCCACCTTTTCTTTCAGGTCCCGCGCGAATTCCGAGGGGTCGAGCACCGTCTCCGGAATCGTGACCACCATCCGGCCATCCTGGCCGAAACGGCGGATCCTCTCCGCATCCCCCGCCCGCAGCACCTCCGGGCTCAGGTTGTTCCGATAGGCCAGGTTCAGCACCTCTTCGGTTTGTTCGTCCAATGCGCCCGCCACAACCGCGAGACGTGCCCCGCCCCCCGCCCGGCGCACTCCCGCCTGCTGTTTCAAGAACGCCGCCACCTTCCCCAGCCGCTTCCACGCCGCCAGCGCCCGCGCACCTCCCGTCAACAGCCCGGTCCGGTACATCTCCGGCAGCGCCAGCACCACGCTCCCGCCCCCCGCAAACGCCTCCGCCAGGGCGATCTCCGCGCCTTCATAGCGCGCCGGCTTGTCGTCCGCGGCGAAACTCAGCACGGCCTCCCGCGACGGGTGCATAGCCCGCATGTAGGCGTAGAGATGCAGGTTACCGTTCAGCCACGGCCGTTCGGTGGCGCCTGCCTCGCCCAGCGACCCCTGTTGCACGCCCGGCCACATGCCGCCACGAAGCACCGCCCGCGCCGGGGCCACGTCCCAGCCGAGTTGATCGGGCTTCACATACACGAACTGCACGAAGCCCTTCTGCGCCTCGATGAACTTCCTGAACTCCGCCTCGCTTCCCGCCGCCGTCACCGCCACGCCATCGTAGCCCGCCACCCGTGCCCGCTCCATCGCCGCCGGAGCGGCGGCGGCCTCCGCCACCAGACGCAAACCTGCCTCGTGCGCCGGCGCATGGCCGTCTCCCAGTGGGGTGATTACGAACTCCGCCCCCGCCTCGCGGCACAGGCGAAGCGCGGCCGCGTCAGGCGCGGGCCAGGCAAGAATCAAGGTGAAGGTCCCAGTCAGCAGCAAACATCAACTCCGGAGCCGTCGATTGAAACCAGCATACAACTTCCCGCCTGCCGCCCACTGTGGTACAACTTGAGCGCATGGAGAAATCACGCCGCAAGTTCATCTCCGGCGCGGCAGCAGCCGCCGCCCTGCCCGTAGCCGCTTCCGCGCAGGAGGCGCCCAAACGGAAGGTCCACCGCAAGAGCGCCACGCCGCCCGCCAAGCCGCCGCTGTTCAACAGCGCCGTCTCCTACGGCAACCTCCTCTTCATCGCCGGCAAGGGCGCGCATTACGAAGGGGACATCAAGGCGCACACCAAGACCGTACTCGACGACATCCAAAAGGAGCTGGAAAACGCCGGCTCCTCGATGGACAAGGTGCTGAAGTGCAACGTGTATCTGAAAAAGATGGACGACTATAAGCCGATGAACGAGGTCTTCCAGGGCCGGTTCGGCGCCGAGCCGCCGGTGCGCACCACCATCGTGGCGCTGGATCTGCCCGGCAATTCGCTGGTGGAGATCGACGTCATCGCCTTCATCTGACCGGCTCCAGGGCGAACACTGCCGCCGCGTTGGCGTAGAGGAACTTCTCCTCGACGGCTTCCGGCAGCTCCAGTTCCTTCACCTGCATCATGCACTTGGCGAGCGGCAACTGCGGGAAGTTGGTCCCGAACATCACCTTGTCCTGCCCGTGGGTCTTCAGGAAGTGGACCAATTGCGGCGGGTAGAAGCGCGGCAGGTAGGCGGACGTGTCGATATACACGCCATCGTGTTTCCAGGCCACGGCGATCATCTCGTCGGTCCATGGATAGCCGATGTGCCCGCAGACGATCTTCAGTTCGGGGAAGGCCAGCGCGACCTCGTCGATGTAGGGCACGGGCCTTCCCGTCTCGGACGGTTTCAACGGCCCGGTGTGGCCGACCTGCGTACAGAACGGGATGCCCAGTTCGATGCACTTCACGTAGAGGGGATAGTAGTGGCGGTCGTTCGGCGGCAGGTCCCACAGCCATGGGACCACGCGCAGTGCTTTGAAGCCCAGTTGGCGCACCGCCCGATCGAGTTCGCGCACCGCCGCCATGGGTGAAGCGAGGTCCACCGCCGCAACGCCAGTGAAGCGGCCGGGGTAGGCCTGAACGTACTCCGCCACCTCGTCATTGGTGATCAGCCAGCGCCCGGGACGGTGCCAGGCCGACAGTAGTAGCCTCTCGATTCCCGCCTCGTCCATCAGCGCAACCGTCTCAGCGGGCGACAGCTTGCGATCGAGCATCTGCGCCGTGCCGGACTTCTCCAGCAGCCGGACGGCCTCGGGCAAGTCCTCGCGAGTTCGGCCCGTGGCCGGCTGCGCCCAGACGTCGATCACCCGCCGATGCGGCATGAGGGGCTCCTCAGGCGTTCAGGTGCCGGCCGATGCGCTCAATCGCCTCGTCGATCTCCGCCGGCGACTTGAAGCCGATGGTCACGGCATTCACCGTGCCCAGTTGCATGACGTATTTGATGGACGCGTCGCGCTGCTCGGGCGTCTTAAACTGTCCCTCGCCCATGATCTTCATGCCCAACACGCCCGTCCCCTGCGCGTGGATCTTCTTGATATGCCCGGCCACCTCGTTGACGTCGCCCACGTCGTTGGTGTCGATCATCTTCAAAGTGTCCATCTTCGTGCCGTCGTGATTGACGCGCATCAACGCCACGTCCAGCCACTTGTTATCGGGAAACGCCCGCAGCGGCAACAGGCCGTGGCACGAGGCGCCGTGCGCCAGGATGATCTTCTTCGCCTTGGCCTCGGAGAGTCCGTCGCGCAGTTTCTTGTGCTGCTCGGACCAGTCCGTCGTCCGGACGCAGTGCAGCAGCATGATGTCGACGTATTCGCTGTTGAGATCCTTGCGCAGCCGGTCTACGGTCTCCTGCTGGTTCTCCGTGTCGCGCAGCCGGTACTTGGTCATCAGCTTGTAGGTGTCGCGCGGGATGCCCTTCAGCGCCGTGGCCAGCATCTGCGGCATCTCTTTGTAGTTGTCGGCGGTTTCAAAGAAGCGGATGCCGCGCTCGTAGGCGTAGCGCACCAGTTTGCTGAACTCTTCCTGCCCCAGTTCCCTCTGCACGCGTCCGCCGAAGGTGCCCGTGCCGAATGCCAGCCTGGTGACCTTGACGCCCGAATTGCCCAGCGTCACCCAGTCGGTTGCCGACTTCTTCACAGGCGCCGCCAGGGCCGATGCCCCACCCGCGGCCACAATGCCGGCGGCCGTTCCGGCTTTGAGGAAACTGCGTCTGTTCATCTTTGACATCTTGCCCTCCCTGGATCTCGATTACCGCACACACTACCATACTTGAGAGTACTCATGAACTTCAGCCTTGCCGCTCTCCTCCTTTCCGCCGCCCTGGCCACGGCCCAGCCGCGCGTGGTCGTTTCCGATCCGACCCTGGTTGCCGAGGCGCCGGCCGAGGTCCGCCGCTGGGGCTACTACCAGTTCCCTACGCTGGACCGAGCCGCGGGCGGCCGCATCCTCCTCACGTTCCACGTCCACCCGGACAGCGCCCGGAGCTACGGGTTGGCGGCTGACGTACCCAACCGCGGGATCTCCTCCGACAACGGCCGCACCTGGACACTCACCTCCAGCACCGAACCGGCGCCCGGCATTAAGCTCCCCAACGGCGATCGGCTGCGAATCGTGACTCCGAAGGCTGTGCCTGCCGGGGAGTTGCGTTTGCCGGCGCCGGTTGGGACCCGCGCGGGCACGTACGGAAACCTGCCCTACGTCTACTACCGGCTGGACGAGCTGCCCGAGATGCTCCGCGGCGTGCCCCTGGCGCGCCTCGCCAAGGGTGCTGAATCATGGTCGGACGAGCGGGCCGCACTCGATGACCCAGCCGCTCTCCGCTACACCGTCGAAGGCGTCTTCCCCGTCGTCTGGTGGGGCGATGTTCGCGTCGCGCCGGACCGCAGTCTCCTGGCCGTCGTCTATCCCGGGCGGATGGCCGGTCCGCATTTCAAGCATTGCCACGCCTTCTGCTACCGCTCGACCGACCACGGCCGCACCTGGAAAGTGCAGGGCCGCATCCTCTATGAACCCGATCCCGTCGCCGATCCCAAGGCGGCGAGCCGCGACGGCTTCAGCGAACCTGCCTTCGAAATCCTCCGCGACGGCTCGCTCCTCTGCGTCCTGCGCACCACCGATGGTCTCGGCGTCGGCCCCATGTTCTACACGCGCTCGGGCGACATGGGGAAGACGTGGTCCCGCCCCCAGGCGTTCACTCCCACCGGCGTGCTGCCGCGTCTTCTCCGCCTCGGCAACGGGACTCTCGTTCTCAGCTCCGGCCGCCCTGGCGTTGACCTCCGCTTCAGTTTCGATGGCCGGGGCGAAAAATGGTCCGAGCCGCACAAGCTGGTTCCCATCTCTTCCGGCAATGCCCAGGCGGACTCCTGCGGCTACACCAGCCTGCTGCCGCTCAGCGACAGCTCCTTGCTGGTCGCCTACTCCTGGTTCCAGCGTCCAGCCGCCGACGGCACGCCGCGGAAGGCGATCCTGGTGCGGAGGGTGGATATTCGCTAGCGGACACGCGCCTCTGATACCTTTGAAAGACGCCATGGCCCGCATTCTTGACGGCAAAGCGATCAATCAGCAGATCCTCGACGAACTCCAGCCCCGCATCGCCTCTCTCACCGCCGCCCGCCGGCCGCCGGGCCTGGTTGTGATCCTGGTGGGCAACGATCCGGCGAGCGAGATCTATGTGCGGAGCAAGGTGAAGACCTGCCTGGAACTGGGCATGATGAGCGAGGAGATCCGGCTGCCGGGGACCACCGCCACCGCCGAACTGCTTTCTCAGATCGACGTCTTGAACCATCGCGATGACGTGGACGGCATCCTTGTCCAGATGCCGCTGCCCAAACAGGTGGACTCCCGCGCCGTGCTGCTGGCCATCCGGCCCGACAAGGACGTGGATGGATTCCACCCCTACAACGTGGGCCAGTTGGTGGCCAATTCGCCCGCGCCGCGCCCCTGCACGCCCGCCGGGGTCATGGAGATCCTGAGACGGAGCCAGATCCAGGTGGCCGGAGCGCAGGCCGTGGTGGTGGGCCGTTCCGACATCGTCGGCAAACCGATGGCCCTTCTGCTCCTGCATGCGCACGCCACCGTGACCGTCTGCCATTCCAAGACCCGGGACCTTCCCGCCGTCTGCCGCTCGGCGGACATCCTGGTCGCCGCGATGGGCCGCCCGGCCTTCATCACCGGCGAGTTCATCCGGCCGGGAGCGGTGGTCATCGACGTCGGCGTGAACCGCGTCACCGATCCGGCGGAGGCGGCCCGCGTATGCGCGGGCAGCCCGGCCAAGCAGGCCGCCTTCGACAGGAATGGCAGCGTGCTGGTGGGCGATGTGCTGCCCTCCGCCATGGCCGAGAGGGCTGAAGCCTACACCCCCGTTCCCGGGGGCGTCGGACCGTTGACCATCGCCATGCTGATGGCAAACACGCTGCAAAGCGCCGAACAGAGACTCAAGTAACATGCTGCGCGCCGGATTGACCGGTGGCCTGGCCACCGGGAAGAGCTTCGTTGGCAAATGTCTGGCCGATCTCGGCTGTAGGCTGCTGAAGGCCGACGAGATCGGCCACGACCTGTTGCAGCCCGGAGGCGCCGCCTACCCGGCGGTGGTCGGGGCATTCGGGCAGCAGATTCTCGATCCGGAGGGCTGCATCGACCGCCGCGTTCTCGGCGGCATCGTCTTTCAGGACCCCACGAAACTGGGGCTGCTCAACTCCCTGGTCCACCCCGCCGTCGTCGCGCGCGAGGAGCAGTGGATAGACGAGACGCGGCGCGCCGACCCGCATGCCATCGCCGTGGTGGAAGCCGCTATTCTGATAGAGACGGGGAGCTACAAGCGGTTCGATACCATCATCCTCACGGTCTGCTCCAGGGAGCAGCAGATCGAGCGCGCCATGAAGCGCGACGGGCTATCCCGCGATGAGGTCCTGGACCGGCTCGACCGGCAGATGTCCCTGGACGAGAAACGAAAGTTCGCC
Source organism: Candidatus Solibacter usitatus (assembly GCA_016213245.1). Classification (GTDB taxonomy): domain Bacteria; phylum Acidobacteriota; class Terriglobia; order Bryobacterales; family Bryobacteraceae; genus Paludibaculum; species Paludibaculum usitatum_A. Next base: position 60,557 of record JACRBC010000068.1, on the reverse strand, counting down.
CAATACGTTATCGATACTTCAGGGGATAAGGAGATGACCGTCCGGCAGGTTCGCGACCTTTACGGCGCCCTCCGGATGCGAAAGCCATGAAAGCACGAATCGCCATTCTGGCCGCCCTCCTGGTGGGCGGTTTTGTCCTGGCCACCAACTGGAAGCAATGGGATCTCGTCTCCCGGTTCGCCCGCAACACCGAGGGCCCGCTGTGGTCCGGACCATCGGTCGCTCAGGGCGCCGGGCTGAGCACCGACGAGCAGAACAACATCGAGATCTACCGCCGCGCCCACGCGGCGACGGTGAACGTCACCTCGACCGTCTACCGCCAGAACTGGTTCCTCCAGATCTACCCCTCGCGAGAGTCCGGCTCGGGCTTCTTCATCGACAAGGCAGGCCGCATCCTGACGAACAACCACGTCGTCAGCGGGCGCTCTCCCGAAGTCAACGTGACGCTCGCCAACGGCCAGAAATACAAGGCCTCGGTCGTCTATCGCGACCCCAACAACGATCTGGCCATGCTCAAGATCCAACCAAAGGGCGAAATCAGCTACCTGCCGATGGGCGATTCCGAGAAGCTCCAGGTGGGGCAGAAAGTTCTCGCCATCGGTAACCCGTTTGGATTGGATGGCACGCTGACCACCGGTATCGTCTCGTCGCTGGGCCGTGACATCGCCGACGAGACGGGTCGCAAGCTCGAGGGGATGATCCAGACCGATGCCGCCATCAATCCCGGCAACTCCGGAGGACCGCTGCTGGACAGCTCCGGAAGCGTCATCGCCATCAACACGGCCATCTACGGGCCCGGCGGCAACATCGGCATCGGCTTCGCCATGCCCATCAACCGGGCCAAGACCATGATCGAGGACTACCAGTCCAACAAGACCTACGGCCGGCCCCGGCTCGGCGTCGACGTGATGCACGTCTACGGGGACCTGGCCGTCGAGCTCGGACTGCCGGCCGAGGGCGGCCTGCTGGTCCAGGGCGTCGCCGAGGGCTCCGCCGCCGAAGCTGCCGGTGTGCGCCGGCCGCGCCAGATCCTGGTGGTCGGCAATGCCGAGATCGGCATCGGGGGCGACCTGATCATGGCCATCGACGGGCAGAACGTGGATCGTCTCGACGCGCTATCGCGCGCCCTCGCCCGCAAGCGCCCTGGTGATAAAGTGGAACTCACCCTCTTCCGCAACCGCCGCCAGGTGAAACTGACCGTGACTCTGGGAGAGGCCCAGGAAAAACTATGAGGACCCTCGCGCTCGTGCTGTCCGCCTTCCCCATCGCCGCGGCGGACTTCCGGCCGCTGTTCAATGGACGCAACCTGGATGGCTGGGTGATGACCGGCCCGGGCCGCTTCGTCGTCGAAGATGGCCTGATGAAGACCACCGGCGGCATGGGCCTGCTGTATTACTCGAAGGAGAAGCTCTCCAACTGCACCCTGCGGGTGGTGTTCAAGACTACCGGCCAGCGCGCCAACTCCGGTGTCGTCATCCGCCTGCCGGAGCCGCCATCGGACCCCTGGTACGGCGTCCACAACGGCTATGAGGTGCAGATCGACGCCGCCGGTGACGACTGGCACTCCACAGGCGCCATCTACTCGCTGTCCAAAGTCACCTCTCGCCAGCAGAAGCCCACCGGCGAGTGGAACACCATGGAGATCGAGATCCGCGACAAAGTCACCCGCATCTCCCTCAACGGCGTCCTGATCAACGAATTCACCGAAGGCCAGCCAGTCCCCGAGCGCAAGCAGTGGTACGAGCCCATTCGCGGCCCGCGCGCTCCCGCGGGATACATTGGGTTGCAGAATCACGACGCCGCCTCCACCGTGTACTTCAAGGAAGTCTCGGTCCAGCGATAGCCGCACACCCGCGCGAGGCGTCCGCCTGGCCGCCCCTCTTGGCCATAGGGGCCATAGGGACAGCCTGACCCGTCCCAGGCGCCAAGTCTGAAAATCGCGCCCACAACCCCCTGTGCTCCATGAAGATGCAGACAGGGGGACAGCCTGACCCGTCCCCGGTGGAAAAAACTCAGAAAACCGGCCCGCTCTGCTTCTCCGCCCCTCTTTGCCATACAATCCATCTAGGCCCTCATGACCCAACATCTCTCCAGACGCAACGTGCTTTCCACCACCGGCGCTGCCTTCACCACCTCCCTCTTCACTGGCAACGTGAAGGGCGCCAACGACCGTATCGCCGTTGGCTTCATCGGCCTCGGCGCGATGGGCTCCGGCAACCTCGGCTACGCCATGCAGGTTCCCGGCTTTCAGCCCGCGGCCCTGTGCGATGTCTATCAGCCGCACCTGGAGCGCGCTGAAGCCGCGGCCCGCCGCGGTGGTCACACGCCGAAGTCCGTCGCCGATTTCCGCGACATCCTGGCCGACAAGTCGATCGACGCCGTCTGCATCTCCACGCCCGACCACTGGCACGCCTACATGACCGTCGAGGCGTGCAAGGCCGGCAAGGACGTCTACGTCGAAAAGCCCGCCTGCGTCTACATCGAGGAGGGCCGGAAGATGGTCCAGGCGGCCCGCAAGTACAACCGCATCGTGCAGGCCGGAACCATGCAGCGCTCCGGCGGCTACTTCAAGAAGACAGCCGAGATCGTCCAGGCCGGAACGCTCGGCGAGGTCACCTTCTGCCACGCTTACCAGAGCGGGCGCGCCAGCCAGAAGGGCTTTGGAAATCCAGTCGACGGCGAAGTGCCGCTGGGCCTCGACTGGGAGATGTGGCTCGGCCCCGCCCCTAAGGTCCCGTTCAACGCCAACCGTTGGGGCGTGAAGACCACCACATTCCCCACGTTCCGTTACTTCTGGGACTATGCCGGTGGCGCGATGACCGATTGGGGCGTCCATCTCATCGACCCCATCCACCAGTGCTTCGGCGACATCATGCCCCTGTCGATTTCCGCCATGGGCAGCAAGTTTTACGTCCAGGACAACGTCGAAACGCCCGACACGATGCTGGCCACCTACCACTACCCGAAGTTCCTGTCCAGCTACGAGAGCCGCACCTGCAATCCCATGCCGCTGCTGAGCGCCAGCCAGGGCGCCGCCACGGCGATTCACGGCACCGAGGCTACCCTGATCGTCAACCGCGGGGGCTGCTGGTTGATTCCCAACGCCAGATCTGCCGTCACCGCCCAGAGATGGGAGAAGGACGACGTGATGCGGCAGATGAACGTGCCGCACTGGCAGAACTGGCTCGACTGCATCCGCTCGCGCCAGAAGCCCGTCAGCGAGATCGAAACTTGCGTGCGCTCCTCCGCCACCTGCATCCTGGCCAATCTCTCCATGCGTCACAAGACGTGGCTCGATTGGGATGACCAGGATTTCACCGTGAAGCAGGACGCCATCAAACCTTTCCTGAAGGCGCGCTACCGCTCGCCGTGGAAGCTCGAGGTGTGAGCGGAGGGTTGCCGATTTGACCCAGGCCAGACCCCGCGACCGCGCCCGCACGCGCCACTCGATCATTGAGGCGGTCGGCCGGCTGCTTGCCCGGCAGGGCTTCAAAGGTGTGGGCGTCAATGCCGTCGCCCGCGAGGCCGGCGTGGACAAGGTCCTCATCTACCGCTACTTCGGCGGCATTCCGCAATTGCTCAAAGCCTATGCGGAAGAAGGCGGCTTCTGGCCCACCCAAGCCGAACTTCTCGGGAGCGGATCGGATACCGAAACCAATCTGGACCTGGCGCGCCGCGCCCTGCTCGGCCTGCTGCGCTGGCTCCGCCAGCACCCGCTCACGCTCGAGATCATGCGCTGGGAACTGCTGGAGCGCAACGAGCTCACCCGCGCGCTGGCCCGCCACCGCGAGGAGTTCGCCACGCGTCTCATGCGCACTTTTCGCCCGCAGCCGGACATCGACCTCGCCGCCCTGGGCGCCGTTCTCGCCGCCGGAGGCACCTACCTGTTGCTGCGCGCCAGGACCTCGGACGTGTACAACGGAATCCACCTCGATTCCGAGCAGGAGTGGGACCGCCTCGAGCTCGCGCTCGATTCCCTCATCAGCGCCGCCCTCGCCTGATCCGCCATGCGATCCGCCACGATCATCGCCCTCATCTGCCTCGCCGCGGCGGCGGGTTGCCGGCGCCAGCCCACGCACGCCCGCATCGACGCCGCCATCGCTCCCCTCATCCCCTCCAGCGCCAATGTGCTCGCCGGCCTGCGCATCGACCGCCTCCAGCAGACACCCTTCTTTGAGGCCTACGTGGCCGGCCGCAGGATCAAGGCGCTGGAGAGATTCCGCCAGACCACCGGCCTCGACCCCGCCAACGACATCTGGGAAGTCGTTCTCGCTTCGTCGCCGTCAGGATCGCTGCTCTTCTTCCGGGGCAAGTTCGGCGGGCAGTTCGGGCTCGAGCCAAGGTTCGATGTGCCCGGCATGCAGCGGAGCAACTACAAGGGCTACTACATCCTGGTGAAAGACTCGGCGGCCGTGCTCTTCCTCAACTCCGGTGTCGCCATCGCCGGCAAGGTCGCCGGCTTGCAGTCCGTCATCGACAACCGCGACAAGGCTGGAGAGAGTCCCCCGCAGGATCTCATCGCCAAGGTCGAGACTCTTCCGCCAGACCATGCCTGGCTCGTCGCCAGGAATCCGGGGACACTCGTGCCGGCTTTAGCGGGGTCCTTCTCCAGGAACGTCACCGGCGTCGCGGCGCATGCCAACCTGGCGACAGGCGTGGACGCCAGCTTGACGGCCCAATACTCGAACGCGGGCCAGGCGCGCCAGGCCCGCGATACCATCCGGGGCGCCATCGCCCTGTTCCGCGCGCGCGCGCTTCAGACCGACACCGGGCTGTTGCGCACGCTCGATGGCCTTCAGGCCGAATGCAGCCAGTCCACGCTCACCCTCAGCCTCAGCGCGCCGCTGTCGTCGTTCGACCTCCTCGTGCGCTGATTCCTACTTCTTCCCCGCGGGAATCGCGTCACCCAGGTTCATCGACCCGCCGCCCTCGCTGACATAGTTGCGGTTCCAGGACGGAATCTCCACCACTACTTCCCCGTCCCGCTCGAAGAACACCTGGCATCCCAGCCGGGAACCCACCTGGAGGTCCGCTGCCATGTCGAGTTTGTCCGCCTCATCGTCTTCCAGGGCGCTGAGGAACTCCTCCCCCCGCTTCACCACCACGTGGCAGGTGGTGCAGGCGCAATTGCCGCCACAGGCGTGCTCCAGGTGAAAACCGTTGTTCTGGGCAATGTCCAGAAACGACTTCGGTTTGCCATGCTCTTGATAAGGCAGGCTTTCCAGGTCAAACTCGTACGTCACGTTGGCCGGTAGGAAGGTTACTTTAGCCACACAGTCAGTATACCTCAATATAGGACCAAAGTGGTCTCACATCGCTCCATTGCTAAACTGGTGCATTGCCAGAGGTCTCCGCAGTGTTCCACCGAATGGAAAAGCAGGTGCGCGACAGCTTCGCGCGGTTTCTAGCCGATCGCTTCGGCGCCGGCGTTCCGGTCGTGATCGAGCAGCCGAAGCAGTCGAGTTTCGGCGAACTGGCGCTGCCGGTTGCATTCACGCTGGCTCGTCAGTTGAAGAAGGCCCCCAAGGCGATCGCCGAAGAGCTGGCCTCCCAACTTCCATCCATCCCCGGGGTTGCCGCCGTGGAAGTGGCCGGCAACGGCTACCTGAACGTCCGGCTCAAACGCGGCGAGTATGCCGCGGCGCTGCTCTCCGGCGCCGCCTCGGCAGCGGAAGAGGTTGCGGGCAAGATCATCGTCGAGCACACCAACATCAACCCGAACAAGGCGGCCCACATCGGCCATCTCCGCAACGCCGTACTCGGCGATACCTTCGTGCGCATGCTGCGGGCCTCGGGCCGGAAAGTGGAGGTTCAGAACTACATCGATAACACCGGTGTGCAGGTGGCCGATGTGGTGGTCGGTTTCCGCCATCTGGAAAACAAAACATTGAGCGGCGTCAAAGCGCTGATCGCCGCGCCGCGCTTCGACTACTACTGTTGGGATCTCTATGCCCGGACTTCCAGCTACTACCACGACCATCCGGAAGCCGTTCAGTGGCGCCGCGACACGCTGCACACCATCGAGCACGGCGAGGGAGAAATCGCCGAACTCGCCCACCTGGTGGCCGACGCCATTGTCGAATGCCACCTGGACACGATGTGGCGCCTGGGCATCGCCTACGACGTGCTGCCCCGCGAGAGCGAGATCCTGCACCTGGAGTTCTGGAAGAAGGCGTTCGAACAACTGAAAGAACGCGGGGCCATTTACTTCGTCGAGGAAGGCAAGAACAAGGGCTGCTGGGTGATGGGCGCCGCCCACTTCCGCGACACGCCGGCCGGCGAGGAAGCCGGTGACGACGACGCCAAAGTGATTGTCCGCTCCAACGGCACGGTGACATACGTCGGCAAGGACATCGCCTACCAGATGTGGAAGTTCGGCCTGCTGGGTCTGGACTTCCACTACAAGCCTCTGCGCACCTACCCCGACGGCCACCCGTTGTGGGTGGCCACCGGCGAGGCCTGCGACCAGCCCGCGCCGGCCTTCGGCGGGGGCACGGAGGTCTACAACGTCATCGACTCGCGGCAATCGTACCTGCAGGACGTGGTTGTCGCCGGTCTGCGCGCCCTCGGCTACAACGGGCAGGCAGACCGGTCCATCCATTTCTCCTACGAGATGGTGGCGCTGTCGCCGCGCACCTGTGTCGAGCTGGGCATCCCGCTTTCGGAGGAGGACAGCCGGAAAGCCTACGTCGAGGTGAGCGGCCGCAAGGGGCTCGGCGTCAAGGCCGACGACCTGATCGACAAGCTCATCGAGAAGGCCAAGGGCGAGGTCGACTCGCGCCACGCGGAAAAGCCGGAAGGCGAGCGCTTGCTGGTGGCCACTCAACTTGCGATCGGCGCCCTGCGCTACTTCCTCTTGAAGTTCACGCGCAACACCGTCATCGCCTTCGACTTGCAGGAGGCGCTCTCGTTCGAAGGCGAGACCGGCCCTTACGTCCAGTACGCCGCCGTGCGGGCGCGCAACATCCTGCGCAAGATGGCCGAGCGCGGCGGGACCCTCCCCGATTTCCGGGCCCAACTCGACGCGCCGAAGCTCGACCGGCAGTTGCAGTCCGAGGATTTCTGGCAGCTCCTGCTCGCCGCCAGCCGCTCCAGCAAAGCTTTGGACGCGGCGCTGGCCGCCGGCGAGCCCTCCCACGTGGCCCGCTACGCATTCCAGCTTGCGCAGGCGTTCAACGCCTTCTATCACGACTACCCGATTCTGGCTGAACAGGACGCCGAGAAGCGGACATTCCTGCTCTGGCTGGCCGTCTACTGCAAGGAGCAACTCGAGCGCTCGCTGGAAGCGGTGCTCGGGATTCCCGTACCCGAGTACATGTAGAGCCGCGCGCGTACAGCCGCGCGCGTAGAGCCGCGCGCGTTAGCAAGCGGGTACAGCCCGCGCGTACAGCCCGCGCGTAGAGCCGCGCGCGTTAGCGAGCGGGTCCAGCCCGCGGGTACAGCCCGCACGTACAGCCCCGCGCGTCAGCGAGCGGGTCCGGAAAGGAACCTCTACCGCCCCCGCAGATGCGCCAGCAGGTCCGCCATCTCCGTGCTCTCGAAGCGCGGCCAGGCAATGCCCTTCGCCTTCATCTCTTTGTGCATGGCCGGACCATGGTCCCACAACACGGCGATCATCTCGTACGATGTCGCACGCTCGCCCAGCGCTAGCACCGGCGCGATGCCCTTGCCGTGGCAGTTGCCGCAGCCCCTGGCCTCGAACACCTTGGCGCCCCGCGCCGCGTTCGCGCCCTCATTGGCGAATTGCAGCGCCCACAGGTAGCCGACCAGGCGCTTCATCTCTTCCGGCCGGATCTCCGCCCTTTGCTGCATCTTGGCCGAGTGGTTCCACATCCCCGCCGCGAAATCGCTTGCCGCCCGGAACTGCGGGCCCTTGACCAGCGCGTTCGCATCGTGGTGGCATCCCTTGCAGCCCTTCAACTCGAACAGCATCTCGCCCGTGCCCGGCGCGGCCGGCTGGAACTGCGGCTTCAGGCCGCGCGTGGCCGGCAGGTTCTGCAGGTACACCGTGATGTCGTTCATCTCGGCGGCCGTCAGTTGCGGCTGCCTCATCCCCTTGGCCTTCATCGCCTCCCGCATCTTGCCCGAGTGGTTCCACATCTGCCGGCAGAGCTCGATCGGGTCGGCCACCGACTCCCACTTCACCACCGCCGGGCCGGCGGCCCCGCCGCCGCCGCCGATGGCATGGCACTCCGAGCAGCCACCTTTTGCAAAGGCTTCGCGGCCCCGGCCGGCGTCGCCCTTGCGCTCAAAGTAGCGCGCCGCGTAGAAGTAGGCGAACAGGTCCGCCGCCTGCTGGCTGTTCAGCTTCGGCTTGGCCACGTTCGCCTTTTCCATCGCGCTCCACATCGCCGGCGCGTGATTCCACATCAGCGAGGTGAGCTCCGAGGGCGTGTAGCCGCGGCTGGCCCGCTTGCCAAGGTCAGGACCGGCCTTGCCGCCCTCCCCGTTCACGCTGTGGCACGTCACGCAATTCTGGCTCTTGAATACCTCGGTGCCGCGCGCCGAGTCGCCCACCAGAACCGCACCCTGGGCGGCCGTCGACAGAACGGCCAGTAGCGCATAGAACTTTTTCATCTTCGGGACCTCCCTCAACGGTCAAGAGGGGGAGGGCGGCGGCCCCTCCCCTTTGTTCCATTAAAGCAGGAAGCGGAGCCCGCCCATATACATGTGCGACCGGAACCCCTCGTAGGTGTAGTAATACGGCTGCGACAGGCCATAGTACCTCCACTCGGAGAAGAATTCCAGCTTCGGCGTCACCGGGAGCTGGATCCGGCCCTGCGGCTGGTAGTAGCGCGACGGCCTCGAACCGGCCGTGGTCACAAACGAGCCGCCGAATGTCAGCTTCGCTTCATAGTTCTTGGCCACCGGCAGACGCAGGTCGGCCAGCACCATCCCCGTATTCGCCTTGTCGATGTACAGGGATCGCACGTTGAACAGTCCCAGCGGGTACAGATAGTTGATGTCGCTTCGGACCCCGGACCGCGAGTAGTCCGCCAGGATGCTCACGCGCTTGCCTCCCTTGGGCATCCATTGCAGTTGGGCCGAAGTCGCCTGCGATTGGTAGTCGTAGTTGATCCCCTTGTTGGGGTTCTGGTTCTCAAAGCGCGTGAAGATCACGTTGAAGAACATGTCCGCCGGCAACGTGACTCTCCCCTGCAGCCGGTAGCGCGAGGTGTCCATCAGCCCGATCCGGTAGTACGTCTTCTCGCCGTCGCCGGCCTCGAAGTCGCCGTTCACCGACAGGCGGCTCAGCGGCCTGGCCATGAATCCGGCCAGAAGCACGCCGCGCTTGAGTTCGCCCCGTTCGTACTCAGGCCCGGGAACGAACGGGTCCGATTTCATCAGGGACCTGCCCCACTCCCAGCGGTAGCCGCCGCGCAGCATGAAGTTCTTCGAAAGATCGAACAGCGCTTCCACTTGCTCCCGGCTGCGGGTGGATTCCAGCCGCTCGCCGTCCGGCGTGACCGTTTGATACGGCTGTGAAGCCAGCGTCGGATACACGGTCGAGCGCTCCGTGCCCGTGCCGTTGATCACGAAACGGTCCGTCTCCCACACCTGCCTGAAACGGAGTCTCGACCCCGCCCGAACCTCGGCCGCGGCCGTGGCTGAGGTGTGCGGAGCTCGTCCGTTGCCATAGGCGTAGTCCACCGCCCTGGCGTAGAACAGCACGCTCCCCGGCTCGGCGAAAGTCCCCGTCTGGCTCTGATTGAGCTGGCCGAAGGTCTGCGGCTGGCTGCGCACGAACGCGCCCGAAAGGTCCAGCCAGTTTGTCGGGTTGGCCGTCACCAGGCCCTTGGTGTAGGCGCCCGTCCCGCGGATGCGATACGATTGCCCGCCGCTGGTCAGCACCAGCGCCTGCCCGAAATAGGGGGAAGTCCGGTTGCCGCTCAGCGCTTGCGTGGAGTACACCGACTGGTTGTCGTCAAACCATGTGCCGCCCTCCTCCAGCGTGGCGTGCCAGCGCTGCATCTCCACCCGCACCCCGCCGCGGATCTCCTTCTGGCCCCAATCCACCACGTTCCGCAGCGGATACTCGTTGCCGTTCTCCACCAGCGGCGTGATGCCGTTGCCGAGACTCGAGTTCCGCGAGAAACCGAAGTACGGGACGATCCTCGCCCCCGGCATGATCTGCAGTTCGTTGTCGAAGTTGCTGATCGCCGTGTCATAGGCCCGCTGGTTCATGAATTTCCCGCTGCTCACCGCCGGATCGGCGAAAGAGGGCAGGTGGTTGTAATAGGCGATGTTGGAGTAGTTGCCGTTGTAACGGTACTTGCCGCGCTTCAATATGTCCAGGCGCGCCGTGTTGTACGGATCGCCGCCCCAATTGCCGGCCTGCACACGGAGGCTGTCGACCAGCTTGTTGCCGGCCGGTTCCCAGCCCAGGTCCAGGCCCACCAGCCGCAGTCCCTGCGACAGGTTGACCATGCTGCGGTAGGTGTTGAAGTCGCCCGCCCGGCCCACCCAGCGCGCTCCGGCGTCGATGTAGCCCGTCAAAGCCTTCTCCGCCTTCGGAGCGGGAGCGGCTTCCTTCTGCTCCTTCTTCTCCGGCGCCTGCTCGGGCACGGCCAGGCCCGGGGCGGGCGCGGTCAGGCTCACCTTCTTCACGCGCGCCTTGCGAGCGGTGGCTGCGCGAGCCGTGGGCCGCCCGGCAGAGTTCGAAGTATTCGCTTCCTTCTTGATGGCTGGCTCTCCCGACAGAAGCGCTAACGGGAGCAGCAGGGCCAGACAGGATCTCATCTCAGCAACGCCCCATTCGCATTCGAACCGTGAATCTTCTGGTGACAGATCGTGCAGTTCCGGTATCGCGGGCTGCGTAGATCGTGGATCGCCGGCGGAATGCCGCCCACCGTCGTGGCCGGCGGCGAAGCCTGAATGTTCGAGTGGCACTCCAGGCACAGCGGAGCAATCTCGGCCCGCTTCAGCATCCGCGGGTTGGTGGAGCCATGCGGCTCATGGCACGTCGAGCAGGACTCGTTCCTTGACGGAGCGTGCTCGAAGACAAAGGGTCCCCGTTTGTCGCCGTGGCAGGCGAAGCACCCCGGTTCGTTGCCGCCCGATAGGCGCAGATTCCTGTTCATGAAGCTGGCGTGCGGGTTATGGCAGCTCGTGCAGCTCATCCCGCCCTCCGGCAGCTTGTGCCGGTTCGGTTTCTGGAACGAGGCCCAGACGTCCGGGTGGCAGCTCGCGCACGCCTTGTTGATCCCGGCCGTGCTCTTCAACCGGCGCTCGCTCGACTCTTCTCCGGTCTTGTGCATGTCGTGGCACGACGTGCACGGCACCGCGTTCCGGGCGTGGCTGCCCTGCAACCGGCCCACGTGTGTCGGCTGGTTCTTGTGGCAGCCCAGGCACATCGCGTCGATCGCTGCCGCCTTCATCCTCTTCGGGCTGCGGATGTCGTCGCCGGAGTTCGTCTCCGCGTGCACTGATCCAGGACCGTGGCAGCCCTCGCAGGCCTTGCCGTCGAAACCTCGCTTCTTGTTCGTCTCCAGCGTCGAATGTGGATTCTTCTTGAAACCGGTACTAATGTCCTCGTGACAGGTCGCGCAGGTCTCAGACCCGGCGAACTCCCTCTTGGCCGCCTTGGCGTCCTGCTGCGCCGCGGCCTTCTCTCCTGGTTTCTGCGGCGCCGCCTTTTGATCCTGGCGCGGAGCCGCAGTCAACGCCGCCACCAGCAGGGCGGCCGTCAACGGCAGTAACCGGAATCGCATGAGTACTCCCGACTATAAGAAAGGGCAGACCCCCATTGGAGGGCCTGCCCGTAGTTTAGCTTCAGACTACTGCGCGTGTACCTTCGACACCGCGAACTCGCTGTTCGGCCCGTGGCAGGCCGCGCAGCTCTCGCCCAGCGTCGTCGTGTTGGCCAGCGCGTGCGACGCGACGTCCTTGCTGGAGTGGCACGCCAGGCAGGCCGCGCTGGTCGGCCCCACCGGCGTGATCCAGCCGCGAGGATCGGTCACGTTCGCCGTGCCTCTGGCCGGGGCATTTTCTGTGCCGCTGACGTGGCACATGGTGCACTTCGCGGTGATGGCCGGCGGCGGGAAAGTGGCCTTGCTGAAATCCGCCGCTCCGCCACGACCGTAGAGGACATAGCCGTTGGGCTGGTCGTCTCCGGTGTGGATCCGGTGCACCATCGACGCCAGGCTGATCGACTCGGCCGGCATCTTGTCGGCCGGCCGGCGGGCCGCGTCGGTCATCGCCGGGTTGTGGCAGATAATGCAGCTCTCCACGGCGTTCCGGTTGAGGCCGTGCAGCGCCAGGTTCGAGTGGCAGTTGTTACAGGTCGCCGTATTCGCCACCGTCCTGCGCGGCGCGACTGCGCTGCTATCCACCGAGAAGTATCGCACCTGGTTCGGCAGGTTCACCTCGACGATGCGTTCCTTGAGTGTCCCGGCGAGGACCTTCTCATCCGAGCGGCCCTCAATCTGCATCGCCCATGTGCCCTTGGCGTCAGCCGGGATGGCCGTCGCAATCGTGTATTTGTACAGGCCCGGCGTGCCGGTGAACCCGGTGGTCGCCGTCGGGGCGTCCTGAACGTAGCCCCTCGTCGTCGCCGTGGAAATGCCCTGGCCGTAGTCGCCGCCCGTCAGCGCCGCCAGCGTAAAACCGATGCGGCCGCGGCCGGCGCCGGGAATCAGTTCGTTGATGTCCATCGCCGTGCCCGAACGGTCCGTCAGCGAAAACGTGATGGTCGGCTTCTGGCCCGGCTTGGTGTTCTCGATGTTGACGAACTTGGCGATCACGCCGCGCACAAGCGCGGAATCCTGTTCCACGACGTGCGCGCCCTTGATCGATGCGTCAAAGTCGATCTCGCCCTGCGGAATATGGCAGTTCGCGCACTGGCTGTCGCTCGGCTGCGGCAGGTTCACGTGCCCCTGTCCGGTCTGGAAATTCACCGTATCGTGGCAGGCGCCGCAAGCCGCGCGCGTCGGCTGCATGAGCCAGGCGTCCTTCTGGGCCGCCTGCTCGTTGCCCTTCTCATGACACCACTGGCAGTTGTTCGTCCTCGACGGCATGTTGACGTAGGAGAAGTCGCTCACAGCGTTGCCGTAGCCGATAATCTGGTACGGCTTTCCCCCCACCACGCTCGGCAGCTCCGAACCCATGTGGATCTTGTGGATCATCACCGTCATGTCGATGGTGTTGTCCGTCTCCGGATTCAGGTTCGACACCGTCTGGCCGCCGGTCGCGTATTGCGGCACGTGGCAGATCACGCAAGCTTCCACGCCCACGCGCGATCCGCCGTGGAAGCGCAGGTTGTCGTGGCACTTATTGCACGACGCGCTCTTGAATACCTCGCGGATCTTCTTCACCGGCGTACCGTCGGGCACGAAGTTGTAAATGTCGGTCGCGTAGTTCGTACTCATGCCGAACTCCGACAGGTTCCGGTTGCCGAACACCACGATCGTGTGCGTGGCGTTCTTCTGGTATGCCGCCGGCAGCTTCAGCCCGAACGTGTAGACGTACTCGCCGTCGGCGGCTTTCGCGTAAGTGCCGCCCGTATCGGTTGACGCCTGCCTCGCTTGTTTGCCCGCCGTCGGCGCATACGTGCTCGTCTTCAGACGCGTCGTGTACGGCTGCTGCCACTTCGACTCGTTCGGAATCGTCGACAGCACGAAACTCGTGGTCACCACGCCCGGCGTGTTGATCCCTTCCCGCTCCAGCGCCACTCCCTTCGGGTCCGTCATCTTGAAGCGGACCTTCACGGTTCCGTCGGCCGCGATCTCGTGGCTGATAATCTTGAACACCAGTCCCGGGCGCACGAAGTTCACCAGTGCTTCGTCCGCGTAATAGGCCTTGTCTTGCGGGGTGAACGGGGACTTTGTCGAGCTGACCAGTGCCGTCGATGCCACCAGCACCATCACCACGAGTGCCCACTTCATCCAGCCGCTAGAGCGTGAATGCGATCGCATGTGGCTCTCCTCTTTCTTACTTATGATTTCCGCGGCCGAGGCCGCGTCTGACACGACTCAGGATCTGCACTGCATGATCCAGGCCAAACATACCTTATTATCCTCTACTTCGTCAACTTGATATTTTTCAATGATTTGTACAGGCTGACGAAAAACCCAACGGTGCCGGCTCCCCAGCCGATGGGGTGAAATCCACCACGGTTGGGTGAATCCCCCCAACTCCAACAATTCACGGGACCGACCGCTTCTCTGCCCACCCCTCAATCCTACCCGGCTCAGGGCCGGCGTGGCTGCTACCTCACTACCGCACGTCCAGCCCCACCCGGCACACGTGCCGCAGCGACTCCTGCTCCATCTCCCGGTAGGCCCGGTTCCGCCGCGTCAGCTCGTCGAAATCCACCAGGTGCGCGTCGAACTCCGGTCCGTCCACGCAGGCGAACTTCACTTCGCTCCCCACCGTCACCCGGCAACCGCCGCACATCCCCGTCCCGTCGATCATCACCGGGTTCAAGCTCGCGTGCAGCTTCAAGCCCCAATCCCGCGTGGCTTCCGCCGCCGCCTTCATCATCGGAATCGGCCCGATGACGTGCCCCTCGCTGAATGTCCCCGGACCAGCCAGGCTCTTCAGCAGTTGGACCACGTTGCCGTGAAACCCGAAAGTCCCATCGTCGGTGGCCCACTGGAGCTCGTCCACCGACGCCTTCAGCTCTTCATCCAGAATCCTGTAGCTGTCCGACCGCGCTCCGCACAGCGCCGTCACGTGGTTGCCCGCCTCGTGAAACGCCTTGGCCACCGGCAGCAGCTCGGCCACGCCCACCCCGCCGGCCATGCACACCACCTTCTGGTCTGTGGTCATCGTCGCCGCCTCTCCCAGCGGCCCCACCAGGTCGCACAGGGCGTCGCCCGGCTCCAGCGCCACGGCCTCCTTCGTCGTCTTGCCGATCGCCTGGATCACCATCGTGATCGACTGCCGTTCGGCGCTCGAATCCACAATCGTCAGCGGGATTCTCTCGCTATTGGCCAGCGGCCGGATGATGATGAACATCCCCGGCTTCCACCGCCGCTGGATCCTCGGCGCCTCCACCTCCAGCAACGTCACCTCCGGCGCCAGTTGCCTCTTTGCCAGTATCCTGTTCACTGCGCCACCTCCACCTCGGCCGCCACGCCGCTCAGCACCTCATGGATCGCCTGCGCCGCCAGACGGCCGTCCTTCATCGCCAGGATCACCGTCGAGCCTCCCCGTACCACGTCCCCGCCCGCGAAAACGTGCGGCATCGACGTCTCGCCCTTGGTGTCCACCACGATCTTGCCTCGCTTGGTGATCAACTGCGGCGTGGCCTTTTGCAGCGTCGGATTCGGCGCCTGGCCGATGGCCGCCACAACGGTGTCCACAGGGATGCGGTGCTCGCTGCCGGCAATGGGTACGGGCGATCGCCGCCCGCTCTCGTCCGGTTCGCCCAGCTCCATCCGGATGCACTCCACTTCCTTCACATACCCGTTTTCGTCCCCAAACAGCGCCACCGGCGCCGCCAGGAACTCGAACCGTACGCCCTCTTCCTCGGCGTGCTCGATCTCTTCCAGCCGCGCCTTCAGCTCCGCCCGCCCGCGCCGGTACAGAACGGTCACATCGCTCCCCATGCGCTTGGCCCACCGCGCCGCATCCATCGCCGAGTTGCCGCCGCCGACGATGATTGTGTGCGCGCCCACCCGCACCGGCGTCGGCGCGTCTGGAAACCGGAACGCCTCCATCAGGTTGATGCGCGTCAGAAACTCGTTCGCCGTGTAGACGCCCACCAGGTTCTCGCCGGGAATGCCCATCATGTACGGCAATCCCGCGCCCGTGCCGATGAACACCGCCTCGAACCCCTCCTCAAACAGCTCCTCCAGCGTCGCCGTCTTGCCGACGATGAAATCCACCTCGAACTCCACTCCCATGTTTTGCAGCCGCGCGATCTCCTCGTGCAGGATCTCCCGCGGCAGCCGGAAGTTCGGGATCCCGTAGGCCAGCACTCCGCCCAGCTTGTGCAGCGCCTCAAACACCGTCACCCGGTAGTTGTTCCGCACCAGGTCGTAGGCCGCGATCAACGACGCCGGTCCGCTGCCCACCAGCGCCACTTTCTTGCCCGTAGGCTTGGGGTAGCTGTGCGCTAGCTCCTGCATTCGCAGCCGGGCGTGGTCCGCCGCGAACCGCTCCAGGCTCCCGATCGCCACCGGCTCCCACTTCTTGGCCACGATGCAGACGTCTTCACAGAACAGCTCATGCTGGCAGACCCGCCCGCACACCCCCGGAAATGGGCTCTGCTCGCTGATCACGTCGTGCGCCGCCTGGTACTCGCCTTCGGCCAGCCGCGCGATGAACCTCTTAATGTCGATATGGATCGGGCAGGCGTCAATGCAGGTTGGTTTGGCGCACTGCAAGCATCGCTGCGCCTCTACGCGCACCTGCTCCGGAGTGAATCCAAGCGCCACCTCCTGCGATGTAACGGCTCTAACCTCAGCATTCAAAACAGGTAAGATCTGCCTGGGCGCCTTCGGGTTCGGTTTGTACTGCAACGGCTGAACTGCCATAACCTGCTTTACCCCGCAATCACAATGCCAGAATACTGATTCATTTCACCCACCCCTCTCCGGCCCCAAACTGACGTACCCTGGTCCTTGGCTCCCAAGTCAAACCTCGCTCGCCGCTTCCTCCGCTGGTCGCTGATCACTCTGGCCCTGGTCTTCGGCTGGATCGTACTGTCCCTCCTCGCCCTGAAGCTGTTCAATCCACCCACCACCGCACTCCAGCTCGAGCGCCGCGTGGAATCCTGGTTCAAGCCCGGCAAGTACATGAAAAAGCACGTCCAGGTGCCCCTCGCCCAGATCTCGCCCCACCTCCAGTGGGCCGTCGTCGCCGCGGAGGACGGCCGCTTCTACCTGCACCACGGCTTCGACTGGACCGAGATCCAGCACGCCATCGACGAAGCCCTCGACGACGACCAGGACCGCGGCCGCCTCCGCGGCGCCTCCACCATCTCCCAGCAACTGGTCAAAAACATCTTTCTTACTACCCGCGGCGGTTTCTTCCGGAAAGGCATGGAGGCCGCCATCGTGCCCCTGGCCGAACTGATCCTCGACAAGCGCCGCATCCTCGAACTCTACCTCAACAACATCGAGTGGGCGCCCGGCGTCTTCGGCGCCGAGGCCGCCGCCCGCTTCCACTACCGCACCTCCGCCGCCCGCCTCTCGCGCGACCAGGCCGCCCACCTCGCCGCCGTCCTGCCCAGCCCCCGCCGCCGCTCCCCCGCCCGCATGGACCGCTACTCCGCCATCATCCTCCAGCGCATGACCCTCATGGGCCACTGAACCTACTTCTTCTTCCCCGCCGCCGCCTGCGCCGCGCACGCCTTCACTTTCACCCATTGCGCCGGATTCACCGCCACCCCGTTGGCCAATATCGACCAGTGCAGGTGCGGCCCCGTCGAACGCCCGGTAGACCCCACATAGCCCACCACCTCCCCTTCCTTCACCTCCGCCCCCTCCTGCACCGCGAATCCCGACATGTGCAGGTACATCGTCTCCAGCCCCTGCCCGTGGTCGATCCCTACCGTCCCGCCCCGCAGTTCGAACATCTTCGCGATCCGCACCACCCCCGCCGCCGCCGCCCGCACCGCCGTCCCCTTGCCCCCTCTCTGGTCCCACCCGCCGTGCACGTTCCCCGTCGGTATCCCGTTATGGAATCGCTGCACGCCGTACGGCGAGATCATGCACCCCGCCAGCGGCAACCCCAACGGGTCGGCCCAATAACGCCCCTCCGTCTCCGCCTGCAGGAACGCCCGCACCAGCCTGGTCTCCTCCTCCGACGCCGCCAGCGCCGCCGTCTGCTTGGCGATGAGGACGTTCTGCCTGCGAAACCGCGCGTCCTTCACTTCCACGTCTCCGCTGCGCACCACCTTGCCGCTCGCATCCAGCACCTCCAGCGCGTAGTCGCCCGGCTTCTCCGCCGCCGGTACCGGCATCAGCCCCAGCCGGCTTCCGTCAGCCTGCCCGTACAGCCGCACCGTTCGCCCGTTCATCCGCGCCGACTCGCCCGGCCCGGCCACACGGATCACATCGCCCTGCCGGACCTCGGCCCGCAGACCCATCATCACCGCCAGCAGCAGAATCAACCGCATTCATCCAGAATACCCGCCCGTCAGAGCCCCGACCGTGAGGGAGGGGGTTGCGCGGTTGATTTGTCCCCCGCCCTAGGTGTTTTCCCCGCTGACATCCGCCCGCAATCGGCCTACACTGCTCACTGGAGGGAACTCATGCGGCTCTGGATCGTCCCCTGCGCCCTGGTGCTGCTGGCCGCCTGCGCCTCTGCCCAGGCCATGGTCGAATACGGCGCCATCGCCGCGGCTACCTCCACCTCCGGCGCCGGGGCAGGGAAGTCCACCGCCTCCGCCCTCTCCAAGGCCCTGGGCCGCATCGACGGGACCCTCTCCCCCGCCAGGCCGGAAGCCCCAGCGGCAAAATCCTCCGCTGCGGCCTCCCGCTCCTACCTACCCGCCAAACCCCTGCCCAAGCCCCCACTCTCCGCCTTCGACGGCATCGACGCTGGCGCCCTCCGCGCCGATTTGATCGCCAAGGCCGGTAAGCCCGCCTTCTCCATCACCACGTCGGATGAGGAAATCCTCCGCTACACCACCAGCGACGGCGGCGAGGTCCGCGTCCGCGTCGTCGACGGCAAAATCGCCCAGATCGACCGGCCCAAGGCCGCGCCCACGCCCGAGCCCCCCGCCGCGAAGTAGTCAGCTCTCCCCCACGCACCCCGCCACCAGCCGGCTGTTCTCCATCACCTGCTCGCTGTTCTTCGGATACATCCCCACTACCACGCAGTCGCTCTTCTTCGCCGACGCGAACACCTGCCGCAGCGCCGCCCGCCGGTCCTCCTCGTCGCGGCACCTCCGGCTCGCCCCATACACCTTGAACACGAAACACTGCCTCGCCGTTCGTTTCACCCGCTCCAGCATCTGGGCCCGGTCCGGCTCGTGGAAGTACTCGCCCTCCACCACCCTGCCTGCCAACTTGGACGCCTCCTCCTTGCTCCGGCTCAGGTTGTAGAGGCAGGTCATGTAGAAGTCCACCTCCCACCCCTTGTCCTCGACGTAATCGATCACCTCCGGAATGTGCGTGCCCAGCCCCGCCCGCAGCCCCAGGTCTTTCATCACCTTCACCCGCTCCCGCACCTCGTCCATCTTGCCCGTCCGCCACATCGCGTCGGTCGCCGAGCCATGGTGGTAGGCGCCGATCGCTCCCGCGCCCGCAATCTCCCGGATGTTGCGCTTGATGTCCGCCATCTCCGAGGCCGTCTGCGCCACCCATTGGATCCGCCCGCCCTCGTTGCGGTACTCCCGCAGCATCCGGATGATGAACCGGTCCGCCCGCGACTGCCACACGTTGATGCCCGCCTGCTCGCACGCCCGCAGCAGCCTCTTGATGTTCTCGGCCGTGAAGTAGTCCGCCATCTCCCGGTCCAGCGCCGGCGACACGTGCGAGTTCCCGCTCACCGGGTTGCCGCCCACAATCAGCCGCGAAACCCGGTGCCCGCCGAAATCCACCTGTTGCGCCCCGGGCAGCGCCGCCAGCGCCCCGGCGGTCCCCAGGAATGCCCGTCTCGTCTGCGCCATGCCGGGATCATATCACCGCCCGCGTGCCGCTCGGCCGCCGCCACCACGCACTCGTCCAGCCTCGGAAGAACGATACCCACCGCGCCGCCTCATGACTGGCCCCCCGGGCCCACATCGATCCGGCCACGGCCAGGTCACTCCACTGTCGTGCTGTGTCTACGGTCCGATACTCCGCAAAGCGCTGTAGTACTCCACGTGGATTGACAAGGCTCATTTTGTTCAGCATACTGAAAACCTATGAAATCAAAGCTCGAGATCCTTGCTGTCGCGGTTGTTCTCGCCTTGGCTGTTCCCACCGTCACTCTCGCCCAGGGTCGCGGCGAGGTGGTCTCCGAGGAGCACCGGGCCGAGGTGAGCCTCCCCGTTCGTTTCGACACCACCACGGTCCCGTTGCGCGACCTGCCCGATCGGAAACCGGTAACCCCCGCGCGTGGCGGGCGGGACTTCGAGCCCGGCCGGCCCGAACCCGTCGGCAACGTGAATCCGGCGTTCAACGATCCCCTCGCGGCCACCGGCGCGGGTCCGGTCAAGGCCTTCTCCGTGCCCCTTGCGGCGTCAACGGACGGAACTCCTGTGGACCCCAGCTACCGCGTGGCCCCGCCCGACACCACCGGCGACCTCGGACCGAACCACTACGTGCAGTGGGTGAATCTGCGTTATTCGATCTACACGCTCACCCGCGACGCGAACCAACAGATCACCGGTTTCAACCTGGTCGGCGGCTTCCCGAAAAACGGCAACGTGGTGTGGCAGGGCTTCGGGGGGGCGTGTGAGAAATACAACGACGGTGACCCCATCGTCCAGTACGACCAGCTCGCGGACCGCTGGGTCCTCACCCAGTTCGCGGTTTCCGCCTCGCCTTACACCCAGTGCGTCGCCGTCTCAACCGGGCCCGACCCCACCGGTACCTACAACCGTTACGCCTATTCCTATGGGACGGACTTTAACGACTTTCCCAAGATGGGCGTCTGGCCCGACGCCTACTACATCACCTACAACATGTTCAAGCGGGGCCGGACCTTCTCCGGCAACAAGGTTTGCGCGTTCGAACGGGACAAGATGCTGATTGGCGCTTCGGCGCGCCAGATCTGCGCCCAGACCAGCAACAGCTACCACAGCCTCGTCCCCGCCGACCTGGAAAGCGCCACCCTCCCAGCCGCTGGAACGGCGAACCCCCTGCTGAGCATCTCCTCCAGCGCCGTCTACTTCTGGAAGTTCGCCGTCAATTGGACCGCCGGCGCCGGCACGCTCACCGGACCCACCGCCCTGGCCGGAGTCAGCGCCTTCAGCCGCGCCTGCGGAGGCGGGACCTGCATCCCTCAGTTGGGAACGACCAGGACCCTCGACTCTTTGGCCGACCGCCTGAACTACCGCCTCAGCTACCGGCGGTTCGCCGATCACGAATCACTCCTCATCAACCACGCCGTGTCCGCAAACAGCGCCAGCGGCATCCGCTGGTACGAACTCCGCAATGCCACCGGCAGCACCATCTCCAGCGCAACGCCCGTCGTCTACCAGCAGGGTACCTACTCGCCTAACTCCGAATACCGCTGGATGGGGAGCGCCGCCATGGATAAAACCGGCGGCATCGCCATCGGCTACAACGTCTCCAGCGCCGCCATCAAGCCGAGCATCCGCTATGCGTACCGCGGCCCGGCTGATCCTCTCGGCATCCTCGGACCGGAGGCGTTGATCAAGACCGGAACCGGATCCCAGACGGGGACGCTCTCTCGCTGGGGTGATTACAGCACCATCAGCGTCGACCCGGTCGATGGCTGCCAACTGGTGTTCACCACCGAGTACATTCCGTCCGACGGCTCCTTCAACTGGAGCACTTTCATCACGTCCTTCAAGCTGAGTACGTGTAACTAACTCACCGCAGCCCCTCCTACTGCCCCTTCACCGGACAGAACCTCAATCCGTCCCAGCCGGGGACACCTCGAAATATGGCGCCAACGGCGCCGTATTTCGACGTGTCCCCTGCCGCCCCGCCCCCCTACTGCCCCTTCACCCTCCGGAACGCCAGGCTGTCCGACACCGCCTTCCCGTCCAGCCCCGCCTTCGCCAGAAACGCATTCATCTCCGCGCTCCCCGCCGTGATCACCGGCTTGTCCCCCACCATCGTGTGCGCCAGCGCGTTCTGCCACGCCACTCTGTTCCGCAGCCACTCCGAGTCCAGCCAGTGGAACTTCACCCCGTCGCTGGTCTTCTCCACCAGCATGAAGAAATGCCCCGCCACCGCCAGCTCCTGCTTCTTCGTGGAAACCAGGTCGAACACCACCCGCTCGCCCACCTTCACCAGCTTTCCCTTCAGCCGCAGCGCCTCTTCGTCGGCGTCACCGGGGATCCACACGATGTCGTACTCCTTTTTCTCGACCGATGCCGCGCGGATCAGCGCCGTTCCCTTGCAGTCTTTATCGGCGCACGCCCATTCCCCCGTCAGGCTCGCGTCGAATACCGTCGTCTCCGCCGTCGCCAGCGGGTGCACCGACAGCAGGTCGCCGCACCCCGCCAGCCACAGCATTCCCATCAGCCCCAGCGCCAACCACGAAAACCGCATCTCACTTCACCTCCAGCACCACTCTAGACCCTCTGCTGTCCGGCCGCTTCCCAGCGCCAGGACGCCAAAGCCGGAAGTCAGTAGGATATACTGACCTCGAATTCAGGAGGTTGCGATCTAATGACGCGAATGCTTTCTCTTTGCCTGCTGGCCCTCACGCTGGCTGCCCTTCCCGCTTCCGCCCAGGACACCCGCGGTACCGTCCTCGGGCGAGTCACCGATCCGTCCGGTGGAGCCATCCCCGGCGCTCAGGTCAAAACCACCAACATCGCAACGGGTGTCGCCCTCACCGTCAAGACCAACGAGTCAGGCAACTTCACCGTCCCCTACCTGCTGCCCGGCATCTACACAGTCTCGGCGGAGACTACCGGATTCAAGAAATCCATCCGTGAAAACGTCCAGGTCCGCGTCAACGACTCAGTCGAACTCAATTTCGCCCTCGCCGTCGGCGACGTCACCGAGTCCATCGCCGTCACCGCCGAAACGCCCCTGCTGTCCACCGCCGAGGCCTCCCTCGGCCAGGTCGTCGACGAGCGCCGCGTTCTCGAACTCCCAATCTTCTCCGGCAACGCCATGGAGTTCACCCTGCTCGCCCCCGGTACCGTCAACGGCACCGACATGCGCCTCCGCAAGGCCCCCTTCAACAACGCGCCCTCACAGTTTTCCACCGACGGCTCGGGCGTCTTCAACAACGAGTTCAACATCGACGGCATCACCAACACCTTCTCTGACTCCGTCAACGTCCGCGTCGCCTTCTCTCCGCCCCAGTCCTCCATCGGCGAGTTCAAAGTCCAGACCTCCTCCTTCGATGCCCAGAGCGGCCACACCATGGGGTCGGTCGTCAACATCAACACCAAGGGCGGCGGCAACGACTTCCACGGCCAGTTGCACTGGTGGGTCCGCCACTCCGACCTCGATACCCCCACCATCCACCAGAACCGCGCCGCCAAGCCCGGCCAGCGCGTCATCGCCGTCTACCAGGACAACCGCTACGGCGGATCCGTTGGCGGCCCCGTCATCCTCCCCAGGCTCTACAACGGCAGGAACCGCACCTTCTGGCACTTCACCTACGAAGCCAACAAGTTCGGCGACCCCAACGTCGGCGCCTCCACCTCCACCGTCCCCCGCGCCAACTGGCGCAACGGCGACTTCTCCGATCTCCTCAGACTCGGCGCCAACTATCAGTACTACGACCCCGCTACCATCAAAGCCACCGGTACCGGCGCCTTCTCCCGCGACCCCATCCCCGGCAACATCCTCCCCGCCTCCCGGCTCAACCCCGTCGGCAAAGCCATCTTCAACCTCTACCCCCTGCCCAACCAGCCCGGCAACGCCGATGGCGGCAATAACTACTTTCTGGCCGGCAAGGCCATCGAAGATTACTGGACCACCATCGGCCGGATCGACCACGTCTTCAACGAGAAGAACCGCATGTTCGTCCGCGCCCACCGCGATTTCTGGGAAGAGGATAAGAACCGCTCCTTCGGCAACTCCGTCAACGGCATCATCCTCAATCGCATCAATCGCGCCATCGCCTTCGACGACGTTCACATGTTCAGCCCCACCTTCCTGCTGAACTTCCGCTACGGCCTCACCCAGCAGGAATTCCCCGAACGCCGCGTCTCCCAGGGCTTTGACCTCACCAGCCTCGGCTTCTCCTCCACCCTCGCCGCCCTGATCCCGGCCGGGCAATCCGCTGTTCCATATACCCAAATCGGCCACCTCACTTCACTGTCCTCATCGGAGTCCGGCGATGGCCTCGCTTCCTCCGTCGTCAATACGTGGGTCGGCAACTTCACCTGGGTCAAGGGCAACCACAACCTCCGCTTCGGTCCCGAAGTCCGCCTCTACCGCGTCTTTTCCGACCGCCACTCCAATGACAACGCCCCCAACCTCAACTTCTCCGACGTCTGGGCGCGCGGCCCCCTCAACACCTCCCCCGCTCCCCCCGTCGGCGCTCCGATGGTCGCCGCCCTCCTCGGTATCCCCGGCGGCTCCATGTCCCGCTCCGGCTCCTTCGCCATCCAGGACACCTACTACGCCCTCTACTTCCAGGACGACTGGAAGGTCAGCCGCAAACTCACCCTGAACCTCGGCCTCCGCGCCGAACATGAATCCCCCGTCACCGAACGCTTCAACCGCTCCGTGACCGCCTTCCTCGCCAGTACCGCCAATCCCATCTCCGCGGCCGCCATCGCGAGATACTCCGCCTCCACCCGCGTCCCCGAGGTTCCCCTCTCCGCTTTCAAGGTGAACGGCGGACTCTCCTTCGCCAACGCCGGCGGCAACCCTCGTGAATTCTGGGATGGCATGGGCTGGACATGGCTCCCCCGCATCGGCCTCGCCTACCAGGCCACCCCCAGGATCGTCCTCCGCGCCGGCTACGGCGTCTTCTACGGCTCCATCGGCTCCTTCAAGAGCGGCGCCCTGTTGAACGGCTTCTCCCAGTCCACCCCCATTGAGGCGTCCAACGACAACGGCCTCACCTTTAAGACCACCCTCGCCAACCCTCTGCCCAACGGCCTGCTCGCCCCGTCGGCCCCCGGCAGCGGCATGACCACCAGCCTGAACTCCAACATCACCTACTACGCCAACCAGCGCGTCCAGCCCTACTCTCAGCGCTGGTCCGTCGGCCTCCAGGAGGAGTTCCCCCTCGGCTTCATGGGCGAGGCCAGCTACGTCGGCAACCGCAACACCCGCCTCGGCGCCACGCGCAACATCAACGGCACCCCGCTCAGCGCCCTCAGCACCAGCCCCACACGCGACCAGACCGCCATCAGCTACCTCGCCCAGGCCTTCACCAGTCCCTTCTTCGGACTCGATCCGCTCTTCACCTCTTCCACCATCTCGCGCGAACAGATGCTCCGGCCGTACCCCCATTTCGGCGCCGTCTCCTACGCTGATCCAGTCGGCTACTCCTGGTTCCACTCTCTCCAGGCGCGCCTGGAAAAACGCATGACCAGGGGCTTCACCCTCCAGATCTCCTACACCTGGTCCAAGGCCATGGAGGCGACCCAGTTCCTCAATGCCGCCGACCCCATGCCCTATGAGTCCCTGGCCTCCATTGATCGGGCCCACCGCATCGTCGGCAGCGGCATCTGGGAACTCCCCTTCGGCAAGGGCCGCCATTGGGGCGCCAACATGAATCGCTTCGCCGAGTTCTTCGCCGGAGGCTGGCAGCTCGCCGGCGTCTACCAGCGCCAGTCCGGCCAGCCCATCGAATGGGGCCAGATGCTAATCACCGGCGACTCCAGCACCCTCGCCCTCCCCAGCAGCCAGCGCAACACCGACCGCTGGTTCAATACCGGCATCTTCAACCGCAACAGCGCCCAGCAGCTCGCCTCCAACGTGCGCACCTTCCCTTTCCGCTTCTCCAACGTCCGCTTCGACTCGCAGCGCCGCTTGGACTTCTCGCTCAACAAGAGCTTCCGCCTCAGCGAAACCGCCAGGATCCGCTTCCGCGCCGACACCTTCAATGTCCGCAACGAGCCCGTCCTTCGCGGACCCGCTACCGGCCCTACCGCCAGCTCCTTCGGCGCCATCACCGCCCAGGAGCCGCCCCGCTCGTTCCAGTTCTCCCTCCAGGTCATCTTCTAACGCCACGGCGCCCCCGCCCGGCGCGTAGAGCCGCGAGCGTCAGCGAGCGGGTCCGGCGCATCTTTGTCCCCTGGCTCGAGCCCGCACCCGCCTGCCAGCGAGTCGAGATTGCACTCCCCACGTTTCCGAGCCGCGACCGTGAGGAAGTTCCCCATGGCCCTGCGGGCCGTCAAATGCCCTGAAGCCGCGCCCGTCAGAGCCCCGACCGGTAGAGCCCCGACCGGTAGGGAGGGGGTCAGCTATGCCAGGCGCGTCTTCAACGGGGAGCGGCCACCGAATGCCAGCCCGCGCCAGCAAGTCAGCAGGTCCGGCGCGGGAGCATATGCCCCCTCCCCTCCCCTCCACCACCACCCTGAACCCCGTGTAGTCCCCCCGCGCCGCCTCCAGGCTCTTGCCGTCCACCGGCCGGTCCGCGCTCCCGCCCATCGCCTTCCCCTTGCCGTCCTTCATCCGCACCCACTCCGCCGCGTTCCCGCCCAGGTCAAACAGCGGATCGTCGCCCGACCCCGCATACGACCCCACCGCCTTCAGCAGCGCCCCCGGCCCCATCCCCTCCACCAGCGAGCTCAGCCGCCCCGCGTCGTCCACGCTCACCGCATACCCCGCCCACGCGTCCAGCGTGTTCTCCGTCTTCGACTTCGTCAGCAGCGTGCCCATCTCCTCCTCCGTGCCCAACCGGTACGTCCGGCCGGTCTTCTTCGACAGCCAGGCGCAGTATGCCTCCGCCCGCTCGAAGCTGATGCCGCTCGCCGGGAAACTCTCCGTGCCCGCCGCCACCGCATAGGCCGCGTCGAACGCCCGGTACTGCGCCCGCGTCACCTCGAAGCGCCCGATCGAGATCGCTCCCCGCTCCACCGTCTCCGGGATCTCTCCCGCCTTCTTCACCCTCGCCATCGCCGCCAGCGCGGACTCCGGCTTCAGCGCCTCGTTCACGTCCGCCGCCGTCCCAAATAGATATTTGTCGAACCACGCCAATTCCTCGTCCACCTTCCTCTTCTGGTGGACGTACTTCCGCGGGCCGTGCGCCTCGCCCGGAAACAGGATGAACTTCACGTCCGTCTTCCCGTAGTGCTGCAACGCCCGGTAATGCTGCCACCCCTGCTCGGTCGGCACCTGCTTGTCTTCCGTGCCGAAATAGATAATCGTCGGCGTCTTCACCTTGTCCATGCGGTACAACGGCGACTTCCTGATGTACAGCTCCGGGTCCTCCATCGGCGTCTTGCCCAGGTAGTACTGCTCGAAGCTGTCCCCGAACACCGCGTTGCCCCAGTCGCTCGACCAGTTCACGTCGCCCGCCCCCGCGCTGGCCGCCTTGTACCTCGACGTCCTCGTCGTCAGCTCAATCGTGATAATCGATCCGTTGCTCCACCCCATCACCCCCAGTTTCTCCGCGTCCACCAGGCCCCTGGCAATCAACGCGTCCACCCCCTTCTCCACGTCGATCCACTCCAGGTCGTTGTACTTGCCTCCCGAGATGGACTCGCCCCACTTCAGCCCGTAGTTCGACGAGCCGTGATAGTTCGGCTTCAGAATGAACGCCCCGCGCTGCGCGAACAACTGGTGCGGATACCCCATCCGCTCGCTGAAGGCGTCCGCGTCGTGGCCGTGCGGCCCGCCGTGGATCATCACCACCAGCGGATGCTTCTTGCCCGCCGTGTAGTCGTGCGGGTAGTAGAGGATCCCCTCCACCTCCTCGTCCAGCGCGCCCTTCCACCGCACCAGCTCCGTCTTCGCGATCGGCTTCTTCTTCCAGCCCGCGTTGGTCTCCACGAACGCCTTCGCGCCGGTGAACTTCGCTCCCTCCAGCTTCGCCAGCATCCACCTGGCCGGCGACGACGCCGTCGAATGCGTGTAGATCGCCTGCGCCCCGTCCTCGCTCACCGTCACCCCTTGCACGCCCTCCGCCTCCATCCACTCCCGCGTCCATGTGTCGCCGGAGCGCGTGTACCGCGCCACCTTGTTCCTTGCCCCGTTGGCCAGCAGCGCCACAAACCCGTCCGGCGTCACGCTCATCCCCCCGCCCAGCCCGTTCTCCCATTGCAGGTCCACCTTGGTGTGCCTGCCTTGCGCCACATCGTACCAATACGCCAGGCTCACCGAGGCGTTGTAAAGGTAGGCATGCGTCGTGTACGGCGCGACGAAGTAAAACCCCTTCGAGTCGTTCGTCCAGTGGAACTGCCGCGGATAGAGCTTCTGCCCGGCGAACAACTCCACGCTCTTGCCCGTCCCCAAATCCGTGAGCATCGTCACCGGCTTGATCTTCTGGTTGTAGATCTCGGCCAGGCTCCGGTTGTGTACCGTGATCGCCCACTTGCCGTCCGGCGACGCGTCCACGCTCGTAATGCGATCCGCATTCGCCGTCAGCCGCGTCGCCTTCGAGCCCTTCAATTCGAACTGGAACAGCCGCACCGGCGGCGCGTGCTTCTCATCATCCACCACCTGCGACGTGTCCTTCCGCTCCTTCACCTTCTGGTCGTGCAGCGTCGAATCCTCCGGCGCCGCCACCAGCAAGGTGTCGTCGTCCAGCCACTCGAACGCCCGTACGCCCCGTTCGAACTTCGTCGCCGCCCACGGCTCCCCGCCGCCGGCGTTCAGCAACCACACCTGCGCCCCGCCTCCCTGCGCCTCAGCCGCGCCCGCCGGTGAACCCGGAGCCCCAGGCGCCCCCGGAGCCTTCCTCGAAGTCAGAAACGCGATCTTCTTTCCCGACGGCGAAAACTTCGGGCTGCTCTCGCTCTCCTGCCCCCGCGTCAGTTGGATCTCCTCGCTCTCCCCCAGCCGCTTCAGATACAGGTGCGAGATGCTCTCGCCCTTCTCCTTGTCCATCCGCGACTTGACATACACCGCCGCCTTCCCGTCCCTGCTCCAGTTGAGTGCCGACGCCGACTCCTGCATCAGCACATCGTCCACCGTCCACTTCTCCGCCGCCGCCGCCAGCCACAACCCGATGAGACCAACCAGTACCGTGCGCATCCCTCTATTCTTACTCGCCCGGGGTCCGTGTGCTGGTTCAGCGTGGAATAGAGAGAGGGTGCTCTCCGATAGTGAGTATTCCGCCCTTCGGGCGGGGATTTTCAAGGCATCGGGATCTACCGATCCGATATGGTTCTTGGAAGGGCGCGAAAGCCAAGGCGCCGCGCCCCCTTTTCAACTTCCGGATGGCGCGTCAACCGGCAACGGGCGGGGGGTCGGGGCTGTGCTAATGTTCTAGGCGTTGCAGGCCGTGCGGATTTCGGACGCGCAGACCGCTCCCGGAGGAAAGCATGCGACTCGCGGGATCAAAGGATGGCGACGGGCGGATGCCTGAGCGCCGCATTGAGGCCGGGCTGGAAAGTCCGGTTCATCCTTGCTACCCAACACCTGCTCGCAAGAGCCGCAGCCGGCGGGATTTTCTGGCGCTGGCCGGGGTCACGGCGATCGGGACTGCCCGCGCGCAAGGTCCATCGGAGGCGGTGGATCCCGCGTTGCCTCAGATCGGCATCCTGCTGGCCACCACATACACCACGGGGACGCTCGAGGAGCGGCTGGACGAGGCGAAGGCCCACGGGCTCGCTTGCGTGCAAGTGAGCATGGCGTGCGCCGGTCTGCCGGAGATGCCCGATGACATGCCCGCGGGACTGCCGGAGAGATTCCGCCGGGAAGCAGCGGCTCGCGGCATCAGGATCGCAAGCGTGCAGGGCACGTTCAACATGTGTCATCCGGATGCGGAGCACCGGCGGATGGGTCTGCGGCGGCTGCGGGTCCTGGCCGAGGCGTGCCCGCGGATGGACACGTCCGCGATTCACGTTTGCACGGGGACGCGCGACCGGAACAGCATGTGGAGGCGCCATCCGGAGAACAACTCCCCGCAGGCATGGCGGGACATGGCCGCCTGCATTCGCGAGGCGGCCGAAATCGCCCGGCAGGCCCAGGTTGTCCTCGCCTTCGAGCCGGAGGTGAACAACGTCGTGGATTCAGCCCGGAAGGCACGGCAGCTTCTGGATGAGATCGGCTCTCCTCACCTGAAAGTCACGATCGATCCCGCGAATATCTTCCACGCGGGGGAACTGCCCCGTATGAAGGAGATCCTCGAAGAGGCGTTCGCGCTTGTGGGCAAAGACATTGTGCTGGCGCATGCGAAGGATCTCGACCACGACGGGGACGCCGGGCACAACGCCGCGGGCGAGGGGGTACTCGACTATGGCCTGTACCTGCGCCTGTTGCGCGCCAGTCGCTTCAACGGGCCGCTGCTGCTCCATGGGTTGAGCCGGGCGCAGGTGCCGGGCTGCGTGGCTTTTCTTCGCGCAAAGCTGGCACGGGGGGCCGGCTAGCTGAAGGGCGCTTTCCGGACTGACCTTGCTGACGGAGCGGCTCTTACCGCTGCCATTCGCTGCGGTGACGATGACGTGGGACGTGCGTCAGCTTCCAAGTGGCGCGTGATCCGCGCGCGATCAGTAAACACTAACGACTCGCGTCTCTGATTCACCGGCGGCTTGACGGCCGCATGAGACAGGCGCCGTTGCGGCCCTCCTGGACAGAAGACTGAGAATGGCCCGGGCGCGGCGGCGTCTCCGGTTTGCCTGGTCGATCCACGGTTCAGGGCGCATCTTGCCATTCGGTGCGGCCTCGGTGTGGTATCATACTGTGGTAGGATACTTCGTATGCCGCGCGGCAACCCATCGCCGAAGCTTGCGATCACGATTGACCCTGACATTCACAAAGGCATCCTCGCGGCGGCCGCCCGCGACGGCGTGAGTGTCTCTGCCTGGATGACCGCTGCGGCGCGCGAAGCACTGCGGCGGCGGGCTGGTTTGGCGGCTGTCGCGCTGTGGGAAAAGCAGCACGGACGCTTCACGACGGAAGAGATGAATGAAGCTCGCCGCAGCGTGCGGGCTCAACTCCGAACATCGCGAACGGTCCGGCGTTCGGCATGAGCGCCATCGTCTACGACGCCGCCGTTCTCGTGGCCGCCGATAGAAACGAGCGGCGGGCATGGGCTGAACACAAGGCCCGTTTGGAATTTGGCGTTGTTCCATTCGTTCCCGCGCCGGTGGTCGCCCAGGTCAGCCGGTCCACGCAACAAGCCCAGCTCCGGCGCTTCTTGACTGGGTGCGTGGTCGTTCCTCTTGGCGAAACCGAGGCGCACGAAGCCGGGCGCCTGTTAGGCATCACCAAAACGTCGGATGTCGTTGACGCCGTTGTGGTGACGACAGCCCTTCGGAAAAGGGCCATCATTCTCACAAGCGACCCAGACGACCTGGAACGGCTCGTCAGGGCCTCTGGCCGCGAAGTCGCTGTCGTCGCTATCTGAGGTATAGCGAAGACGATCCGTCCAGGCTAGGTCGTCGTTGAACCCCGCGTGGGCACGTCTCCGAGCCGCGACCGTAAGGGATCGGGCATGGCGCTGTTGAGGGGGCTCTCCCGCTCGGCAGAGCCGCGACCGTGAGGGAGCGGGTACCCAATGGCAAGTCGTCAACCCTATCCTGGTGCCGCGACCGCACTCAGGCTCATCGTGACCGGGAGTGGCGAGTGATGTTTAGACGCCGGGCGTACCTCTTCTCAACCCTTCTTGAGATTGAGCCCGTCCATCCAATCGGCCATTGCTCAGAACATGATCGGCGTGGCAGGCCCCGCCATTCTCGATAGAGCCATGGTTGATGATGTCGCAGTCCGGGGCGGCGCCACTGCGACCGTCACAGTGGTCTTGGTGTCCTGGCAGAGCCTTCATCCGGTTACCGATTGCCGAAGCGGTCGAGAGTCGCCTTCAGCAGTGCCGGGGAGGCTCTGAAGTTGGTCATCCGGAGGCGGTCGATCGCGGGCGCCAACTCAACCAGTCCGCGCGTCGCGGCCTCGCCCAGTACACCCAGCATCCCGGCGATCCGCAGCCCGCGAGCGGCGGCAATGCGCCGAGCCGCCAGTTCGTCGAGCAGTATGATGTCAGCGTTCATGGACTCGGCCAACAGGATTGCGGCCTGCTCGCCAGCTTGAAGTTTATCCAGGCCCGCGGTTGCCGCAATTGGAGTTTCCCTGACGCTGATCCAGGATGGTAGATGGGACGCCCAGCTTCGAACCGCGGCCGGAGCGTCCTCGTGAAGCAACTCCTCAAGCACGGCCTGAGGCGCAAGCACCTGACTGAAGAGTCTGGGCAGGAGGTCGATCTCACCGATCAGAATGAGATAGCAGACCGGCGAGGTGTCCGCGACGGCGATCATTGCCGGGCGGCGTTGCGGATCGCCGCAATATCCTTTTCCAGGTCATCCATCGTGTAGTCATGGAGGGCCTCGGCGCGACGGAGGAAGGACTCCGTCTCCCACCGCGAGCGCAGTCCCAGCATCTGCTGCACCTGGGCAGTAGTAATCGCGCCGGATCGATAAGCTTCGATTGCGACCGCTTCCAGCACCGCGCGTGAAACTCCGCCCGCTTGTGCGGCGAGCACGCGCCCGATATCGTCCGGTATTTCGATGGCGACGTTCACTGCGGGTCTCCTTCCTGTATCTTACCGCCCGAATCGCTCCCCGAAGCGCCTCCTGGTGCTCGCCGGCTACCAGACGCTATTGCACCGCTGTGAACCGGCGGGCCCGGGTTCGAAAGGGAGGATCGCCTTGTCGGTGCATACCAGCCCGATCACTCGCTGAACCCCAAGCCCCCGTGGGAGCGCGCCTGAGCCGTTCCCAACTTTCTTGCAACTCAATCTCCCCTGTTTTCAACGCCCCGCACCAGCCCCCGCCAAAATCGCTTGACACCCCGTGCTACCGTTCGCCGCGGTCGGCTTCACGCCCACCCACATTTCTCAAAGGAGCTTTCTACCATGGCATCCGCCGCTCAAGTCCTGGCCAATCAGGCCAACGCCAAACTCTCTACCGGCCCCGTCACCGACGCCGGTAAGTCCATCGCCGCCCAGAACAGCCGCAAGCACGGCTTCACCGCCCGCACCCTCATCGTTCCCGATGAGGACCGCGCCGCGTTCGAGACCATGCGCGCCCAGCTCGTCAAGGACGTGCGCCCCGAAGGCGCTCTGGAGGACGCCCTCTTCGAACGCCTCCTCCTCGCCTCCTGGAACCTCCAGCGCATCACCCGCCACGAATCCAGGCTCCTCGACGAAACGGACCCGTTCGCCCCCGATTCACCCGCCGCCGCCGGCTTCGACCGCCTCGTCCGCTACCGCCGCGACCTCGAGCGCTCCTTCTCCTCCGCCCTCGCCGAGCTCCGCAAACTCCAGACCCAGCGCGCCGCGCTCCTCCAGAAGGAAGACGTCATCATTCGCGCCGTCTACGAAACCACCCCTCTGGCCGAGATCTCGCGCCTCACCCGCGACACGGACCGCTTTCTCGACTCCGGCCGGCACGTGATGGAGTCGGCCACCTTCTCTATGGATCGCAAATCGGCCATCCGCCGTCACAATGAACAACTGCGCGCCGAACGAAACGCGGCCGATTCCCTCGCTGCCAAAGCCGCTGCCGTACAAAACGGAGCCGATTCCAGCGCCGCCAAAGCCGCCGCCGCCTGACGCCGGCTCTCGAATCCGCTCGTCAGGCAGCCCCCGGGCTCGATCTTTGACATCCGAATCGCCGCTCGGACGCCCGATGTGTCCCCGCCTCCTACTCGCTCACGTGAAATGTGCCCACGAACGCGCTGCGCCTGTACGGGCTCGACCAGCTCGCCCGTAGGTCCTCGGTCGTCGAACCCTGGAACCGGTTCTCCAGCGTGTAGGCCGCCATCGCGTGCTCGGTCTTTGCCAGCGGGTCGTACCACGGCACTTCGTGACCGCACGTGTGGTCGCCCTCTTCAATCGCCCGCGTCCGGATCTGCGCCAGCGTCCCAGCGCTCAGCGTCACCCGCGATTCATGGACGCTCGCGCCCTCCACCGTGAACCGGATCGGCATCGCCGCCGTCTTTACGATGTCGCCCAGCAGGTCGCCCGTCATCCGCTGCGCGAACTCCTTCAGCGCCTGCCGCTGCTCCAGGTTCGCCCGCTCGTCCACCATCAGGAACGCCCGCACCGGATACGGCTCGCCCGTCCGGTCGCCCAGCGTCGAGTTGGCCCGCACCGCCGCCGCCACGTTCAGCCCGTCCAGCGTGACGCCCTTCCAGGAACCCCGGTTGATCTGCCAGCCGAATACCGCCAGGTTCCCGATCAGTTGCACCTCTGAATTGGCGAAGCACGCGCCCGTGTACACGTCCGCCGTGCGCGCCTCCACGTAGTTGCCTGTCACTTCCACGGTGGGCGCCGCGGCAAAGCCAGTTGCCGCCGCGGCAATCGCACACACAACCATCCGGTTCATCAGCGTCATCTCGAATCTCCCAGTTCTCAGGTTCCGCTCGCGCGGGACCCGTCTCCTTTTGACTCGCCCGTCGCCTCGCCGGATTCAGCGTTCCTGGTCTCTTGCCGGCTCAAACAGCTCTGCTCTGGCGTGCGGCGCCTCCACCGCCCCGGCGCGCCGGTAGCCCCCCACTGCCGCTGTCATCCGCTCTGCCGGGGCTACCCCGTACGTGCTCAACACCCACACCCGTGCATCCGGGTTCTTCCGGCGAGCCGCGCCGAACTCCCAGCCAATCACCCGGTATCGCTCCGGCGGAAGATACCAAAGCAGCGGGGTGTTCGCCCATCCCACCGGGTAGAACACCAGGTCGCTGGGCTGCATCTGCTTTCGTAGCCGCTCTACAAACTGCTTGTGATGGAGCGGATCCATCGTGCGGCGCGAGTACTCCCGCACGCTCCAGATGTGAATCGGGATCAGCGCCAGCGCCAGCGCCGCCGCAACCCACCGCCTGTCCCTGCTCGCTTCTATCAACCCCAGTGCCAGCAGCAACGCCACCAATGGATACACCGCCAGCAGCCCGCGCGGCGTCATCACCGGCCGCGCCGCCATCGAGAATATCCACAACAGCGCCGGTGGTCCAAACGCCGAAAGCCACACCAATCTCATCCCACCCGGCCCTTCCTCCACGCTCCCGCCAGAACCATGCCGCTCCCCGGCCCACGCCCAAACCCGTGGCAGGATGAGAAACCCGATCAGCCCCGCCAGCGGAGCCGCCGCCATCACCGTGGTCAGCCGCATCACCGCCGGCGCCTTGAGCGCCACCGTCTGCGCCGCCTGCAGGAGCATCACATCCATCCCTGTCGCCGCCGCTGCCGCCAGCGTCACCGCACGCCACCCGGGACTCGCCCGATGCCCTCCCCATGCAACCGGTCCGCCGCCCGCCTCCCGGCGCGCTTCCCAGACCAACCATAGCCCCAAGGCCAGCAACGCCGCCCACCACAGGCTGTAAGGCGACTGGCTCGCCTGGGCCTCCAACCACTCAGGAGGGAACGTGTCCAGCCGTCCCTGCACTCGCGGCCAGAGGAACCCGAATTGCATCAGTTCCCCCCCGCACAAGAGCAGGTCGCGCGACATCGTCGCCACCGGATTCCCGCTCTGGTAAGCCGCCACCGCCAGCAGCGGAGTGCCCATCGTTGCCGTCAGCCACTGCCACTTAAGCAGCCCGGGCATCCCCCCTCGGCGCACCCATCCCGCCCACGCCACCCATCCGATCTGCGCCGCCAGGAGACTCCACATGAATACGTGTGTCGCCAACCCCAGCAGTGTGACGCCGCAGTACCAGGCCGCCGCCCATCCGCTCCGCTCGGCCTTCGCCGCCTTGAGCAGCAGCAGTGTCGATAGCAGCGCCAGCATCCCCGCCAGCGAGTACATCCGCGCCGCCTGGCTCCAGAATATGTGATACCCGTTCAACGCCAGCAACGCTCCCGCCAACAGCCCGGCCCCGGGCCGTCCCAGAGCAAGCCCCAGCCACATCAGGAACCCCACCGTCGCCACTCCACACACCGCCGAGGGCAGTCGCATGCTCCATTCGCTCGCGCCTGCCAGCCGGATCACCGGCCACATCATCGCGTAATAGCCCGGCGGATGCGTGTCCGTGGCCACCACGTCCCGCACCAGCGGCCAGAACTCGTGCCGCGGCGGCGGATCGCTCAGCCCCGCCGGCAGCGGCAATCCGGGAACATACATCTCCGGATGCGACAGGCTCCGCTCGCCGATCGCGCTCACCCTCAGCGCAGCCGCCACCCCCAGAATCAGGATCCCCATCGCCAGCCAGCGCTTTTCAACCACCGTGGACTTCATATCTTGGACCAGGTCAACAGTATAGTTTCTTGGCGCGGTACGGTGGCGCTCGGCCGGAGTTTCAGGTAGATTGATGGGACTCAGCCAGCCAGGAGGCCCTCTCATGTTCTGCACCCACTGCGGCGCCCAGGTGACCGCCGAGACCCGCTTCTGTCCCCAGTGCGGGACCACCCTGGGAGGCGCTCCGCCTCCGCCGCCGCCCGTCTTCGCCCCAGCCGCCTCCTTCACCGTCCCGGCCGGCTGCCAGGCTCACACCGGCCGCTGGATCGGCGCCGCCTGGACGCTGGTCACCGCCCAGCTCGGCATGTTCGCCCTCATCATCATCGTCATGTCCATCGTCAGCGCCGTCGTGCCCCTCATCTTGCAGGGCCCCATGCTCGCCGGCATCCACATCGTCTGCTGGCGCGTGGTGCTCGGCGGCCGCGCCGACCTCGGCGACCTCTTCAAAGGCTTCAACTTCTTCGTGCCTTCCCTCGCCGCCTGCATCGTCATCGCCGTATTCAGCTTCCTCGGCCTTTTCGCCTGCATCGTCGGCGCCTTGGTCGTTGTCGCGATGTACCAGTTCACCTACCTCCTCATCATCGATCGCAAGCTCGACTTCTGGCCCGCCATGCAGGCCTCGCACGCCATCGTCAAGCAGGACTACTTCGGCTTCACCATCTTCCTCCTCGCCCTGATCGGAATTCAGATCCTCGGCGCGCTCGCCTGTCTGGTCGGCCTGCTCGTCACCTTGCCCATCTACTACGCGGCGATCACGGTCGCTTACAAGGAGCTCGTCGGATTTGCCTCTCCCGCGCCTCCTCAGTAGTCCGCACGCTCTCAAGGCTCTCTTCTGCGGCTCGGCGCTCGCCTTCTTCATCACCGCCGCGCCGCCCGCCTGGCTCTTCTGCCCCTTCCTCCGCCTCAGCGGCCTGCCGTGCCCGCTCTGCGGCATGACCCGCGCCCTCTGCGCCATCGGCCACGGCGGCCTCTCTGCCGCCCTCCGCCTTCACGCCCTCAGCCCCCTGGTCTTCGCCCTCTTCGTCTGGGGCCTCGTGTCCGGACTCGCGGGCAGAGCAGCGGCATTCCCGGCGTTCTCCCAGGCGCGCGTCTTCCACTGCCTGCTGTTGCTCTTCGGTCTCTACGGCGCCTGGCGCATCCTCGCCCCGGTGCTCGGGTAAGGCGTCTCCCACCCCTTCACCGCCCCCCACAGGATGCGGTTCAAGGCATCGCTCGGGATGTCGTCCACATCCGCCCAGTTCATCCGCGCGGACTCCTCCGCCGCCTGCCTCGCCCTGCCCCGCAGCGCCCTGGCCGGCGGATTCATCTCGTCCAGCTTGATCCGCGCCGGCAGGCACTCGTACGGCCGCGCGTCCGCCTCCGGCGTGAACACGCTCTTCATCGCCCGCGCCGAGCGCAGCCACGGCGTCCGCGCCGGGATCCGGAATACCTCCTGGATCGTCCTCACCATCGAGACCTGGTTGTAGTGGTTCGAGTCCAGCGCCCCCCGCCGCACCTTCGGCCCGATCGCCAGCGCCACCGTCCTGTGCCCGTCCACGTGGTCGATCCCGTTCTGCGCGTCGTCCTCCACCACCAGGATCAGGCTGTCCTTCCAGAACCGGCTCTTCGAGATGCCCTCCACCATCCGCCCCAGCGCCAGATCGTTGTCCGCCACCATCGCCCGTGGCGTCGGCGAGTTCGGATTGGTCCCGTTGGTATGGTCCGACGTCAACGTGATCACGTTGATGTTCGCCATCACCCCGCTCTTCTCCCGCTCGCCCAGCTCCCGCAGGAATTCCTCCGCCCGGATCTGGTCCGTGATCACCGTATCGTCCTGCGGATAGCTCGGGCTCATCAGCTTCTTCAACGCCGGTAGCCCCGCCGCGCTGCACCCCACCTGGTCCCGCCACGTTCCTTCCTTGTACAGCTTCCAGTAGTCGGCCCACGTCCGCCCGCGCCGCTCGGTGATGTCCTCGGCCTGCTCGGTCGCCGGGTCGAACTTGCCCGGCAGGCAGAACTCGCCGTAGATCCTCACCGCCACCTCCGGCGGCGCGCCCTGCCAGAAGAAGCCCGCCGGCGACACCGTCAGCGCGTCGCTCATGTCCCACGCGTACCCCCGCGGCGACGCCGCAAAGGCCCGCTGCGTGTAGTCGCTCACGAACGCCATCATCAGCCACTGGTGCCCGTCGAAGCTGATCGAGCTCGACGCGTGGAAGTTGTCCAGCAGCACGTAGCGCTCCGCCAGCGCGTGGTGGTTCGGCGTCACCTCGCGCCCGAACATCGTCAGCTTCGGATCGCCGTCGCCCTTGCCGATCGCTCCGAACACCTGATCGTACGTGCGGTTCTCCTTGATGATGAAGAACACGTGCTTGATCCCTAGTGCCGCCAGGTTCTCCACTCCGCCCGCCGGCGTGAACTTCGGCGCGTTCGCCGCCCGCACCTCGCGCAGGCCGGCCTTCCACTGCGCTTCGCCCGGCGCCGGTATCGCCTGCAACATGCCTTCATACGCCGTCGAGCGGAAGTTGCCGCCCCGCAGCGCCGTGTTGCCCGTTCCTTTGATTGAGACCACCCGCAGCCCGCCCTTGCCGTCCACCGCGATCCCCGACGGGAACCAGCCCGTCGGCAGCGCTCCCGCCACCTTGCCGTCCCGCACCACCGCCACCGCGTTCATGCCGCCGCACAGCACGTACAGCGTCCGCCCGTCGGGCGCATACGCCACGTGCGCCGGAATGCTGCCCGTCGTTCCCTCCGGCCACGCCGGGATCTTCACGTCCTTCGTCTTCAACGTCGCCACGTCGATCAGCGTCACGCTGTCGCTGTGGCCGTTGGCCACCGCCACCGTCTTCCCGTCCGGACTCACCGCCACGCCAGACGGCGCCAGCCCCACCGCTACCTCTTCCACCGCGCCCGTCTTCATGTCCACCACGCTCACCGTGCCGCTCACCGACGAGCCCGTCTCGGCGTGGCTCGCGATCTTCGACCCGCTGGTCGGCGCCAGCGTGTCCCCCGCCGCCGGCCTCCGCCCTCCGCGGTTCGACACGAACACCTTGCCGGCCTCCTCGGCCACCGCCACGAAGAACGGCGCCATGCCCACCGCGATCTCCTTCCTCACCTCCCGCGTCGCGGCGTCCATCACCGCCAGCGTGTTGCTGCGGCTCATCGCCACGTAGGCCGTCCCTCCGTCCCGGCTGAACGCGATGCCGATCGGCAGCGGATGCGGCGCCAGCGCCTTCCGCTCCTCCTTCACCGGCGCGCCGCGCTCGTCCACAGTAATCACCAGCAGGCCGTCCGGACCGTTCCGCTTCGCCTCGCTCGCCCACACCTCCCGCGTGCCCGGCCGGAACGCCACGCCTGCGTACGAAGTCGACGCCGATTTCACCTGGCCCAGCAGCGAGGAGGCCGTCGCGTCGTAGAACAGCACCGCGCGCGAATTCAATACGGCCAGCACCTTCGTCTCCGCGTCGAACGCCGCGTCCACCGGCCTCCCTTCGATCATCACCGGCGCGCCCCACGGGGCCAGCAATTGCGTCGTCGGAATCAGCCACGCCCCGCCCGGCTGCTTGCCCGGCTTGGCCGTGCTCGACAACACGGCGAACACGCCGCTCTGCTCTGCCGTAATCAAGCCTGCGGCCAACGCGGCC
Source organism: Candidatus Solibacter usitatus (assembly GCA_016213245.1). Classification (GTDB taxonomy): domain Bacteria; phylum Acidobacteriota; class Terriglobia; order Bryobacterales; family Bryobacteraceae; genus Paludibaculum; species Paludibaculum usitatum_A. The sequence goes on along the minus strand of JACRBC010000068.1, from coordinate 21,116 downwards.
GCCGCGCCCATCAGGAACAATCTCGCCTTCATGCCTTTATCTCTTTCTCGCCGGATACGCTGCGTCGTATCCCTTTGCGTCCCACCACAAAATCCGGTTCAGTGTCTCGGTCGGTACATCGTCCACATCGGCCCAGTTCATCGCCGCCGATTCCCGCGCCGCCCACAACTGCCGCCCCCGCAGCGCCTTCAGCTCCGAATTCATCTCATTCAACCTGATCTGCGCCGGCTGCGCTTCATAGGCCCGCGCGTCCGCCTCCGGCGTGAACACGCTCGTCATCGCCCGCGAATTCCTGAGGAACGCCGTCCGCGGCGGAATCTGGAAGATCTCCTGGATCGTCCGGATCATGGAGAGCTGCGTGTAGTAGTTCGAGTCCACCGCCCCGCGCCGCACATGCGGCCCCACCATCAACCCGACCGTCCGGTGCCCGTCCACGTGGTCCACGCCGTTCTGCGCGTCGTCTTCGATCACCAGCACCAGGCTCTGCTTCCACACCCTGCTCTTCGAGATCCCCTCCACGATGCGCCCCACCGCCAGGTCGTTATCCGCCACCATCGCCCGCGGCGTCGGATACCCGGGCGACGTGCCCGATGTATGGTCCGCGTTCAGCGCCAGCACGTTAATCTCGGCCACCGTGCCCGCGGCGTCCCTCTCGCCCAACTCGCGCAGGAACTCATCGGCCCGGATCTGGTCCGCGATCTTGTTGTCGTAACCGGGGAAGCTCGGGCTCATCAGCGCCCTCAACGCCGGTACGCCCTCCGCGCTGCACCCTACCTTCTCCGCCCAGTTGCCCTGCTTGTACGACTCCCAGTATTCCGTCCACGTCTTCGCGCCGCGCCCCGCCACCGGCAGGCAGAACTCGCCGTAGATCCGCGTCCGGACCCAGGCCGGCGCGCCCATCCAGAAGAAGCCCTTCGGCGATACGCCCAGCGCGTCCTCCATCCTCCACGCATAGCCGCGCGGCGAACCGGCGAACGCCCGCTGCGTGTAGTCGCTCACAAACGCCATCATGAGCCACTGGTGGCCGTCGAAGCTGATTGCGCCGGTCGAGTGCAGGTTGTCCAGCAGCACATAGCGCTCCGCCAGCGCGTGCTTGTTCGGCGTCACCTGCCGGCCGTAGATCGCCATCTTCGCGTCGCCGTTGCCCTTCTCGATGTCGCCGAACACCTGGTCGTAGGTGCGGTTCTCATTGACGATCAGGAACACGTGCCGGATGCCCAGCGAGCGCAGGTTCCCGACGCCACCCGAAGGGGCGAACTTCGGCATGTTGGCCGCCTTCACCTCGCGCAACCCCGCCTTCAGCGCCGCGTCCGCCGGCGCCTGCATCCGTTGCAGCATCCCCTCCCAGTTGTGCGTGTTGAACGTCCCGTCGCCCTTCGCCGTGTTGCCCGTCCCCTTGATGCTCGCCACGTGCAGCGCGCCGCCGCGTTCCACCGCCAGCGCCGACGGGAACCACCCCGCCGGAATGGCCCCGGTGAACTTGCGCCCGCGGAACACCGCCACCGAATTGGTCCCGCCGCAGGCCACGTACAGCGTACGCCCGTCGGGCGACCACGCCACCGTATCCGGCTGGCTGCCGAAGCTCCCTTCGGGCCAGACCGGCACTTTCAATTCGCTCGTCTTCAGCTCGCCCGTGTCGATCAGCGTCACCGTGTCGGAATGCCCGTTGGCCACCGCCACCGTGCCGCCGTCCGGGCTCAACGCCAGGCCCGACGGCGCCAGCCCCGTCTCCACCTCCCGCACCGACCACGTCTTCACGTTCACCACCGAGACGGTCCCCCGCGCCGCGCTGCCCGTCCGCGCGTCCGTTGCGATCCTTGCGCCCGCCGATGGCGACGTCGGCTCTCCCTCGCGCGCCGCCCGCCCGCCGCGGTTGGTCACAAACACCTGCCCGCGCGCGTCGTCCACGGCCACGCCGTGCGGCGCCATCCCCACGGGAATCTCCCGCTCCAGTTTTCTGCTCGCGCGGTCGAACACCGCCAGCGCGTTCTTCCGGCTCAGCGCCACGAACACCTTCGCCCCGTCCTTTGTGAATGCGATCCCCACCGGCGCCGGGTGGCCCTCCAGCGCGATCCGCTCCTCGCCCGCCGGCAGGCCATTGGCGCCCAGCCGCACGATCAGCACTCCTTCGCGCCCGCTCCTGTCGGCCTCGCTGGCCCACAGCTCCGCCCCGTCCGGCGCGAACGCCACCCCCGCGTACGACGTCGACCGCGATGCGGCCGAGGCCAGCCGCCCGCCCGATAGCGGCTCGTAGAACTCCACCGCCCGCATGTTCAGCACCGCCAGCGTGCGCCCCTGCGGGTCCAGCGCCATGTCCACCGGACGGCCCGCGATCGCCTGCATCCGCGCCGCCGGCGCCACCAGTTGATTGGTCGGGATCAGCCACGCCCCGCCCGGCTGGCGGCCGGGCTTCGCCGCGCTCGACAGCACGGCGAACACGCCCGCCTGCTCGCCCACCAGGGCCGCCGCCGCCGCGGCGATCCCCGCCGCCATCACCCACGCGTGTCTTTGCATCGTGCTCCTCCGGCTGCGCTTAGAACAGCAGTTTCAGCCCGAACTGAACCTGCCGCGGCGAGTTCGCCTGTGTGCTGATCTGCCCGAACTGGTTCGACGTCACCGACGTGTTCGGGCTGCCGAACCGCACGGTGTTCAACGCGTTGAACGCCTCGGTGCGGAACTGAAGCTGCAACTTCTCGGTGATGCGGAAGTCCTTGAACAGCGACAGGTCCCAGTTTCTCACGCCCGGCGAACGCAGATCCGGCGACGACGGTTGCGTGTTGCCGAACGTGAACGCCGCCGGCTGCGAGAAGACGCTGGTGTCGAAGTACTTCAACAGCCTGTCGTGGATGTCGCCCGTCCGCTTCGCGCTTGTGCCGTTGTTGTTGGCCAGTCCGCGCGAATTGAAGAGCCCCGCCACGTTGTTGGCCGAGATCGACAGCGGCGTTCCCGTCTGCACACTCGTGAAGCCGTTGAACTGCCAGCCGCCCAGCACGGCGTTGGTCAGCCCCTTCCAGTCCGCGCCGAATCTGCGCCCCTTGCCGAACGGCAGTTCGTAGATGTAGCTCACCACGAAACGGTGCGCCACGTCGTAATCGGCCAGCGAGCGCGAGGCGCGCATGTTGTAGCTGTCGGCGTGGCTTAAAGCCTCCTGAATCGCCTTGGCCCAGGTGTAGCTGCCCTCAAACTGGAAGCCGCGCGAAAAGCGCTTGCTGAACGACACCTGCAGCGAGTGATAGTTCGCCGACGCGCCCGTCGAATACAACGGGATCACGTCGGTGAACTGAGGATACGGCCGCAGCAGTTGCGCCCGGCTGATCCTCGCCGCCGCCAGCACGCCGCTGTTGACGATCCCGTAGAAGGGATTGTCCACCGTCTGGTTCAACTGCGACCCCAGCGCCATGTACTTCGGGTCCAACTGGTTCAGACTCAGCCCGCCCTCGTCGTTGCGCGAAAGCTGCAAGCCGCGCGTTCCCACGTAGGCCGCCTCCAGCAGGATGTCGCCCGGCAGGCTGCGCTGCACGTTGAAGTTCCACTGCATGGAGTAAGGGGTCAGCGTCTCCTGCACCGGCGCCTGGATGTTGGCCCCCGCCTGCGTCAGCAGGCCCTGGGAGGAGCCGGGCGTGGCCTGGAAGCCCGCCGGGTAGGGATTGGACACCAGGTAGTTCGGCGTGATGCCGTCGATGGTGCTCACCCACGGCGTCTGCGTGCGGAAGCCGAACGGCCCCACAGTGCCGTGCGCCTGCTGCAGCGAGATGGCGTAGATGTTGCCGAATCCGCCGCGGATGGTCGTCTTCGGCGCCACCTGGTAAGCAAAACCGATGCGCGGCGCCAGATTGTTGGTGTCCATGATGTACTGCGTGCGCGGCTGCCCGTTCACTCCCACAAACACCAGTCCGCCCCGCAGGTTCGAGTAGCCAGGCGCCTTGTCCGCCAGCGGAGAACGCGCCGCCGGGTCGAAGTAGTTCATCCGGTTGTAGCGCTCCGTCCGCGGCGTGTCCAGGTCGTAGCGCAGGCCCAGGTTGAGCGTCAGCTTCTTGGTAATCCGCCAGTCGTCCTGGAAGTACAGCGCCGTGTACACGCTCTGCGCCGCGGCGTCCTTGAAGCTCTGGATCAGCGATCCGCTGCTCCCCGTTCCCAGCAGCAGGCTGGCGATGGAGTTGCCGCGGTTGGACGCCGCCGTGTTCGGATTCGGCCCCTGCGTGAATCCGGCCGTGAATGCGAACGTGCCCGACGTCGCCCGCGACTCCCGATTGTTCACCCGGATCAGCCTCCCGTCGTAGCCTGCCTTTAACGTGTGCGCGCCCTTGAGCTTCGTCATGCTGCCGGCCAGCGTGTAGGTCATGAATGCGTTGTAGCGGTTGTCCTGGTTGCCCAGCGTCGTGTAGCCCGATGCGGAAAGCTGTGGGAACATCGACAAGCCGCCCGCCGTGTCCAGCGCCGCCGGCAATCCCAGCGACGACGCCAGAAAGCCCAGCCCCAGGTTCTCGTAGAAATACAGACTGCGCGCCAGCCCTCCGCGCACCGACAGCACCGTCGTCGCGTTCGGCGTTGCCGTGTAGTCGATCACCCCGTTGTGCATGCGGTTGCGCTCGTTGTTGGTGGTCTCGGCCGCCTTCAGCTCCGCCGGCCACAGCACGGCCGGAAGGCTGTCCTGGTTGCGGTAGGAGTAGCGCACGAACAGCCGCTGGTTCGACGTGAAGCTGTGGTCGAACCGCCCGTCGATCTGGTCGATATCCAAAGTGGACGATCCCTGGTTGTAGTAGTTGTTGGCGTTGGTGTAAGCCGCCCCCTGCGTGTTCGGCTGCGGGTAGTACTTCGTGTAGTTCTGGCCGACCTTGTCCTGACGTCCCGCCGGCACCACGTTGCCCGGAAACGCATCCCGCACAAACGCGCTGCCGCTCGCCCGCGTCGTCCATGGGTCGTAGATCACCACCGGGTTGTTCGCTCCCGCGAACGTCTGCGTGAAATTGCCGGCACGCTCCAGCGCCGTGGGCACAGTCGACGTCCTTGAACTGAAGTTGCGCTGCCGAAGGCCTTCGTACGAGCTCATGAAGAACGTCCGGTCGCGCTTCACCGGCCCGCCGAACGTGCCCCCGTACTGGCTCCGCTTGAAACTCGAGAGCGGCAGGCCCCGCACGTTGTTGTAGAACGTGTTGGCGTCCAGCTTCGAGTTGCGCAGGAACTCGTAGGCCGTGCCGTGGAAGTCGTTGGTGCCCGACTTGTACACCACGTTCAGCACGCTGCCGGCCGTCCGCCCGTACTCGGCCTGGAAGTTCGCGCCCAGCACCTTGAACTCCCCGATCGCGTCGACGCTCGGAAACGCCGAGATCCCCGAATAGCCCTGCACCGTCGGGTGCGACGCCGTCGCCCCGTCGATCAGCGTGTCCATCATCGACGCCCGCGCCCCGTTGATGGAGTAGCTCATGCTGTTGTAGTTGTTCCCGATGGAGCCTGCCACGCCGGGCGTCAGGTAGATCAGCGAATAGATGTTGCGCGAGTTCAGCGGCAGGTTCAGAATCGCCTTGTTCGACACCACCTTGCCGATCGTCGACGTCGTCGTCTCGATCGTCGACACCGTCGCCTCCACCGTCACGTTCTCGGTGATCTCGCCCACCGCCATCCCGATGTCGATCTTGGCCTGCTGCCCCACCGCCAGCTCGACGCGGCTTTGCACGAACTTCTTAAAGCCCGCCGCCGCCGCTTCCAGCGTGTACACGCCCGGCTGCACCTGCGCCACCACGTAGCGCCCCGTGCCGTCGCTGCGTCCTTCCGCCTTGGCGTTGGTGGCGGTGTTGATGGCCACGATGCGCACGTTGGGAATCGCCGCGCCGGACGAATCGGTGACGTTGCCCACCACGCTCGCCGTGAACGACTGCCCGCTCACCGTTACCGCCGCCAGCAACATCAAAACGGCGATCTGTTTCAGTTGGGAAAGCATATGCGTCCTCCTCAGGCGGCCCTGATTCGAACGCCAGTTTATCATTCGGGGTTGTCAGCGGAATGACTGCCCGGCAGGCCCAGGCTCAACCCTTGCCCTCCAGCAGGTCGGCGTCCACCAGATCCTGCGGCCGCCCGGCCGCACGTTTGTTGCGGATGAGGTCCTCCCGGTGGATGAACCACGCCTCAATGTCGTTGCACGCCACCCGTTGGCGTCGTTCCCACGCTTCTGCGAACTGCACGCCGCTGATCGAAGTCATCACGTCAATCTTCGCCGGAGCGACGCCCATCATGAAGACCAGGTCAGGCACCGCGAACTCTTCCGGCGACGTCTCGCCCAGCGGTGCGCCGAACTCTGCAAGAGCTTGAAACACGGCTCTCGCGTTTTCGGGCGACGGGTCCACCCAAAGGTCATAGTCCTTCGTGTACCTCGGCTGGGTGTAAAGCATCACCGCGTGGCCGCCCACGATCAGGTATCTAACTCCTGCCGTGTTGAATATGGACAACAGTTCTCTGAAGTCGGAGTTCATTCAGGTCCAGGTTCTTCCAACGCCAAGCGTCCTCGACGAGTTCCCAGGCGGCATCCAAGATCGCCTTCGACCCCTGGGATTGCCAGAATCCGATATCCACCGCACGACTGGCGTCCTGAAGACGGCCTTTGTAAAGCAGAGCGACCTGCCGCTTCCCACTCTTCGAATCCGGCATCATTCCAGTGTAGCCTCGTGCGCCTCAGGAGCCTACAGCTCCCGGTAGCAGCTCCGCGTCTCGTTGCACTCGTACTCGTCCACCACCACGTTGTCCGGCCCGATGCAGATCTGCGTCTTGTCGCACCAGAAGGCCCGGTCGTTGCCGTGCGGGACCGTGGGGTCCCACTCGGCTTCGACATACAGGCCCTTCCAGCGCAGGTTCTCGCAGCGATCGTCGCCGATCCGCGTCAGCCCGGCGCGTTCACCGTTGTTGATCGCCATCAGCGCCTCCTTCGCTCCTTAGCTCTTCACGCCCGCCGCCGCCAGCAGCGCGCGCTTCACCGCTACTGCAGCGATCTGCACCTTGTAGGCGTTGTCCTTCAGGGGCTTCGCCGGCCCCACCGCCGCCTTCCCGGCCGCTGCGGCTGTCTCGGCCGTAATGGCCTTGCCGGCCAGCGACTGCGCCGCCGCCTCGGCCGTGTACGGTGTCGGACCCACGTGGCCCAGCACGATCTTCGCGCTGGCCACCGTCGAGCCCTTCATGGTCAACGCCACGCTGGCGGTGGCCAGCGGCCAGTCCAGCGCGTCCTTCTGCCGTACCTCATAGGTCGCGTTCTTCACGCCGCTAGCGGTGGGAATCAACACGCCGGTGACGATCTCGTTCGGCAGCAGCGCCGTCTCCCGCGCGTCGTTGTTCAGCGGCGCGACGAAGAACTTCGCCGCCTCCACTTCCCGCGTGCCGGCCGAGGAGGCCACCAGCACCTTGGCGTTCAGCGCCACCAGCGCCGGACCGAAGCTGGACGCCGAGACAAACTGCGCCGGACCGCCGCCCAGAATCGCGTGGTAGCGGCTGTCGCCCTCGGTCACCAGGTTCTTGCCCGCGTGTGTGGGGATCAGCCCGAAGCCCGCGCGGAAGTACCAGCACCTCGGCCGCTGGCACAGGTCGCCGCCGAGCGTGCCCATGTTGCGGATCTGCGCGCTCGAGACGCCGCGCGCCGCCTCGGTCAGCGCCGGGAAGGCTCGCAGCGCGGGGCTGGTCAGCATCTCGTCCACTGTCGCCAGAGCCCCGATCCTGAGGCCCTTGGGCGTTGCGGCGATGCCCTTCAGCTCGGCGATCTCCTTGATGTTGACCACCCGCTTCGGAGCCGCCACGCCGTCCTTCATCAGGCCCAGCAGGTCGGTGCCTCCAGCCAGTACGGCGGCGTCGGCCCAGCTTGCGCCCAGCAGCGCCAGCGCCTCCTTCAACGTCTTGGGGCTTGCGTATTCGAAGGGTTGCATCAGCTTTTCCTCCCGTTCAGCGCGTTCAGCACGTTCATCGGCGTCATCGGCGCCACCGGCACCCGCACGCCGATGGCGTTGGCCACGGCGTTCGAGATCGCCGCCGCGCCGCCCACGGCCGGCGGCTCGCCCAGCCCGATCACCCCGCGCTTGTAGTTCAGCTCGTCGATCTCCAGGTGCACCAGGATCTCCCCGATGTCCTTGATGCCGGCCAGCTTGTAGGTGTCGAAATCGGAGTTCAGCACGCGCCCCGTCACCTCGTCCACAATGCGCTCTTCCATCAGCGCCCCGCAGATCGACATGATGCAGGCCCCCATCACCTGGCTCTCCGCCGTCTTCGGGTTGATGATGTGGCCGCAGTCCTGCACGGCCACCAGGCGGTTCATCTTGACGACGCCCGTCTCCACGTCGACGCTGACGTCGGCGATCTGCACGCCGCCGACGCCGCCCGTGTTCAAGCCCTCCTTGGCCGCCTGCGCCGGCACGTTGGCGCCCGTCTCCGAGATGGTCTTCACGCCCAGCTTCTGGCAGGCCGCCTTCCACGTCAGGCTCTTGGCCGCGTTGCCCTTCACCTGGATCTTGCCGTCGACGGCCTCCAGTTGGTCCGCCGGCGCGCCCAGCGCTCCGGCCACCTCGGCAAACAGCTTGTCCAGCGCGTTGAGCGCCGCTTTGCGCGTCGACGAGCTCACGCCGCCGACCGTCGTCGAGCCGCCCGAGGTGCCCGACGGCGGGTAGTTGGTGTCGCCGATCTTTACCCGCACATCGTTCAGCTTCAGCCCCAGGCTTTCGGCCAGAACCTGCGCGATGATGGTCCGCGTGCCCGTGCCCAGGTCCTGCGAGCCCAACTCCACCTCCACCGCTCCGTCCGGGTGAATAGTGCAGCGGCAGGTGGAATCGTGGCCCGCGCCGCCCCACGTGTTTACGCCGATGCCCAGGCCGCGCTTGATCGCGCCCTGGCCCGCGTCGCCGCGCGGATGCCACAGCTTCTTCCACTCGGCGAGCTCGCCCGCTTTGCGCAATTGCCGCTCGTAGGTCTCCTGCCGCGGCGTCAGGTTGGCGTTCTTGATGAAGAACTCCAGCGGATCCATTCTAAGTTTCGCCGCCAGGTCCTCCAGCGGCGCGCAGGTCAGATAGGCGGCCTGCTGATGGTTCGGCGCCCGCCACGCCCGGATCGGCGCCGTGTTCAGGCTCACCGCCGAGTGCTGCTGCCGCCGGTTCGGGACCTTGGTGAAGACGTAGGGAATCGGCGGCGATCCGCCTCCGCCCACGCCGCCCGAGGCCCAGCTCTCGCTCTCCCACAAGGTCAGCGATCCGTCCTTCTTCGCCGCCACCTTCACCTTTGCAAAGGCGGATGGCCGGCAGCCCGCAATGACCAGTTCGGACGAACGCTCCAGGAACAGCTTCACCGGCTTGCCGCCGGCCAGCTTGGACAACTGCGCGCTCTCCACGCCCCAGCGGTCCGGCTGGAACTTCGATCCGAAGCCCCCGCCGATGTGGTCCTGGTGCACATGCACGTTGGCCGCCGGCACGCTCAGCGCCCGGGCGATGTCGGCGCGGATGCTGGTCACCGATTGCGTCGATGGACTGAACTCCACCTTGTTGTCCGGCGTCCAGGCCACCACTTGACCGTGCGACTCCAGGCAGCAGTGGGTCAGCGTCGGTATCCCGTAGAAGCCCTCCATCACCACGTCGGCTTCCTTGGCCGCCTTCTCCGGATCGCCCTCAATCTGCTCGCCCGCCGGCTTGACCCGCGTTTTCACCTTCTTGAGGTCGCTCTCCCGGACGATGTGCTCCAGCAGGTCGTATTCGACCTTGATCTTCCCCACCGCGTCGCGCGCCGCCAGTTCGGTCGCCGCTGCCACTACGGCCACTTCCCAGCCCGCCCATTGGATCTCGGTGCCCGCCGGCGCGATCACGCGCACTCCGGCCACGCCCGGGTGCTTCTCGGCCGCGCCCGTGTCGATCGACCGCACCTTGGCGTGCGCGTGCGGCGACACCAGCAGCACCGCGTGCAGCATCCCCGGCTTGTTCAGGTCCGAGCTGTACTTCGCCCTGCCGCTGGCCTTCTCCACGCCGTCCAGCCGCTTCGGCGACGTCCCCATCACCTTCCGCTTGGACATCTCAGGCCATTTGTACTCAGCCATTGGAGCCTCCCTGGGCGGCCTGCAAAACGGCCTTTCTGATTCCCACGTACGTCCCGCAGCGGCACAGATTGCCGCCCAGTCCGTCCTTCACCTGCTCGTAGGTCGGCTTCGGATTCCGGTCCAGGAACGCCTTGGCCGCCACCACGAATCCCGGCGTGCAATACCCGCACTGTTGGGCGTCGTTGTCCACAAAGGCCTGCACCACGGCGTGCGGCTTGCCGCCCGTCATCGCGAAGCCCTCGATGGTGGTGATCTGCTTGCCCTGCGCGTCCAGCGCCAGAATCGAGCAGGCGTAGACCACCTTGCCGTTGAGCAGCACCGAGCACGATCCGCAGTTGCCGCGGTCGCACACCCGCTTGGCGCCGGTGATGTCCAGGTGATTGCGCAGTACGTCGAGCAGCGTCTCGCGCGGCTCCACGCTGGCCTTCATCGCCTTGCCGTTGATCGTCAGCGTGATCGCCACCGCGCCCGGCCCGACCACGCCTGGAACGCTCTGCGCCTGTTCCTCGGCCCCGGCCAGAGCGGGCGCCACGGCGCCGGTTACCCCTATGCCTTGCATGAAGCCGCGGCGCGAAAAGCCGCTGCCTTGTTGTTTGTCCCTGCTTGCCGGATCTTTCCTTTGACTCACGGTGAGGACCCTCTCCTTGCCAGTGGCCGGCGCTTCTTGAATGCGCTTCCACTTCTATGAATCAGTCAAATTGTACCTGATTCGGCAAGGGGAGCCTATGCCAAAGATTCGGTGGAGTTTAAGGTTCACTAATCCGGGAAGATACAGGCAGGCGGGCGAAGCGGGCTCAGTTGGCTTTCGGATGCACTTTCCGCACCCAGACTTCCAGTTGTTTGGTCTGTTCTGAGGCGGGAGCTGTGCTCTTGGCCTGTTCCGCAGCTCCACGCGTCACCAGCCGCAGCAGGCTCTGCTGGAAGCGCATGATCTCAGCCAGTTCTTTGTGCTCGTCTTGCATCAGATAACCCTCCATCGGCAGGATCTCTCTTTGCCTTTAGCATTGCCTTTAGCATTCGAAAATGGACTCAGGAAGCGTCCCGTGCGGGACTAATCAGCAGGTTGTTGACAGGGTCCGTTGAAGGAGAGAGGGAGTGGAGTAATGAAGAGGGTTTCGAGCCACGCTTCCTGAGTCCGCCCTGTCGAATCATGCCAACTCTAATGCAAGAGCCGCGCCAAACAAACTTCGTTGATTCGACGGCACTTATGCGCACGGACCCGTCCCGTTTCGGTACCCGGTTCCGTTTCGGAACACGACCTGGTACAAGCTTCAGTTCGGCTGAGCTTGGATGGGCCGCGAGCTCTTGCCCGCCTTGGCCTCGGCGATCTCCACCTTGTACTTGGTCAGGATCTGGGCGGTCTGCAGGTCCAGTTGCACCCGCGCGCGGCTGTAGTTGGCCAGAGCCGAGACCTCGCCCGACTGCGCCTGCGCCAGGTCGCGCTGCGTGGAGACCACCTGGAACGCCGTGGAGGCGCCGAGGGCGTACTTCTTGTTCTCGGCGTCGAGCGTCTGCACCTGCAAGCGCCGCTCCTTCACCGCCGACTCATACCGCGCCTTGGCCTGAATCACGGCGATCAGCGCGTTCTGCACGTTCACACGGATGTCGTTGATCTGCCGCTGCTGGTTCAACTCCGCCTGCCGGATGGAGATCTGGTCCCTCACGTAGTCGGCCTGCGCCGTCCGGTTGCGGACGGGAATGCTCAGGTTGAAGCCGATGGAGTAGTCCGGGAAGTTGCGCCGGAAGATCTGCGACAGCGCGGTGCCGTAGCCGCCCAGGAAAAAGGCGTCCGCCGATGCCGCTCCCGGCGGCAGCAGCGAGTTCACGCTCCCTGCAAGCGAGTTGTTCTGGAACGACGCCTGCACGTCCAGCGACGGGAGCAACTGGCTCTTGGAGCCGCTCACCGCGATCCGGTTGCTCTCCAGGTTGATGCGCGTCTGCTCCAGGTCGGGCCGCGATTGGAGCGCCAGCTCGATGGCGTCCTTCAGCTTGTCCAGTTGATCGTTGCCCGGTTGCGCCAGCGTGTCGGTCGGCGCCACCCGCGCTTCGGCCAGTGACGGGCTGGAGACGCCGGTCCGGCTGAGCGCGTTCTTGATGATCGTCTCCTGTTGCAGCAGCGCGGTCTCGGAGTTGGTCAGATCCTGCTGCGCCTGCGCCACGCGCGCCTCGGCGCGCACGATCTCAATCGGCGCCAGCGTCCCGATCTCCACCTGCTTCTTGTTGTCGCTGTAAAACTTCTCGGCCACCTCCAGCGCCTTGCGCTTCACTTTGAGGTCCTCGTTGAAGCTCACCAGGTCCCAGTAGAGGTTCACCACGCCGGCCACGGTCGTCATCACCTGCTGTTTGAAGGTCAGGTCGCCCACCCTGATGTTGTTCTTCGCCACCCGGATGTTGCGGTTGTTCACCGCCAGCCCGAAGCCCTGCAGCAGCTTCTGCGAGATCTGCAACTGCATGTTCGGATTCCAGCCGGGGTTGATCTGCGAATTGCGGTTGTTGGACGAGAAGTACGAGTTGTTCCACACGTAGGTGAAGCTCGTCCCGGTGAGGAAGTTCTGCTGGTAGCCCAGGTTCAACTGCCGGCTGTCGAAGGCCAGCGCGGTCGTGCCCGTGGTGATGGTGTTGGATTGCGGCGAGGAGCGGTGGCCCATGGTTGCGCTGCTGAAAAAGGTCCCGTCGAGGGTTGGAATCGCCACGCCGGTCTGGGTGATCACCGCGCCGCCCACGCCCCCGCTGTCGCCGCCCGCGCCGCCCTGCACCGCCGACGCTCCGCCGCCGGCTCCGCCCGTCGCGCCCCCGGTCACCTGCGACTGCACGCTGTTGGCCGACGCCCGCACGGCCGTCGGCACGCCGCGCAGCAGGCCGCCGGACTGGGCGCGCATCAGGTCCACCTGCGCCAGTTGCGGCGTGTAGCGCGACAACTCGATGTCCAGGTTGTTCTCCAGCGCGATGGCTATGCAATCCTCCAGCGACAGGTAGATCTTGCCGCCGCGCAGCAGCGAATCCAGACGATTGGAGTTTTGCAGATTGACCGGCGCCACCTCCGCCTGGCGGTAGTGGCGCAGCAGCAGATTGCCGGGAGGCTGCGGTACGGCATAGCGGTCCTGGGTGACCCCCTGGGCCAGCCCGGCGGGGGACATCAACAGCGCGGAGACGAATAGAGCAACTAGCGGACGCATGACGTTCATGTTATCGCACAGCTTGCCTCCTGATAGACTGGAACGCGAAGTGGCACTCTCCTCCGACTCCGTATTCGACACTTTTCGACACACTGGCGCTTTTTTGAACGGGCACTTCCGGCTCTCCAGCGGGTTGCACTCGCCCCAGTACCTGCAGTGCGCGCTGGTGCTGGCGCACCCGCAACACGCTGAAAGCATGGGCCGCGCGCTGGCCGAGGCGCTGGGCGTCCAACCGGACGTGGTGGTCTCTCCTGCCATGGGAGGGCTGATCATCGGCCATGAGGTGGCACGGGCGCTCGGGGTTCGCCACATCTTCACCGAGCGCGACGCGGAGCGCAAGATGGCCTTCCGGCGCGGCTTCGGCGTCGAGGCGGGCCAGAAGGCCGTGGTGATTGAGGATGTCATCACCACCGGCGGCAGCTCGGTCGAGGTGATCAAGCTGCTCAGGTCGGCCGGCGTCGAGGTGCTCGCCGCCGGGAGCATCATCGACCGCAGCGGCGGCAGGGCGGATCTGGGCGTGCCGCGCGTGGCGCTGGCCACGCTGGACGCGGTGGCCTACGATCCGGCGGAGTGCCCGCTCTGCGGGCAGGGCATTCCGGTGGTCAAGCCTGGCTCCAGACCGGCTTAAAGCCTATGCGGCGTATCCGCATCACTGTCGCATACGACGGCACCGAGTTCCACGGCTGGCAGGTCCAGCCGGGATTGTCTACCATCCAGGGGTGGTTGGAGAAGGCGATTGCTGAGATCGAGGGCGCGCCGGTCCATGTGCATGGCAGCGGCAGGACCGACGCCGGGGTGCACGCCCTGGGGCAGGTGGCGGCGTTCACACTGGAGAACCCCATCCCGGTTGACAATCTCCGGAAGGCCATCAACCGGCTACTGCCGAAGGCAATCCGGGTACTGGATACAACTGAAGTAACATCTGAATTTCATCCTCGATTCAACTCGAAACAAAAGACTTACGAATACAGAATCTGGCGCGCGGAGATCTGCCCGCCGATGCGGCGGCTGTATGTCTACCATTATCCATATCCGCTCGACGTGGGGCTGATGGAGCAACTGGCGCCGCTGTTTGAAGGGGAGCACGACTTCAGCGCCTTCGCGGCAGCGGACGAAAAGGACGCGCTGGGGGCATCCAAGGTTAGAAAGATCTATTTATCAAAGCTTTGGCACGATAAACATGAAGTAGTGTTTCATGTGTGTGGGTCGGGCTTTCTGAAGCACATGGTGCGGATGATGGTGGGCGCACTGGTGGAGGCGGGCAAGGGCAACCTGAGCCGGGAGGAGTTGCTGGCGCGGCTGGCGCCGGGCTTTGAGGGCAAGGCGGGGCCGGCCATGCCAGCTTCAGGATTAACATTACTTTCAGTGGAGTACTGAAATGAAAACAAGCATCTTAATTGTTCTGTTCAGCATGCTGGCGATGGCCGGACCGCCGGTCCCGGTGATCTTTGACACCGACATGGGCAACGACATCGACGACGCGCTGGCGCTGGCGATGCTGCACGGGCTTCAGGGGCGCGGGGAGATCCGGCTGGCGGCGGTCACGGTGACCAAGGACAATCCATGGGCGGCGCGATATGTCAGCGCGGTGAACACGTTCTACGGGCGGGGTGGAATCCCTATCGGGGTAGTCAGGAACGGCGTCACGAAGGACGAGGGTGGATACTCCCGCAAGGCAATAGACAATGGCCGGCATGTGTGGAGTGAGAAAACAGAAGATGCAGTTGGCCTCTTGCGGCGGGTTCTGGAGGGGGAGGCCGACGGCAGCGTGGTGGTGATCCAGGTGGGGTTCTCGACCAACCTGGCGGGGCTGCTGGACTCGCCCGGGGGGAGGGAACTGGTGGCGCGGAAAGTGATGTTCCTTTCACTGATGGCGGGGGACTTTGCGGGGCGGGGGCCGGAGTACAACGTCAAACAGGACGTCAAATCGTGCAAAAAAGTGGCCCAAACGTGGCCTACAGCGCGCATCTGGAGCGGCTTTGAGGTGGGCAGGACGATCAAGTACCCGGCGGCGTCGATCGAGCGGGACTTCGGCTGGGCGCCGAAGCACCCGGTGGTGGACGGCTACAAGGCGTACATGAAGTTTCCCTACGACCGGGAGACGTGGGACCTGACGGCGGTGCTGTATGCGCTGCGGCCGGGAGCGGGCTACTTTGACGTGTCGGCGGCGGGGACGGTGGTGGTGGACGACAAAGGCTTTACGAAGTTCACCGAAACTTCAGGCGGGCTGGACCGGTATCTGAAGGTGAACGACGTCGAACGGGCGCGGGCGCTGGAGGCGATGATCTGGCTGGCGTCCGAACCGGCGCGGTGAGCCGGGCGTGTTAGCCTGAGAGGGATCCTATGAGTGAGAAAGTCACGACACTTCATCCGCCGCTGCCGCCGCTTTCCAAGTGGCTGCCGGTGATCGCCATCGCCTGGCTGGTGCCGGGCGGCGGGCACTTTTACCTGAAGCGCACCTACCGCGGGCTGATCCTGGGCGGGTGCACGGTGGTGATGTTCCTGCTGGGGATCATGATGCGGGGCTACCTGTTCCAGCCGATGACGGGGGACCTGCTGACGACATTGATCTACGTGGGCGGCTATATCGCCAACATGTCCACGGGGCTGCTGTACATCCTGGCGAAGATGTTCGGCTACGACGCGCCGGACGTGGCGGGGCACACGGTGGACTACGGGACGAAGTTCCTGGCGGCGGCGGGGCTGTTCAACCTGCTGGCCATTGTGGACGCGTTCGAGATCGCCGCGGGGCGGAAGGAGTAGGGGACGCGCCATGCCGAAGATGAACCTTTCGCACTTTGAGGCGACGCTGCTGTTTGCGCTGTTCACCAGCGCGGTGCTGGGCGTGGTGACGAAGAAGACGGACCGGGAGCGGCTGATGTACGGGCTGACATCGATGGGGTGGTTCGTGCTGACGGTACTCGGGCTGGGCTGGCTGATGTACCTGGGGCACCGCTAACCGGACTGGGCGGCGCGGCGGTACAATGGGAGTAACGGGGCTCCTTGTCCGAGCTGTATGTTTCGAGAAAGGCAATCGATGCCGACCCACCCGAAGGGCCGCGAGGCCCGTGTGTTGCTCACGTCCGTCTTTGGGCCCTACGCGCAAGACGACCAATATGGCAGCCGCTCCATCAACCCCATGGAGCTGTATCACAACCAGGTGACGCGGGCGCAGGGACCCTACTCACTGCGGATCTTCCACCGTTCGTGGGGGATCATGTTCATCCAGGCCAACATCGAGAACGCCTCGACGGTGCTGGATTTCCCTACCAAGGAAGCCTTTGAGAAGGAGTTGACGTCGCACCATTACGACGTGGTCGGCATCAGCTCCATCATTGTGAATATCGGCAAGGTGCGCGAGATGTGCCAGATGGCGCGGAAGCTCTCGCCGCATTCGCAGATTGTCGTCGGCGGGCACGTGACCTCCATCCCGGGGCTCGACCTGATGGTCGACGCGGACCACATCGTGAAGGGCGAGGGCGTGGGCTGGATGCGGAGCTACCTGGGGCAGGACCCGGCGGCGCCGGTGAAGCATCCGGAGATCGCATCGGGGTTCGGCCACCGGGTGATGGGCTTGAAGCTGCCGGGGAGTCTCGGATCCACGGCGGCGACGATCATCCCGTCGGTGGGCTGTCCGATGGGTTGCAACTTCTGCACGACGTCGGCGTTCTTCGGCGGCAAGGGCAAGTTCATCAACTTCTTCAACACCGGCCGCGAGATTTTCGATGCGATGCTGAGCGCCGAGAAGCGGCTGAAGTTCCGGTCGTTTTTCATGATGGACGAGAACTTCCTGCTGCACAAGAAGCGGGCGATGGAGCTGCTGGAGTGCATGAAGGAGGCGCGCAAGAGCTGGGAGATTTATGTCTTCTCGTCGGCCAACGCGATCAAGAAGTACACCATGGCGGAGCTGATCGAGCTGGGGGTGTCGTGGATCTGGATGGGGCTGGAGTCGCCTCAGTCGGGCTACTCGAAGCTGCACGGCTCGGACACGCTGGAGCTGACGCGGGAGCTGCGGCAGAACGGCATCCGGGTGCTGGGCTCCTCGATCGTCGGCATGGAACACCACACGCCGCAGAACATGGCCGAGGAGATCGATTACGCCTGCTCGCACCAGACCGATTTCCACCAGTTCATGCTGTACACGCCGCTGCCGGGCACGCCGCTGCACGCGCAGATGGAGGGTGAGGGCAGGATGATCGACATGGACCTGGCCGACGTGCACGGGCAGTGGAAGTTCAATTGGAAGCACCCGTTCATCAGCCAGGACGATTCGAAGAAGTTCCTGGACTTCGCGTTTCTGCGCGATTTCGAGTTGAACGGGCCGTCGCTGTACCGGATTGTGTCGACGACGCTGGAGGGGATCAAGAAGTACCGGCTGCACCCGGACCTGCGGGTGCGGGAGCGGTTTGAGCGCGAGGCGGGGGCGCTGCGGACGTCCTATTCGGCGCTGCTGTGGGCGATGGAGCGGCACATGAAGGAGACCAACGCGGCGGTGTCGGAGAAGGCGCGGGAGCTGCGCAAGGAGATCGCCGAGGAGTGCGGATCGTTCTCGACGGCGGCGGCGGCGCTATTCGGGCCGCTGATGCTGTGGCTGACGCGAAGAGAAGAGCGGCGGCTGGAGCGCGGGGTGACCTACGAGCCGGAGACGTTCATCGAGCGCAGGAACTGGGTGGAGGCGGCGGGCTGAGGGGGTAACAGTCCGGCGTTGGGTTCTGAGCAGGGCCTCCCTATGCTCCAGGACCGTCCTGCTGTTCCAACCGATCCTCCGATCTGTGCTTGCCGCAGGCGCGCTCGGGTGTAGAACGCCCCCAATGGGAAGCCTGGATCAGACAAGACTGGCTGGCGTAGAGCCACTATCGCTGGGTACTGTGGGGCAGGGTGGACTGGCGGAGAGGGAGGGATTCGAGACAGGCATGTCCGCTAACTTATTGAAAAACATGGCGTTCGCCACTAACATCCGCACTGCACAGGACTTGCACGCTCTCTCTCATTTCTCATCGGCTGCCGCGATTCTCCCTCGGTGTCAACTGCCACAGACACCAAACAGACACCAAGACTCCAATCTACCAGCGTGGGGGGCACATCGTTGCTCAGACTACCACTGACCGCTGACTGAGCGCATTTCAAGCAGAGATCGGCACAAGGTCCGATGCAGTTCAACGCGACAGTCAAGGTCCGGCTCTTTCTTCGATCCGACCGCGAATCGTTCGAATCCATGCCGGCGAGCCATAGCCTCCACGTCCCAACTTCACCCACCCATTATCTTGGCAGCAGCGCCACCCGCCCGCATGGCCGAGCAGGCCAACCCTCGGCCCGTGGCGGCAAAGAACTGCCTGCGATTCGTGAGGTTCGTCCTATATATTAGTGCAGTGTCCAACAAATAATTGGACAAGCAACTCCGATCTGCCTTATGCTGGGGCATGGCCTTGTCCGGCGAGCTATCGTCTTCCGAGCGGCAGCAGATTGAGCAGTGGGTGGCGGCCCACGGCACGCCTCAGCAAGTCGCCCTGCGCTGCCGGATCGTGCTGGCCGCCGCGGACGGCAAGTCCGACGTGGCCATCGCTGAGCAGTTGTCCGTGAACCGCAAGACCGTCATTCTGTGGCGCCAACGCTTCTGCGAGCAGCGCTTGGACGGACTATGGGAGATTGCTCCGGGACGCGGACGCAAACCAAGCTACGACATCGATAAGATCGCCGCCATCGTGGATGCGACCCTGCAAACCAAACCCGAAGGCATGACGCATTGGAGTTGCCGCACGATGGCCAAGAGTCAGGGAGTGAGTAAGTCCACGATCAACAACATCTGGCAGGCCCACAATCTGCAGCCGCATCGGGCGGAGACCTTCAAGCCGTCGCGCGACCCGCGATTCCTCGAAAAGATGACCGACGTGATCGGACTGTACTTGAATCCGCCCGAGCAGACGCTGGTGCTGTGTGTGGATGAGAAGAGCCAAATTCAGGCGTTGGATCGGACCCAACCCGGCTTGCCGCTCAAAAAGGGCCGCTGTGGGACCATGACCCACGACTACAAGCGCAACGGCACCACGACTCTGTTCGCCGCCCTGGAGGTGTTACAGGGGAAGGTGATCGGCCAATGCTATCAGCGCCATCGCCATCAGGAGTTTCTCAAGTTCCTACGCACTCTGGACAAGGAGTTCCCTGGGCAGGTTCCGCTCCATCTCGTCATGGACAACTACGGAACCCATAAGCACGCGAATGTGCGGAATTGGCTCAAGCGTCATCCTCGCTTCGTGCTTCACTTCGTCCTGACGAGTTCCAGTTGGCTGAACTTGGTCGAGCGCTGGTTCGGGCATTTGGACGACAAGGCGATCCGGCAGGGCGTCTTCGGCAGCGTGCAGGACCTCAAGGCATCCATCGACGCATTCCTCACGGCGTGGAACAAGGATCCGAAACCGTTCGTCTGGACCGCGCCGGTAGAATCCATCACGGAGAAACTCTCCCGCTGCCGGCGGACGTTGGAGAAGATCCAGCCCGGCTGCACCAGTCCGCGGAGCAGGAAACGAAAGAAATTGCTGTCCATTTATTTCGTGGACACTACACTGGCCCACCAAGGGAGACCCCCCGGCTTTGCCGGGGTGGCAGTAGCAGTTTGACATTTCTGGGAGTCTGCTCCGGCTTCAAGCGGATGTCGAAGGGAGCAGCGACTCGTGAATCTCGTTGCGGTGTAGTATCGGGATCACTGCGCCCGCTCAGCAACGCACAAGTTTCGGGAAAGCGGCGGATTGCGAGTACCGAGACGGCCTCGGCCGCGCAAGCGGTCCAATTCAGCCGCTTTGAGCGGCTCACAACCTAAAGCCCCCGGCTTTTCCGGTGGATAATTACTATGCATTTCGAAGACTACGATAGCATGAGCCAATCTGGAATCTCTCGAGAGTGTCACCGGCACCCGGTTTCTCGAAGCGGACAATTCTGCGGCTTGTGGACGACGGCGGGATTGTGCGACGATAGAGGACGATAGAATGTAAGCGATGATCGCTCGTAGAATGAATCGGGAATCAGAAGAGCAAGCCCCATTCCGGCGCTTGACGGTCAAGGAGGGAGTGGGGAACTACCTCCGCGAGGCGATCTTCCAAGGGAAACTCAATCCGGGAGATCGCATCGTGGAGATCAAGTGGGCCAAAGAGCTGGGGGTGGCCCAGGCCTCGGTCAGGGAAGCGCTCCACCAGTTGGAAAAGGAGGGTTTCGTCGAGCGACGCCCCAACCGCGGGTCCTTCGTCACCATCCTGTCGCCGGAGACGATCCAGCACATCTACACGGTCCGCGCCGCCCTGGAAGCCCTGGCGGTGGAGCTGCTCACCCGGCGGGCGCAGCCGGAGCAAGTCGAGAATCTGCAACGCATGGCAGACGAGATGGCGGCCGCGGCGGCGGTGACGGATGTGCAGCGGTTCTACCGGGGCGACCTGGTCTTCCACCAGCAGATCTGGGAGTACTCTGGGAATCCGATCATGCCCGAGCTGCTGGCGAGCCTGGTGATTCCGTTGTTCGCGTTCGTCATCATGCGGATCCACGACTCCCCGGAGGTCGGCCATGACCTGGTCCATAGCGCCGCCGTGCATCAGCAGATCGTTGGCATGATCCGGCAGGGGGATGCGGTGGCGGCCGCCGATTTCATGCGGCAGAGGATTGACGCGTTTCGCCCGGACACTGTGGGGCTACTCGCACGGTACGGAGAGAAGCTGGCACCGCACAAGGCGGGGCATCCTCGGAAGGAAGGGGACTTAGCGCGATAGCCACTTCGCATGTTCTTCTCTCGGTTGGTTAACTTGTTGTAAATAAAGACAATATTGTTCTTGACAAAGATGGGTGACTTGCTCCATACTCATTAGCGCTAAACGATCATCGCTTAAGGGACTATGGACTCTGCCGATCTCCAG
>JACRBC010000067.1 GCA_016213245.1 Candidatus Solibacter usitatus | reverse complement strand
TGGCACTGGCGGGACGAGCAGGTGCAGCCGATGCAGAAGGTGCGCGTGAACCAGGAGCGCAACCGCACCTATCGCGGCGTGTGGCACATCGCCGACGGGAAGTACGTCCAACTGGCCACGCCGAATATGCAGAACGTGCAGTCCAGCGACGACGGGTTGCTGGCCGTGGGCCTGGACGACCGCCCGTGGCGGCGCATGGCCGACTACGACGGCAGCTACCAGGACGTCTACATCGTCGACGCCGTCACCGGCCAGCGCAAGAACGTCATCCGGCAGTTGCGCGGAGGAGGAGGCGGCTTCGGCGGCGGGCCGATCCAGCTTGCGCCCGACGGCAGGCACGCCTTCTACTACAACGACCGCGCATGGCACCTGATGAGCCTGCCGGACGGCGCCTCGCGCAACGTGACCGGCGCGTTGAAAGCGGCGTTTCACGACGAGCAGCACGACTCGCCGGACGCGGCGCCGGCCTACGGGCAGGCCGGTTGGGCGAAGGACAGCGGCAGCTTCTACGTCTACGACCGCTACGACGCGTGGCAGGTGTTCGCCGACGGTCGGGCGGCGCGCAACGTGACCTCGGGCGAGGGCCGCAGGTTGAAGCTCCAGTTCCGCATCGCGAGGATCGATCCCGTCGACGAGGACGACGACCGCGGGATCGACTCCGCCAGGCCGTTGACGCTGCGCGCCGAAAGCGAGGATACGCGCGAGTCGGGATTCTACCGGGTGAGTGCGACCGGCGCGCCGCAGCGGCTGCTGTGGGGCGCGAAGAACTATCGTTTCGCCTTGCGCGCCAAGGACGCCGACGTGGTGCTGATCTCCGCGCAGCGCTTCGACGAGTATCCGGACCTGCACGTGACGGACTCCAGCTTCAGCGCGCCGAAGAAGGCGACGGGAGGCGGGGCGCAGATGGCGCCGTTCCTGTGGGGCACGTCGGAGCTGATCGGCTATCGCAACACCGACGGCGTGGCGCTGAAGGCTGCGCTGTACAAGCCGGCGGCTTTCGACCCCCAGAAGAAGTACCCGCTGATGGTCTACATTTACGAGCGGCTGTCACAGGGCGTCTTCAGTTTTGTCGAGCCGCGGCCGGGCACGAGCATCAACTACAGCCAGTACGTCTCGGACGGCTACGTGGTGCTGGCGCCGGACATCGTCTACACCATCGGCAACCCCGGGCAGAGCGCGCTGAAGTGCGTGCTGGCGGCCATCGACAAGGTGGTGGAGATGGGCTTCGTCGACGAGGCGCGGATCGGGATTCAAGGCCACAGTTGGGGCGGCTACCAGATCGCCTACATGGTGACGCAGACCAACCGCTTCCGCGCGGCCGAGGCGGGCGCGCCGGTGGGCAACATGACGTCGGCTTACAGCGGCATCCGCTGGGGCTCGGGCATGCCGCGGCAGTTCCAGTATGAAAAGACGCAGAGCCGCATCGGCCCGCCGCTGTACGACAATCCGCTGAAGTACGTGGAGAACTCGCCGATCTTCCACATCCGGCGGGTGCAAACGCCGCTGCTGATTCTGCACGACGACAACGACGACGCGGTGCCGTGGTACCAGGGCATCGAGATGTACCTGGCGCTGCGGCGGACGGGCAAGGAAGTCTACCTGATGAACTACAACGGCGAGTTCCACGGGCTGCGCCGGCGTCACAATCAGAAGGACTACACGGTGCGGATGAAGCAGTTCTTCGACCACTTCCTGAAAGACGGGCCCAAGCCCGAATGGATGGAGAAGGGCGTGCCGTTCATCGAACGGGAAGAGGAGAAGGAGCGGTTCCAGACGCAGTGGTAGGCTGCGGGGAGCCGCATGCCGCCACGGCGCTGGCGGCCCCGGCGCCGGGTGTGTCAAGGGCCGGGATCTGCCGGGCTGAGGATCAGAACATCAACCGGAAGCCGATCTGGAGAACCCGGCCGTCGTTTAAAGTGTTGGTGATCTTGCCGAAGGCGGGCGAGGAGAGGTTGCGCTGCGGCTCATCGAACTGGGGCGTGTTGGAAACGTTGAAGGCCTCGGCCCTGAGTTGGGCCACGCATTCGTTGGGAAGTCGGATCTGGCGGGAGACGGCGGCGTTCCAGTTCCAGATGGACGACTTGCGGAGGTTGCCGCGGCCCATGCTGCCGGCCATGGTTCCGGGCGTGAGGTAAGCGAAGCGGGAGCGGCTGAGGATCTGCGTGGCGGTGTCGGGATGGGCGATGGTCTTGCCGAGGATGGAGGGATCGAGCAGGTTGGGCCGGTCGGCTCCGCCGCCGTCCACGTTGCCGAAGCCGGGCGCGTCGCTGCCGATGTAGAGCGTGAGCGGCGTGCCCTTCTTCCACATGTTGGCGCCGGAGATCTGCCAGTTGGAGGTGGCGGCTTTGAGCCAGTGAGAGGCGTTGCGCGGGGCCGGGACCTCCCACGAGTAGTTGAACAGCAGCGCGTGGGTGGAGTCGAAGGTGGAGAGCCCTTTCTTGTCGCCGAAGGAGTCGTACTGCCACTGCGATCGAAACGACTGGACGTCCTTGTTGGCGGCTGTGGAGGTGAAGTCCGGCCCCTGGTCGATGGCTTTGGAGAAGGTGTAGGAGACGGAAGCGAGCAGGCCGCGGCGCGCGGGCAGGTCCCAGGCGACCTGGCCGGCGTCGAAGTAGGCGATGCCGCCGTTGACTACGGTCTTGGTGTCGTAGTAGCGGGGATCGGGGCGGCGCAGGTTGACGGTGGCCGTGGTGAAAGGGATACCGGCTACGGGCTCGGCGCGGTTCATGCTGTAGGTGTTCAGCAGCTTGAAGGTGCGGCTGCCGATGTAACTGACGCGCAACATGGAGGCGGCCCAGAGCTTGCGTTCCAGGCCGGCGTTGTACTGGTGGGAGTAGGGGGTGGCGAGGTCAGGCGAAAGCCAGGTGGGAGCGTAGCGCCGCTGGGGGTCGTTCAGGTCGAGGCCGCGGAGCGGGTTCACCAGGTTCGGATCGGCCACCATGATATAGGTGACCAGCGAAGGATTCAGGCGGATCTGCTGGTAGGCAGCCGGTTGGATCTGCGCGAAGGTGGTAGTGTACATGACGCGCGCGGTCCAGCCGCGGCCGGCCTGCCAGGCGATGGAGAAGCGGGGGCTGAAGTTGTTGGCGTCGGTCTGGTAGGGAATGATCTCTTTGGCGTGGACCTCGACGGGGCGCGAGTCCACCATGTATCTGACGCCGTAATAGATCTGGAGCTTCGGGCCGAGCTTCCACTGGTCGCCGAAATAGCCGTTGACCAGCCAGTTCCGGTAGCCGCGGTTGAGGTCGCCGATGGCCACTTCGTACTGGTTGGGGGCGCCCCAGCGGAGGTTGTCGATCGAGTTGCGGCCGAAGTTGCTGCCGAACTGGAACTGGCCGCGGGAGTTGTTGGTTTCGACGCCGTTGAGCTGGAAGCGGACGAAGTCGGCGCCGGCGCTGAGCGAGTGGCGGCCGCCGCCGGCCTGGTGCTGGACAGCGGCGCCGTAGCGGAAGGTGTTGGTGGCGCGGTTCACCGGGAACATGCTGTCGGGACCCAGTTCCTCGATGGAATAGCCGTAACGCACGCGCGGGCCCACGGCGTTGGGCTCCGAGTAGAGAGCGGAGCGATTGCGCGCGAAGGCGGCGCCGAGTTGGATCTGCGTGGCAGCCGAGGGGGCGTACACCCAGGTTGCCTTCGAATTGGCGCTGTGGATCTCGGTGTCGGGGTTCTGGCCGGCGACAAGCTGGAAGGCGAGGATCCGCTGGCGGTCTAGAGACTGCGACAGGAGCAGCTTGCCCTTCTTGCCGGTGTTGACGTCCAGCCGGAGAGTCCCGGCGACGGTGTCGATGCGCTGGGGCGCGTTGGTGTTCAGAGCGCGCGGGTCGAAGTCCAGCCGGTTGGGCGCCTGTTTCGGATAAGCGTCGAGGAAGCGCTGCACGATGGCGCGCGTGGCGGGATCGGTGGCCAGCGGCGTGCGTTCGCTCTCTAGAGGGACCAGCACGTTGCCATTGACCATTCCACGAATGTCGTTCTGCGAGAAGGTGGCCGTCAAGGCTCCGAGTTTGGGAATCAGCCCGGTGAGCCGTCCCCCGTAAAGGTTGCGGTGCGACGGCTTCACCGCGCCCACCTGGAAGAAGGTACGCGAGTTGAAGACGCTGTTTTGAAGGCGCCAGAACGCCTCGCCATGCCAGGAGGTGAGCGGGGATGCGGGCCTCAGCATGAGGGTCTCGGCCGGAGGCCGCCCATGCTCGGTGGCAAAGTACTGGGCATCCGCGGTGGCCTCCCGGACGGCCGAGGGGTTGGTCCCCACGCGGATGTTGGCTTCCTTGATCGCGTTGGTGTCGATCAGCCAGATGGCGACATTTTCATTCCGCTGAGCACTGCTGTTCAAACGCTGCTGAGGGGGTGGCGTGGCCTTCACCGGTGGCGGAGGCCGGTCTTCGGCGGCCGCCGGAATCAGCACGGCGGCAACCGCGAAACGAAGCAACATCACTCTTCATTCTAGATGGCCGTGTAAGCGCGTGCAGGACTTTCTGGTGAAACAAGATTCACGCACGGCGGCGTCAGTTCTTGGGAGCAAGCATCGACTTGAGCATCAGCCATGCCGATTCGTTGTAATCGGCCTTGAGCCGTTCCAGAGCCTCCATGCGCGGATCGCCAGGCCGGGCGGGCTGTTTTTTCAGGCAGTAGCCGAGCAGCAGTGTTGCCGTTTCGTCGTCTGGTTTCCGCTCGAGGGATGCGCGCAGGCTGCCGGCGGCCTGATCGTACTCGGCCCGGCGCCAGAGCGCATAGCCGAGGTTGAAGCGGTAGACGGGATCGGCAGGGTCGATCTCCACCGCCTTGGCGAACGCCTCCAGCGCCCCCTCTTCGCCCGATCGCAACAGCGCCGCGCCGAAGTTGTTCAGCACCTCCGGAAGGGGCACGATGGCGGCCACCTTGCGCATCACGGAACTGGAGGACTTGAAGTCCCCCGAATAGTATCGACTCAGGCCCAGGAAGAAGAGCGCTTCGCGGTAGTGGATGTCGGCGGGAGCCACCTTCTGAAACCAGCCGGCGGCGGCCGAGTAGTTGCGGGCAACGATGTTGATGCGCCCCAATTGGAAACAGGGTTGTGAAAACGCCGGTTCCAACCGTGCCGCGGTGGCGAAGAGGCGGTGTTTCTGGTCGGGAGCGGTGGCCAGGAGTCCTCGAACGTAGCTCTCCAGGGCATCGAGGCGCACGGGGGGGTGGGCACGCCGGAACTCGTCCTCGGCCACGGGCAGTTGCGGCGCCAGCCAATTGACGGATTGCCAGGCGAGGCTGGTCTGGAGCGCCGACAGGTCCTCCAACGCGCCGCTGAGGTTGAACTCCGGCCCCCGGCGCACGCGGTTGACGTCCAGGAATCGGGCAACGATTCTGACGCTTCCCTTCGACGTGCCGCCGCCGGCCGCGGGAGTCGCTTCAAACTCGCCGTGGAGCACCAGGCCGGCGTTGGCGTTGACGGCGATCTCCATGACACTGGCGCGGGTCAGCAGGGCGTAGCGCCTGACGCTGAGGTCGCGCAGGACTTCGTCGCGGATCTCTTGTGGAACAACCGCGATGCCTTCCGCGGCCAGGGCCTCAAGAAGCGTTTCAGCGAGGCTCTCGCCGATCCAGTCGAGGTTCTTCGACCTGCTGAGGTTGAAGAATGGGAGGACGACGACGGTATCGGCGGCCCACAGGGGCAAGGTCAGGACGGCGGCGAGGGCGAATCCGGTCAGCCGGAGCACGTGGCTCAGTATAACAATGTATTAATTGAAGATCACTTTGGTGGACGTGCCGCCCAGGCGGATCTCCTTCACCACGGACTTGCCGCCCTCATCGGAGTAGCGAACGCTGGTCGCAGAGAACTTGTCCGAACCGTTTTCCACCTTCACGGGGGCTTCCACCATTTCCTTGCCCTTCTTGATGACTGCCTTGCCGTCCTCGATGGAGAGCTTGTAGTCGCCCGCTTTGAGCTCCTTACCAGCGACTGTGGCGGGCTGGTAGAGGGTAAGCGAGTAGGTGGCTGCGCTCGCGCAGACGGCGGCAAGTGTCAAGAAAAAAACGACAAGTATAGTTGTTTTGGTCACCGTGAACACTCCTATAAAGCTCTATACGAAGAGTGAACGGAAAGGAGATCAGAGATCTCGAAGAGTTTACCAACCTCACAGTAGTGGAATACGAATATATTGTTCAGAGCCAACCAGACAGGTGGAGGCGGGCTTCGGCAACCGCCTGGGGCGAATCCCCGAAGTGCTTGAGCCAGATCATGCCGGGCTCCTTGCGAAACCATGTCAACTGGCGCTTGGCGTACTGGCGGCTGGCGATGGTAGTGAGTTCGACCGCTTCGGCGGCGGAGATGCGGCCTTCGAGCGCGGCCAGGCACTCCTTGTAACCGATCGATTCAAAGGCCTTAGCGCTGGCCGGGATGCCGGAGGCGAGCAGGTGGCGGACCTCATCGAGCAGGCCGGACTCGAACATTCCGATCGTGCGTTCGGCGATTCTAGCGTGGAGGAGCGGGCGGGGCGGGTCCAGCCCGAGTTTCAGAATCCTGAAGCCCTCCAGCGGCTTGGAGCCCACGCTGAAGACCTGGCTGGCGGGGCGCCGGGCGAGCAGGCAGATCTCCAGGGCGCGAACGAGCTTGTTCCGGTCATTGGGGTGCATGCGGGCGGCCGTTTCGGGGTCGAGGCGCCACAGGAGTCGGTGCAGGCGGCCGGCGTGCCTGGCTTCCAGGCGCTCCAGCCGGTGGCGTAGGTTGTCGCTGCGGCGGGGTCCTTCGGCCAGGCCTTGGAGCAGTGTGCGCAGATAAAAACCGGTGCCGCCGGCGACGATTGGAAGCGCGCCGCGGGCGGCTATCTCATTGAGAACAGGGCGCGCGGCGGCGGCGTAGTCCCCCGCGTTGTAGACCTCGGCGGGATTCAGGAGGTCAAACAAGTGGTGTGGGATGGCGAGGCGATCCCGTGGCGGCGGCTTGGAGGTGCCGATATCGAGGTAACGATAGAGCTGGAGGGAGTCGCAATTGACGATCTCGCCGCGGAACTCGCGAGCCAGCGAGAGGGCGAGGTGGCTCTTGCCCGTTCCGGTGGGTCCGGCGACAACCAACAGCGGGCTCAGGACAGGGCTATCCACTTCGCCTCAGTCTAACAGTGGGGGGTACGAGGGGAACTAATTCGATGGGGAGTCGCAACCTCGCAACCGGACGGTGCAGTGGCACATCAGATATAGTTAGGGTGGAAGTTTCTATGATCTGGACCCCTTGTCGGCCGGCACTTGCCGGACTTGTGCTATCTCTGGCCGTCATGGCGCCCGCCGCGGCACAGGCGCCCGGAACGCCGCAGCCGAAGAACGCCAAGGCGGCGGCCTACTTTCATGCCGCGCTGGGGCATCTGTACGCCGAACTGGCTGCTCAATACGGCGGGCGCGGCGAGTACGTCGGCAAGGCGATTGAGAACTACAAACTGGCGATGCGCGAGGACCCCGAGACGGGGAGTCTGGCGCAGGAACTGGCGGAGTTGTACTTGCAGTCCGGCCAGATCCGGTCGGCGGTGAACGAGTTTGAGGAGGCGGTCAAGCGCAATCCGGACGACGTGAACGCGCGGCGCATTCTGGGCCGCCTGTACACGGCGCGGATCCGGGAAGGCCAGCAGACGCGGATGAACGAGGAGATGCTGAAGCAGGCCATCGCGCAATACGAGAAGGTGAGCGAGAAGGCGCCGAAGGACGTCGACAACTGGCTGATGATCGGCCGGCTGCAGAAGCTGGCGCAGAACTCCGGCGCGGCGGAGAAGGCCTACAAGCAGGCGCTGGGGATCGAGCCGGAAAACGAGGACGCATTGACGGGCCTGGCGATGGTCTACTCCGACCTCGGCGACACGGCGGGAGCGAGCCAGATGCTGCGGCGGGTGGCGGACAAGAACCCCAGCCTGCGCACGCTGACGGCGCTGGCGGCCGCCTACGAGCAGATGAAGGAGTACAAGCAGGCCGCCGAGACGTATCGCCGGGCGCTGGAATTGAACAAGGAGAACACGGACCTGAAGCGGGCCTACGCGCAGGCGCTATTCGCCGCCGAGGAACTGGGCGCCGCACGGACGGTATTCGAGGAGCTGTCGGCGGAGGAGCCCAACGATCTGCTCTCCGCGCTGCGGCTCTCGCAGATTCATAGGCAGGAGCGGGACTTCGGCAAGGCGCAGGAGTACGCGCGAAAGGCCAGGCAACTGGATCCCAACAACCTCGAGGTCCAGTACAACGAGGTGAGCCTGCTTGAGGCGGAGGGCAAGAGCCCGGAAGCCATCGCACGGCTGAAAGAGATTCTGGGCGGGATGCCCACGAAGCCCGGTTCGATCAGCGAGAAGAGCAACCGCGTGATCCTGCTGGAGCGGCTCGG
Organism: Candidatus Solibacter usitatus; assembly: GCA_016213245.1. Taxonomy (GTDB): domain Bacteria; phylum Acidobacteriota; class Terriglobia; order Bryobacterales; family Bryobacteraceae; genus Paludibaculum; species Paludibaculum usitatum_A. Next base: position 33,320 of record JACRBC010000067.1, on the reverse strand, counting down.
CGTGCTGTACAGGATGTCGGAGCAGGTCTCGAACGCCGTCGCCACATTCCGCGAGATCGCCGAGATCGATCCGGACTCGGCGGCACGGGCTGAAGCTCAGATCGTGGACGCGTTGCGCGCCGGCAAGGACTTCGCCGCGGCCGAAAAAGAAGGCAAGGCCGCACTGCAGAAGCACCCGAACGACCGGCTGCTGAAGTCCGTAATGGCCTCGGTGCAGGTGGACCTCGGCCATTTCAAGGAGGCCGAAGCGACGCTCAAGTCGCTGCTCGACGGCAAGAACGACCGGGACGCATACATATCGCTGGCGCAGATGCATGAGAAGGCGAAGAACTTCGCCGAGATGGCGAAGGCGATCGAGCAGGCCTGGAAACTCTCCAAGACCGGCGAGGAGAAGGAGACGATCTACTTCATGCGCGGGGCGATGTACGAGCGGCAGAAGAAGTACGATCTGGCGGAGGAGGAGTTCAGGAAAGTCCTGAAGGTGAATCCGTCCAGCGCCTCGGCGTTGAATTACCTGGGCTATATGCTGGCGGACCGTAACACGCGCCTGCCGGAGGCTCTGGAGATGATCCGCAAGGCGGTGGCGCTGGAGCCCAACAACAGCGCCTTCCTGGACAGCCTGGGCTGGGTCTACTACCGGATGAACCGCCTCGACGATGCAGCGGAGCAGCTCCGCCGGTCCCTGGAACGCACGAGCCGGGACCCCACCGTGCACGACCACCTGGGCGACGTCTACAGCAGCCAGAACAATCTGAAAGACGCCATCTCCCAATGGGAGCGGGCGATTCAGGAGTGGAACGCCAACGCGCCGAGCGAAATCGATCCGGCCGAGGTGGCCAAGCTCCAGAAGAAGGTGGAAGGCGCCAAGGTCCGCATGGCGCGCGAGAGCGGCGCGGGGTCGAAGAAGAACTGACCCCTGCGCTGACGCCCCACGGTGGAGATAATGGGTACATGCGCATCCTTATCACTTCAATCGTGGCTGCCGCGCTCGTGTTCGCGGCGGGCAACCAGTTGGGCAAACCGCTCACGCTGAAGAGCCAGACACCCATTGCCGAGCTCTCCGCCAAGCCCGCCGGCTTCGTCGGCAAGACCGTCCAGGTGAAGGGCAAGGTCAGCGAGGTCTGCGAGAACATGGGCTGCTGGATGAGGCTGGTGGACCCGGCGACCAAGGCGGCGGTGAAGATCAAGGTGAAGGACGGCGAGATCGTCTTCCCGAAGGACTCCATCGGCAAGATGGCGGTGGCCGAGGGCAAGTTCGCCAAGATCGAGATGACGAAGGAACAGGCGATCGAGCAGGCCAAGCACGAAGCCGAAGAGAAGAAGAAGAAGTTCGACCCCGCCAGCGTGACCGGTCCTGTCACCACGTACCAGATCCAGGGCACCGGCGCGGTGATCGAGTAAGAGAACAATGAAACGACTCCTCGCCTCGGCGCTCTGCGCCGCCTCTCTCCTGTGTGCGCAGACCAGGTTGGCGCCGCGCCCCGCGGCGGCGCAGCGGCCGAAACTGGTGGTGATGATCGTGGTGGACCAGTTCCGCTACGACTACCTCACGCGCTTCCGTGCGGAATTCACCGGCGGCCTCAAGCGGCTGCTGGACCGCGGCGCGGTGTTCACCAACGCACATTACGAGCACGCGCCGACGGTGACCGCGGTGGGCCATTCCATCGTGTTGAGCGGCGCCATGCCGGCCAACAGCGGGATCATCGGCAACGAGTGGCTGGACCGGGCGACGGGCAAGCAGGTCACCAGCGTGAGCGATGACAGCGTGGATCTGCTGGGAGTGGAGGGGAAGAAAGGCGCATCCCCGCACCGCCTGCTGGTGTCCACCGTGGGCGACGAGTTGAAGATGAGCGGCCGCGCGCCGGCCAAGGTGGTGGGCGTGTCGATCAAGGATCGCAGCGCCATCTTGCCCGCCGGCCGCATGGCCGACGGGGCCTACTGGTTCGATAAGCCATCGGGCCGCTTCGTCAGCTCCACCTGGTACTTCAAACAGTTCCCGGAGTGGGCGGCGAAGTTCAACGACCGCAAGGTGGTGGAGAAGTTCAAGGACGGCGGCAGCTTCGACAAGACGGCCGAGGGCAAGGCCGGCAACGACATCGTCGAGCTGTTCGCCGAAGCGGCCGTTGAAGGCGAGAACCTGGGCGCCAACGGCGGCACGGACGTGCTGGCGATGAGTTTTTCGGCCAACGACACGGTGGGCCACGCCAAGGGTCCGGACTCGCCCGAGGTGCATGAGATCACGCTGCACACCGACAAGGTGCTGGCGCGCTTCTTCGATTTCGTCGACAAGCGCGTGGGGCTTTCCAACACGCTGTTCGTGCTGACCGCCGACCACGGCGTGGCGCCGATGCCGGAGGTGATGCAGTCGCGCCGCATGCCGGGCGGGCGCATGACGGAAGGCGCGGTTCTGGACGCCATCAGCAGGGCGTTAAACGACAGGTACGGCGAAGCGAAGTGGATCGCCGGCAAGAGCGCGTACGCGCCGTATCTCGACCACAAGCTGATCGCCGACAGCAAGCTGGACCTGGAAGAGGTGCAGCACACGGCCGCGCAGGCGGTGCGCGCCGTTCCGCACATCGCGCGCGTGTTCACGCGCGAAGAGCTGCGCCGAGGGCTGGCTCAGAGCGACATGGTGGGCCGGCGGGTGCAGAACGGTTTCTTCTACCAGCGGGCCTCGGACCTGGTGATCGTGGCTGAGCCGTACTGGCTGTTTGAGAAGATCGGCACATCGCACGGCACGCCCTGGAACTACGATTCCCACGTGCCCATCGTCTTCATGGGCGCGCGGGTGAAGCCCGGCCGCTATCACGGCTCGGCGGCGGTGGTGGACATCGCGCCGACGCTCAGCATGCTGCTCGACGTGGAGGTGCCGAGCGGCGCTTCCGGACGCGTGCTGACCGAGATGCTGGCACAGTAGTCCCACGCGCGGCGGCGAATCTGATAGCATCTTCCTGCTATGTTGATGCTGACTGTCGCCGCCATCCTCGCGATCTTTGTCTATGGCATGATCGCGGCCATGTTGGGCACCATCCTGCCCGACCTCTCCAAGAAGTTCTCCCTCTCCCCGAAACAGAACGGGACCATCGCCATGGGCCAGGCCATCGGGCTGATGATCGGCTCGTTCCTGGCCGGTCCGCTGATGGACATGCAGGGCGTCAAAGCCGGCCTGCTGCTGGGCCTGGCGCTGGTGGCCGCCGCGCTGCTCGGTTTGAAGACCTCCAAGGGCTACCTGATGGTGGCCGCGTTCATGGTGATGCTCGGCATCGGCGGCGGCGCCATCGTCAACGGCGCCAACGGCCTGCCGCCGTTCATCAAGCTGGAGGCGCTCACCACGGCCGGCATGTTCAACGTGCTGAACCTGTTCTTCGGGCTTGGAGGGCTGGTGACGCCGCTGGTGGCGGCCCGGATCTTCCAAAACAACTCGGCGAAGCTGCTGCTGTTTGCCGCCACCATCACCGCCGCGACATTGGCCATGAGCGTGATCACGGAGATGCCGGCGCCGAGCGGCAAGGTGGCTTTCGACACCTCCGCGGTGGGCTCCCTCATCGGCCAGCCGGCGCTGCTTCTGCTGTCGCTGACGCTGTTCCTGTACGTCGCCTGCGAAGTGGGCGTGTGGAACTGGCTGGTGCGGCACCTCATCGCGCAAGGCGTGGCCGAGGGCAAGGCGCTCACCATCCTCTCTCTCGGCTTCGCGCTGGGCCTGCTGGTGGGCCGCGTCGCCGTATCGCCCATCCTCGGCAGCGTCGCTCCGGAGCGTGTTCTGGTGGGCGCGGCCGTGTTGATGGCCGTGACCACCTACCTGATGCTGCGGAGTTCCACTCCCTCCGCCGCGCAGGGCGTGGTCTTTTTGGCCGGCATCGCCATGGCGCCTGTGTTCCCGACCACGCTGGCCATCGTCAGCGCCCGTTTCACCGGCATGGCGGCCACGGCCACGGGCATCGCGCTCACCGCCGGCTGGCTCGGCCTGGTGGTCAGCTCGCCCATCATCGGCGGCATCGCCGGCGACGACCCCAAGCGGTTGAAGAAGGCGCTGCTGCTGCTGCCGGTGGCATCGGTCATCATGGCCGCGGTCTGCCTGGCGCTGTAACCGGCTACTTCCTGCGCGCCGAAGCGTCCCATTCGAGCATCAGGCCGGCCGCCGGCACGATGGGGAAGAGCTTCAGGAACGAGGGGTACGCCTGCCCGGTGCGTGAATTGTAACCGCCGAAGGAATCGTAGGTCGTGTTGACGTGGTTGGTGAGATTCATCACCTCCACATACAGCACGCCGCGCCACGACTGCTTCTGGAACGACTTGTTCAGCCGCACGTCCGAGCGGTGATAGGCGGGCAGCCGCAATCCGTTGCGCTCCGTGGAAAGCGCGTAGGCCAACGGCCCGGTCTGCTTCAGAAAGCCAGGCACGGGGAAGTTGGAGCCGTAGGTGTAGCGCGCGCTCATGTTGACGCTGGGACGCAGCCGGTAGCTGGCGTAGACATTGACGGTGTGGCGCTGCTCGTAGTCGGCCACATAGCGCGCGCCGGTGACGCCGTCGGTCATGGCGGTGCGCGTGTAACCGTAGGAGACCCAGCCGGACAGACGGTTGGCGGTGCGGCGTTGCAGGAACAGTTCCATCCCGCGTGCCGTGCCGCGCACTGAATTCACGAACCTCGGACTGGCGGGCGGATTGAAGATCTGCCCGTTGGCCAGGTAGCGCGGCTCCAGCAGCGGCTGCGCGATGAGGTCGCGGTCGGCGCGCGAAAACACCTCCGCCCGCAGGCGCGTGCGCTCGCCCAATTGCTGCTCCACGGCGGCGACGAAGTGATTGGCCCGCAATGGCAAGAGACCGGCGTTGCCCGTGCGCTGGATGGTCAGTGGCATGATGGCCGGGTATTGCACGGACTGGCTCCAGGCGGCTTGCAGCCTGGTCTTCGGCGCCACCCGCAGCATGGCGGAGAGGTGCGGCGACACCGCCGCCGGCCCGGCGAGCGAGTAGCCGTCGAAGCGGGCGCCGGCGGTGAGCGAAATCGGGCCGCGCGTCCAACCCTGCTCCAGAAAGCCGCCGGCGCGCAGCGCCGTGCCGCGCCACTCGTCGCGCTGGCGCAGCGCCAGCGGGTTGAAGTTGTAGCGCGACGAGAAGCCGTCGTCATGAATCCTACGCATCGACGAGCCCGCCTGCAGGGGAGCGTTCGAGCGCCAGCTCCACACCGCCGACGCATTCCAGACCCACTCGGCGTAGCCTTCCCCACCCAGCGGAAGGTCGCGCAGGTTGATGTTGCCGGAGCGCTCGCGCATCCAGGCGCCGTGGTTGGTGATCATCAGCGCGGACGATGGTGAGTAGCGCCAGCCGAGATTGGCGGCGGTGACGCGGTAATCGCCGTTCATGATGGAGTTGATGCCCAGCTTGTCGCGGACGTGCGTGCGGTCGAGATCGGAGCGGCCGTCCAGTACGCCGAGGGTGACGTTGTTGCGGCGGTTCAAGTCGTAGCTGAACCTGGCCTGTGCGTCGGAAAAGCCGAAAGCGAGCGAATCTCCGGCCGACGTCTTGCGCAGAAGGTATTGCAGATAACTGCGGCGCACCGCGGCCAGCCATGAGCCGCGCTGCGTGCGGCCCAGCGGACCCTCGGCCATGAAGCCTGCGCTGGCGGCGCCGGCATTGAAGCGAACGGAGGGCGCGCGGCGGCTGCCTTCGCGCACCAGGAGATCGAGCGCGGCCCCGGTGCGGTCCTGGTACGGGACGGGCACGGCGCCCAGGTGCAGCGTCAGCTCCTCGATGAGGTCGGAGTTCAGGATGGATAGCGAACCGGTCTCCTCCTGGCTCTGCACGGTGTGGAACGGGCTGTGGAGCAGCACGCCGTCGAGGAAGATGCCGACGCGGTCAAACGAGGCGCCGCGCACGGAAAACTGCGCCACAAAGTCGTTGGACGAGGCGACGCCCGGCAGAGCCTGCACCGCGCGGAGCGGATCGTCGCTCACCACGCCGGCCAGGTTCTTCAACTCCGCGCCCGTCAGCGTGCGCTCCGACGAGCTGGCCGCCTGCGACAGCTCGAACGGCCCGGCGGCGACGTCGATGGAGTCCTTGCGCGCCAGGTTGTCGGGCGTGAGCGCCAGTTCGAGTTCGCGGCCCGGTTCAACTTCGATGCGCAGCGGGCGGTAGCCGACCAGTGTGGCGGCGAGCGTACAGGCGGCATCGGCCGCAGGTTGGATTTCAAACCGGCCGCCGGCGCCGGACTGCTTCTCCCGCGAGGCGGGGCCGCACTGGAGCAGGAGTTTGACTCGGGCCAGCGGCTCCCCGCCGTTGGCGTCGCGGACGATGCCGCGAAGCGGCGCCTGGCCGCGGGCGAGACAGGAGAGCATAATGGCTGCCATCACCGGCCGCGCACCCAACGGGAACCGCATACCCGTCATGATAGCGGCCCGAGAGGCCGCCCCGGCTGATTGGGCTCCTACCGTGCCGGGGTCTTCAGCGAGTAGCTCGACAGCACCTTCATGTAATTGGCGCGCTCAAAGGCCGCCGGTTCGGCCACCGACTGCGAGCTCATGGAGCCGCGCATCTGCTTGATGGACTCGTACTCGTGCTCCTCCATCCAGTCGGCCAGGTCTTCTTCGACCTTCCCCATGTACGGAATGCCGTGGCGCAGCAGCGCGGAGGTGAGCATGGTGCAGCGGGCGCCGGCCATGACGCCTTTGACCACGTCCTCGGCGGTATGCACGCCGCCGGTGATGGCCAGATCCGGGCGGATGCGGTTGTAGAGCAGCGCCGTCCAATGCAGGCGCAGCCGCAGCTCCTGTGAGTCGCTCAACACCAGGTTGGGGACCACCTCCAGCGACTCCAGGTCGAAGTCCGGCTGGTAGAAGCGATTGAAGAGCACCAGGCCGTCGGCGCCGGCGGCGTCCAGGCGCGTGGCCAGGTGGGCGAAGGCCGTGAAGAACGGCCCGAGCTTCACCGAGACCGGAATGCGCACGCTCGCTTTGACGTGGCTGACCAGGTCGAAGTACATGTCCTCGACCTTCTGCGCCGTCATCTCGAGGTCGGTGGGCATGTAGTAGATGTTCAGCTCGATGGCGTCGGCGCCCGCCTGCTCCATCATCTGCGCGTAGCGGATCCAGCCGCCTGTGGAGACGCCGTTCAGGCTGCCGATCACCGGCACATCCACGGATTCCTTCGCCTTCCTGAGATGGTTCAGGTAAGGATCGGGCCCGAAGTTGTAGGAGGTCATCTCCGGGAAGTAGCTCATGGCTTCCCCGTGGCTCTCCGCGGTTTCGGTGAGGAAGCGGTCGAGTTCGCCGCTTTCCACCTGGATCTGCTCCTCGAAGAGCGAGTGCAGCACGATGGCCGATGCGCCGGCGTCCTCCAGCCGCAGGATATTACCGATGTCCTTGCTGTAGGGCGAGGAAGAGGCCGCCAGCGGCGTGCGCAGTTTCAGTCCGAGGTATCCGGTGGTCAGGTCGATCGACATGGATTAGTTGCCTCCTTCGCTGGTCTTGGTCTCGGCGGCGGCGCCGGGCATGGCGGCCATCTGTTCGTAGATGCGCCAGCGGTTCATGACGTCGGCCTGCGCTTCGGCCAGCAGGCGCCGCGCGTCTTCCGGCTTGGAGTGGACCAGCATGGTGTAGCGCGTCTCATTGTAGATGTACTTGTCCAGCGGCAGCGACGGCGCCTTCGAGTCGAGCACAAAGGGGTTCTTGCCCTCGACGGCCAGCGCCGGGTTGAAGCGGAACATCGGCCAGTGGCCGGTCTGCACCGCCAGCTTCTGCTGCTCCAGGCCGTAGCGCATGTCGTAGCCGTGGGCGATGCAGTGGCTGTAGGCGATGATCATCGACGGGCCGTCCCACTTTTCGGCTTCGAGGAACGCCTTCACCGTCTGCATGTCGCTGGAGCCCATGGCCACGCGGGCCACGTAGCAGTTGCCGTAGGCCACGGCCATCATGGCCAGGTCCTTCTTGGCGGCCGGCTTGCCGCCGGCGGCGAACTTCGCCACCGCGCCGCGCGGCGTCGCCTTCGAACACTGGCCGCCGGTGTTGGAGTAGACCTCGGTGTCGAGCACCAGCACGTTGACGTTCTTGCCCGAGGCCAGGACGTGATCCAGGCCGCCATAACCGATGTCGTAGGCCCAGCCGTCGCCGCCGACGATCCAGACGCTCTTCTTCACCAGCGAATCGGCCACGCCCAGCAGGTCGCGTAGCGCGTTGCCGCTGCCGTTGGCGCCCTGGCCGAGCAGTTCGTTCACCCGGGCTTTCAGCGCCCCCACCCTCTCGCGCTGGGCGAAGATGCCGGCCTCGATCTTCTGGTCGGCTTCCAGAATCTCCTTGGTCAGGTTCTCGCCGATCTTCACCGAGAAGCGGCCCAACAGTTCCCTGGCGTAGATCTCCTGCTGGTCCACCGCCAGCCTGAGCCCCAGGCCGAACTCGGCGTTGTCTTCAAACAGCGAGTTGGACCACGCCGGCCCGCGGCCCGCCTTGTTGAACGTGTAAGGCGTGGTGGGCAGGTTGCCGCCGTAGATCGACGAGCAACCGGTGGCGTTGGCGATCAGCGCCCGGTCGCCGAACATCTGCGTCAGCAGCTTGACGTACGGCGTCTCGCCGCAACCGGAGCAGGCGCCCGAGAACTCGAACAGCGGCTGGAGAATCTGCAGGTCTTTCACCTGCGTCGGGTTCAGCTTGGTGCGGTCGAATTCCGGCAGGTTGAGGAAGAAGTCCCAGTTGGCCGCCTCCGGCTCGCGCAGCGGAGCCTGGTTCTCCATGTTGATGGCGCGGCGCTTGGGCTGCGTCTTGTCCTTTACCGGGCAGGCTTCCACGCACAGGTGGCAGCCGGTGCAATCTTCCGGCGCCACCTGCAGCGAATACATCTGGTCCTTGTAGTCTTTCCAGCGCGCCGCCACGGCCTTGAACGTTTCGGGCTTGCCTTCCAGGTGCTTGGGCTCGAAGATTTTGGCGCGGATCGTCGCGTGCGGGCACACCAGCACGCACTTGCCGCACTGGATGCAGAGGACCTCGTCCCACACCGGGATCTCCAGCGCGATGTTGCGCTTCTCCCACTGAGCCGTGCCGCTGGGGAACGTCCCGTCCACTGGAAACGCGGAGATGGGCAGGTTGTCGCCCTCGCCGAAGATGATCGGTCCAAGCACGTCTTTCACGAATGCGGGCGCCTGCGCCGGCACCGGCGGGCGCAGGTCCACCGTCGCCGTGACGGCGGCCGGCGCCTGCACCTGGTGGAGGTTGGCCAGCGTGGCGTCCACGGCGGCGAAGTTCTTCTGCACCACCGATTCGCCGCGGCGGCCGTAGGTCTTCACGATCGACTTCTTGATCTGCTCGATGGCCTCTTCCCGCGGCAGCACGCCGGAGATGGCGAAGAAGCAGGTCTGCATCACCGTGTTGATGCGCGACCCCATGCCCGTCTGCTTGGCCACTTCGTAGGCGTCGATAATGTAGAACTTCAGCTTCTTGTCGATGATCTGCCTTTGCGCCGTGATCGGCAGCAGATCCCAGATCTGATCCGGACCGACGGGCGAGTTCAGCAGGAACGTCGCGCCGGGGTCGGCCCACTTCAACATGTCGATCCGCTCCATGAAGGAGAACTGGTGGCAAGCGACGAAGTTGGCACGCGAGATGAGGTAGGTGCTCTGGATCGCCTGCGGCCCGAAGCGCAGGTGCGACACCGTGATGGAGCCGGACTTCTTCGAGTCGTAGACGAAGTAGCCCTGCGCGAAGTTGTCCGTCTCTTCGCCGATGATCTTGACGCTGTTCTTGTTGGCGCCCACCGTGCCGTCGGCGCCGAGGCCGTAGAACAGGCAGCGCACCGTCTTGGGGTGCTCGGTGGAGAACGAGTTGTCGTAGGCCAGCGAATTGTGCGTGACGTCGTCCTCGATGCCCACCATGAAGTGGTTCTTCGGCGAGGCTTTGCCCGCTTCGTCCAGTACCGCCTTCACCATCGCCGGTGTGAACTCTTTCGACGAGAGACCATAGCGCCCGCTGATCACTCTCGGCATCGCCGCAAACGGCAGCCGGCCCGCCGACTGCGCTTCACTCAGAACCGTGATGACGTCGAGGTAGAGCGGCTCGCCAGGCGCGCCGGGTTCCTTGGTGCGGTCCAGGATGGCCAGCGACTTCACCGTCGCCGGCAGGGCCGAAAGGAAGTGCTCGGCCGAGAACGGCCGGTACAGCCGGACCTTCAACAGGCCGGCCTTTTCTCCAGCGGCGACCAGCGCGTTCACGGCTTCGTGCGCCGCCTCCGCGCCCGAGCCCATCAGCACCACCACACGCTCGGCGTCCGGCGCTCCTTCGTACTCGAACAACTTGTACTGCCGCCCCACCACGGCGGCAAAGCGGTCCATGGCCTTCTGGACGATCGCCGGCGTGGCGGTGTAGTACGGGTTCACAGTCTCGCGCGCCTGGAAGTAGACGTCCGGGTTTTGCGCCGTGCCGCGAATCACCGGCCGGTCCGGCGATAGCGACCGCGCGCGGTGCGCGCGGATCAGATCCGCCGGCAGCATCGCCTTCATGTCGTCGACGGTCAACTGCTCCAGCCGGGCCACCTCGTGCGAGGTGCGGAAGCCGTCGAAGAAGTGGATGAACGGGATGCGCGACTCCAGAGTCGCCGCCTGCGAAATCAGGGCCAGGTCCATCACCTCCTGGACCGAGTTGGAGGCCAGCATCGCCCAGCCCGTGGCCCGCACGCTCATCACGTCCTGGTGGTCGCCAAAGATCGACAACGCGTGCGCCGCCAGGCTGCGCGCCGCCACGTGGAACACCGTCGGCGTCAGCTCGCCGGCGATCTTGTACATGTTCGGGATCATCAGCAGCAGGCCCTGCGCCGAGGTGAAGGTCGTCGTCAGCGCGCCCGCCTGCAGCGCGCCGTGCACTGCGCCCGCCGCGCCGCCCTCGCTCTGCATCTCGATCACCGTGGGGATGGCGCCCCAGATGTTCGGCTTACCTTCGCTCGACCACTGATCGGACCATTCGCCCATCGGTGAAGAAGGCGTAATCGGATAGATGGCAATGACTTCGTTGGTCTGGTGCGCTACGTACGCAGCTGCTTCGTTCCCATCCAGGGTGACTTGTTTTCTGGGCATGATTGTTGCGCTCGGTTCTCAAAGTGCACGCCGGATGCCATCGGGCGACTGCCCGCCCCCTCCCCCTATGTGCTGATTCCGCTGGACTTGCTTATGCCCCTATTTATATTAGGAGCCCTTATGGTGGGGCATCTGCCCCAGACGTCAGCCATTTCGGTCGGGATCGCTTTCCTGTATGCTGGATTTCACCCACCCCAGGGAGGTGGCGGGGCCCTCCAAAACATTCGCAACCTGTCGTCCCCTGGCCCGGTCTCTCTACTGATGAAGTTCATTTTCACCCTCGCGGTGCTCCTGCTTCCGGCCGCCGCGCAGCCACGCGTCGGCTCGGTGGAGATCTACGGTCTCAGGAAAGTCCCGGCGGAGCGCATCCGCGCGGCGCTCCAGGTCTCTCCCGGCGACGCGCTGCCCAAGTCCAAAGGCGCCGTCGAGGAACGCCTGGCCGCGCTCGACGGGGTGATGGCCGCGCGGTTGGAGGCGTTCTGCTGCGACAAGGGCAAGCCGGTCCTCTACGTCGGCATCCACGAGACCGGCACGAATCCCCTCCCTGTCCACGAATGGCCGGACAAAGAGGCGGCGTTGCCGCCTGACGTCATGGCTGCCTACGCCGAATTCAGTGCTGCCTTTGCCCTTGCCGTCAGGGAGGACGACCTCACCGAGGACCTATCCAGGGGCTACTCCCTGATGCGCCACCTGACCTGCCGAGTCATCCAGCGGCGCTTTGTGGCACTCGCCGAGATGCACTCCAACGCGGTGCGAAACGTTTTGGCCAATTCCAACGACGCCGGGCAGCGCGCCGCGGCGGCATATCTCCTGGGATACCTCCCCGACCGTACCTCCGCCCTGCGCGACCTGACCTACGCTCTGGAGGATCCCGACGGCGGCGTTCGCGTCAACGCGGCCCGCGCTCTCCGGGCCTTTGTTTTCTTCTCGTTGCAAAACCAGGATGGTGACCTGAAGGTCGACCCGGCCGTCTTCGTCCCGCTGCTCGGCTCGCTGGAACTAGGCAACCGCCTGGAGGCCGCCAAGGCGCTGCTCCTGTACGCCGAAATGCCTTCAACGGGAGGCCTCAAACTACTGCCGCCGGACGCGCTGGCGGCGGTTCTCGAAATGGCCCGCTGGCAGTACGCCGCCCACGCCCAACCCGCCTTTCTCCTCGCCGGACGCCTCGCCGGCTGGTCTGAAGACGACCTGCTGGTCGCCTGGCGCTCGGGACAGCGCGCCAAGACCCTCGCCTCGATCGAGCGAATCCTCACTCACAAGCAAACACCCTAATCTTGCTAGACATTATGGGAATGAAGTACGCTAACTCCTAGCGTACTTTTTCATGGCCCTACCGCAGCTCTCTCACTTGCGCGCGCTGGAAGCCGAGGCGATCCACATCCTCCGCGAAACGGCGGCGCAGTTTGCCAAGCCGGTGCTGCTCTACTCCATCGGTAAGGACAGCTCCTGCCTGGTGCATCTGGCGCGCAAGGCGTTCTTTCCCGGCCGGATCCCCTTCCCGCTGCTGCACATCGACACCACCTACGAGTACCCGGAGATGATCGAGTTCCGGGACCGCTTCACGCGCGAGATTGGGGCGGATCTGCGGGTCTACACCAACCGCACGGCCCTCGAGGAGGGAGCCAATCCGTACCCGCTCGGCACGGCCAAGTGCTGCCACCTGCTGCGTACGAGGGCGGTGGTGGACGGGTTGAAGGAGGGCGGCTACGACGCGGCCATCGGCGGCGCGCGCCGCGATGAGGAGAAGTCGCGCGCCAAGGAGCGCGTCTTCAGTTTTCGCGACAAGGAGGGCCGCTGGGACCCGCGCAACCAGCGTCCGGAGTTGTGGAACCTCTACAACGGCCGCGTGGACGCGGGGGAGAGCATCCGCGTCTTTCCGCTGTCGAACTGGACGGAGATGGACGTCTGGCGCTACATCGAGCACGAGAAGATTCCAATCGTCCCGCTCTATTTTGCCGCTCCGCGGGAAGTGGTCATCCGCAACGGCACTGTGATCCCGCTGGAAGCGAACGTCAAACTGTTGCCGGAGGAGAAGCCCGAGACGGTGATGTGCCGCATGCGTTCGCTGGGCTGTACGCCGTGCAGCGGAGCGATCCGGTCGGAAGCGGCGACAATCGGCGGAATCATCGGCGAGTTGGCCGTGTTCCGCCGCAGCGAGCGCGAGAACCGCGTCATCGATCATGACCAGGATGGCTCGATGGAGATCAAGAAACGCGAGGGCTACTTCTAATGGCGGAAAAGCCCCTTCTGCGCATCTCCACGGCCGGCAGCGTGGACGACGGCAAGAGCACCCTCATCGGCCGCCTGCTGTTCGACACCAAGACCGTCTGGGAGGACAACCTCGAGGAGATCACCAGGAGCAAGGTGAATCGCGCCAGCCACGGCATCGACTTCTCGCTGCTCACCGACGGCTTGCGCGCCGAGCGCGAGCAGGGCATCACCATCGACGTGGCCTACCGCTATTTCTCGACCCCGCGCCGCCAGTTCATCGTCGCCGACACGCCCGGCCACGAGCAGTACACCCGCAACATGGCCACCGGAGCTTCCACCTGCGACCTGGCCATCATCCTTTTGGACGCCCGGAAAGGCGTTCTGGAGCAGAGCCGGCGGCACGCCCGCATCGCCTCCCTGTTGGGCGTGCGCCGGCTCCTTTTTACGGTGAACAAGATGGACCTGGTGGACTTCAGCCAGGAGGTCTTCGACGAGATCCGCGCGCAGGCGGGCCCGCTGCTGGCCGAGATCGACCATGTCGCCTCGGACTTCATCCCGGTGAGCGCGCTGGACGGCGACAACGTGGCCACGCGCTCGGCGCGCACGCCCTGGTACGCCGGACCCAGCCTGCTGGAGTTGCTGGAAACGGCCGAGGCGCCCGCACCGCCCGTGGCCCGCCCGTTCCGCTTTCCCGTGCAGGTGGTCATCCGGCCGCACCTCGACTTCCGCGGCTACGCCGGCCAGGTGGTGAGCGGCCGCGTCTCGAAAGGCGACGCCGTGGTGGCCCTGCCATCCGGCGCTCGCAGCCGCGTCAAGCGCATCGTCACCTTCGATGGCGATCTCGACGAGGCCTTCGCGCCGATGTCGGTGACGCTGGAGTTGGAGGACGAGCTCGACATCGCCCGAGGCGACCTGCTGGCGCTGCCGGCATCCGCCCCACAGGTGGCCCGCCGGCTGCACACCACGGTGGTGTGGATGAGCGCCGAGCCGCTGGACGGCCGCAAGAGCTACCTGCTGCAGCACGGCACGCGCGTGGTCCCGGCGCGGCTCCACGGCGTTGCTTCGTTGAACGAGATCGCCCGCGTCGAAGTGGAGACCGCCGAGGCGCTGCCCTACGACACCTATCGCGACAACCGCGCCACCGGCGGGTTCATCCTCATCGACCCGATCACCAATCTCACGCTCGGCGCGGGCTTGATCGAAAGCGAAGTGCAGACCGGCCAACTCCAATTGCAGCGCTATTCCGACGCGCCCCTCACGCCCGCCGAGCGGCGCAAGTTGCGCGCCCTGCTGGCCCACATGACGCGCTTCGGCCTGAAGCTCGACGAGGAAGACTTCGTGGAAGGGGAGGGGATCTGACCATGCGCGACGCACTCGCTCAAGCGGCACGGATCATTGACACCGCGCTGGATGCCGGAGGCCGCCCCTGCCTGACGTGCAGCTTCCAGGCCGAAGACGTCGCCGTGCTCCACCTGCTGCGCGCGCGGAGGCCGGAGATTCCCGTGCTCTTCCTGGAGACGGGCTATCACTTTCCCGAGGTGCTCGAATACCGCGACCACCTCACGCGCCAATGGGGGCTCCACACCGTGAGCCTACGCGCCGGCGCGCCTACGCTGCACCCCGACACGCCGTCTGAATGCTGTCACCAGCGCAAAGTGGAGCCGCTGATGGCCGGCCTTGCCGGCTACGACCTGTGGTTCACCGGCCTGCGGCGCGAGCAGAGCCCGACGCGCGCCAACCTGCAGCCCGACGAACAGCACCGCTTCCCGGCGGGCCTCACGCTGCGCAAGGTCAGCCCCGTCTACGACTGGACCACGGCCGAGGTCTTCGCCTACCTGGCCGCCAACGATATACCCGTCCTGCCGCTCTACCAGCAGGGCTACACCAGCATCGGCTGCGCGCCCTGCACCGCCAAGCCGGCCCCCGGCGAGCACGCCCGCGCCGGCCGTTGGGGCGGCAACAAGCTGGAATGCGGGCTGCATACCGTCACCATCAAGGAGGCCTGACATGGAAGCCTTGCTCGGATTCGGCATCGCGCTGGTGGTCGGCCTCACCGGCATGGGCGGCGGCCCGCTGGCGGCGCCGCTGCTGATGCTGGTGCTCGGCGTCCCCGCGGTCGAGGCGGTTGGCACCTCGCTGCTCTTTGTGACCATCACCAAGTCCGCCGCGGCGCTGGTCTACTGGTCGCGCGGCCACGTCGATTGGCCCACGCTGCGCCGCCTCTGCCTCGGCGGCCTGCCCGGCATCCTGCTCGGCACTCTCCTGTTGCAGCGCATGAGCCAGCACCCCCGGCTCCAGCCCATCGTGCTCACCATGATCGGCGCCATCATCGCCCTGCTCGCGCTGCTCAGCCTCTGGCGCAGCTTCCGTAAGGCCGCCGCGTCAGAGCGCCGCGAGCGCCCCGGAGCGCTGCCCTGGCTGGCATTCCCCATCGGGCTGGAAGTGGGCTTTTCTTCCGCCGGCGCAGGCGCGCTCACCAGCCTGTCGCTGCTGGAATGCACCAGGCTCGAACCGGCGCGCATCGTCGGCACCGATCTCGTCTTCGGCCTGGCCATCGCCGCTCTCGGCGGCGGCATCCATCTCGCCTCCGGCAACCTCAACCAGCACCTGCTGCTGGCGCTCTCCTCCGGCGGCGTCTTCGGCGCGCTGTGCGGCGCCTGGCTGGGGACGCGCGTGCCGTCGCGCGTGCTGCGCGTGGCCTTGTCGGCGGTGATGATCATCCTCGGCCAGCAGTTGCTGTGGAGGGGCGTAGCCGCCCTCTCGCGTTGACGCGGCGAAACCGGAAGAGCTTGACGCAGTCCCCCCCGCGCGTATATAGTGCCGTGCAGTTTCCACCAAGGAGTAGCCGCATTGAAGTGCTTCCACGCGAGCTCTTTCTTCTTCACCATGTTTCTGGCCGTCGCGCAATCTCCGCAGGCCACCGTCAGCGGCATCATCACCGACGCCCAGAAGGCCTCCGTTCCCGGCGTTGAAGTGACGGCCATCAACGCGGCCACGGGCCAGACCTACCGGACGCGCAGCAATCAGACCGGTTTCTATTCGCTCCAGGCCCTGCCCATCGGCTCCTACAATGTCTCGGCGGAGCGCCCGGGCTTCCGCCGGGCCGTCCACAACAGCCTGTTGCTGACCACGGGTCAGAACCTGGAGATGGATATGGTTCTCGAGGTGGGCTCTGTGACGGAAAGTGTCACCGTCGCGGCCCAGGCGTCACTGCTGGAGACGCGCACCTCGGACTCGAGCCAGCTCGTCGAGGCGCGCAGCGTGGAGGACATGCCCCTGGGCGACCGGCGGACCATGAACATCGTGCGCATGACCGGCGCCGCGGTCTTCGTGAACTACGATTCCGGCGGCAAGCCTAACTTTTCCCTGGCTGGGGGGCGGACGCAGAGCCAGAACTTCTACATGGACGGCGGCACCATCCAGAACATGCGCCTCGGCATCGGCCAGCTCGACACGGACCCGCCCGTGGAGACCGTCGCCGAAGTCAAAGTCCTGTCCAACTCGTTCGCGGCGGAGTATGGCGGATCGGCCGGCGGCGTGATCGTCGCCACCACCAAGAGTGGCACCAATCAACTCCGTGGAGCCGCCTATGAATACCTGCGGAACGAGCGACTGGACGCGGCCAACTTCTTCGCTCCCGTTGTCGACGCGAAAAAGCAGAGAGCTCCCCTGCGCTACAACGTTTTCGGCGTCACCGCCGGAGGCCCGGTCGTCGTTCCGAAGCTGTACAGCGGGAAGGACAAGGCCTTCTTCTATTTCGCCTACGAGGGCTCGCGCCGCCGCGACGGTTTCACCGATCAGTTCGGCGTGCCCACCCCGGCGCAGCGCCAGGGGGACTTCTCAACGACATTCGCCGCCAACGGCTCGCTGGTGCCTGTCTATGATCCGCTCACCACGCGCGTCGAGGGCGGCAAAACCGTCCGCGACCTCTACCCCGGCAATCGCATCCCCTCCGGGCGCCTCGACAAGGCCGCCGCCAACCTGATGCCGCTCTATCCCCTGCCTAACCGGGCGCCGGACAACGTCACCGGCGCCAACAACTACCGCGCCAACTATGTGATGGTGCTCAACCGCAACGCCTACCTGAGCAAGGGCGACATCAATCTCTCCGACAAGGACCGGCTGAGCGTCCGCTACCTCTACAACAGCGACGACCGCGATTACACCACCGTGATGGCCAACGCCGCCGCCGACACGCGCGGGCCCGCCCTCCGCCACCAGAACTTCTTCTACGGCACCTATACGCGCGTCTTCACTCCGTCCTTGATCAACGAATTCCGCTTCACCTACGGCAATCGCATCAATCACGAGATGTCCTTCGGCCTGGGCGGGGGCTGGCCTTCCCGGTTGGGCATCAAGGGCGTGCCCGATGCCGCCTTTCCGCAGTTCAATACCACCGGCTTCCGCGCGCTTGGAAACGGCAGTCAGGAGCGCCGGCAATACCCCATCGAGCAGCTCCAATACGTCAACAACCTCAGTTGGACCCATGGCCGGAACACCTTCAAGTTCGGCGCTGAAATCCGCCCATCTTACAACTACGAAGAGAACTACCCGACCATCTCCGGCAGTTTCACGTTCAGTTCTCAGGCCACCGCGATGCCCGGAAACGCGTCCACCGGCTACGGCTTGGCCTCCCTTCTCGCGGGCGCCGTCACCGGCTTCAGCGCCAGGCAGACCGAGGTGCTCAACCGGGTGAGCTGGTACTCCGCCTGGTTTGTCCAAGACGACTGGCAGCCACACTCGGACCTGACGCTGAATCTCGGCCTGCGCTGGGAGACCGACACGCCCATACGCGACATCAACAATCGTATGAACGGTTTCGACATGTCCGCCCGGAATCCGGTCAGCCTGACGCCGGGAGTGATCCGGTTCATGGGCCTGGACGGTTTCCGGACCTCGCCCTGGTCCACCGACTGGAACAACTTCGGTCCGCGTGTCGGCCTGGCCTGGAAGCCGTTCGGCGCGGCCAGAACCGTGCTGCGCGCCGGTTTCGGCTTCTTCTTCGCCCATCCCTTCGACCGCGGCGCTCCCACCTCCGCCTCCCTCGGCTACGAGCTCTCCTCGGCCATCAACTCACCCGACAACGGTGTCACAATCCCCTTCTATTTGCAGAACGGCGTGCCCGGCTACAGCCCCACAAAGCCGCCTCTGAACGACAGCTACGGCGCCGTCAGGGTGGGCCAGACCGCCAATACGGCGGTCACTTTCTTCGAGGAGAACCGCCGCACCGGCTACTCCATGCAGTGGAACCTCAGCCTACAGCGCGACTTCTCCGGGATACTCACCGAGGTCACCTACCTGGCGAACGCATCCCGGAAACTGGCCAACGCCAACCTCACCATCAACCAGGTGCGCCCCGAGTTGCTCACCGCGCAGTCCAGCCAGAAGGACCGGCCGTTTCCGCAGTTCTCCAACGTGAGCCTGGTGGCGCCTTCACTCGGCGTCTCCAACTACCACGCCCTGATGTTCAAGGCCGAGCGCCGCTTTGCCAAGGGGTACAGCTTTCTGGCCAACTACACCTGGTCGAAGTTCCTCAACAACACCGACGAAGGCGGCTCCGCCCTCGGCGCCGAGGGCGGGACGTACTCCAACCTCTACAACCGGCGGGCCGACTACGGCCCCAGCGAAAACGACATCCCCCGGCGCCTGACGCTCAGCGGCGTCTACGAACTGCCGTTCGGCAAAGGACGGCCGCACCCGCTCGCCGGCGCCGCCGATGCCGTTCTGGGCGGCTGGAGTCTCGGCGGCATTCTGACGCTGCAATCCGGCCCGCCGTTCACCGTCAACACGCAGGTGAACAGCGTCTATTCGGCCGCCGGCGCGCTGCGGGCGGACGTCTCGCGAAACCCGGCGCTGCCGGGCGGGGAACGAACGCTTCTGCGCTGGTTCGATACCTTAGCCTTCTCCCAGCCGGCTGCGGCAAAATTCGGGAACCAGGGCGTGAACATCCTCCGCGCCGACGGCACGACCAACATCGACTTCTCCATCATGAAAGGCTGGCATCTGCCCGGTGAAGGCCGCAAGCTGCAATTGCGCGGGGAGTTTCTCAACGCCATGAACCATCCCGACTTCGGCGTCCCGGGCCGCACCTTCGGCGGACCCGGCTTCGGCATCGTCGGTTCGGCGCGCGCGGGCCGCAGCGTTCAGCTCGGCCTGCGTCTGGTCTACTGATCCGCTTGGTTCGGGAGACCATCATATGAACCGCCGGGAATTCCTCGCCTCATCCGCCGCGCAGGCCGCCATGCCCCGCGGGCGCCCGAACATCCTCTACATCCATTCGCACGACACCGGGCGCTACATCGAGCCCTATGGCCACGCCGTCCCCGCGCCAAACCTGCGGAGGTTCGCCGAGGGAGGCGTTCTGTTCCGCCGCGCCTTCAGCGCCGCGCCCACCTGCAGTCCAAGCCGGGCCGCGCTCCTCACCGGGCAATCCGCTCATGCCAGCGGCATGGTGGGCCTGGCCCACCGCGGCTTCCGCTTGACCGATCCAAAGCAGCACCTCGCCTCGTTCCTCCAAAGCCACGGCTACCTCACCGCGCTCTGCAACGTGCAACACGAAGCCGATCAGAAGTCCATCCCCTCGCTCGGCTACGCCGGGATTCTGCCCCGCAGGAACAACAGCGGCCCGGAGACGGCGCGCGCCGCCGTGGAGTTCCTCAACCGCAAGCCCAGCCAGCCGTTCTTCCTGGCCTGCGGTTTCAACGAGACCCACCGCGAGTTCCCCGTTGCCGGTCCGAAGGAAGACCCGCGCTACACGCTCCCTCCGGCAACGCTTCCCGATGTCCCCGCCGTCCGCCAGGACATGGCCAACTTCAAGGCCGCGGCGCGAGTTCTCGACGATTCCATGGGCGCCATCTTCGAAGGCCTCGCCCGCAACGGACTGGAGGAGAACACCCTCGTCATCTGCACCACCGACCACGGCATCGCCTTCCCCGGCATGAAATGCAGCCTCACCGATCACGGCATCGGCGTCATGCTCATGCTGCGCGGCCCCGGCGGTTTTCAGGGTGGCAAGGTCAGCGACGCCATGGTCTCGCACCTCGACCTCTTCCCCACCGTCTGCGAAGCGCTCGATCTGCCCGCACCCGCCTGGCTCACCGGACGCTCCATGCTGCCCCTGCTCCAGGGGCGTCGCGACGAGATCCGCGACGACCTCTTCGCCGAAGTCTCCTACCACGCCGCCTACGAGCCCAAGCGCGCCGTCCGCACCCAGCGTTGGAAGTACATCCGCAACTTCGATCAGCGCTCCACCCCCAATCTCCCCAACTGCGATGACGGACTGAGCAAGAGCCACTGGCTGGACCAGGGCTGGCGCACCCAGGCCGTCCCACGCGAGCAGCTCTATGACCTGGTCTTCGACCCCAACGAGACCCACAACTTGGCCGGCGATCCCGGCCAAGCGGCCGCCCTCGGCCAGATGCGCGGGTGCCTGGATGCATGGATGCGCTCCACCTCCGACCCGCTGTTGCAGGGCAGCGTGCCTGCCCCCGCCGGCGCCAGGGTGAACGACCCCGGCGGCCTCTCGCCCAGGGAGCCCCCGAGCGTCTTACCGTGACCAAGGGCTGATATCCTGAAATCTGGTCAGTCTGGTCAGAATCAGCGGGGGGTTACCGCCATGCCGAAAAGCGCCAAGAAGACCCGGAAAGGCACCTGGAGCGTGCAGGACGCCAAAGCGCACTTCAGCGAAGTGCTGCGTCTGGCCGAAACTTCGGGCCCCCAGACCATCACGCGCCACGGCGTGGAGACGGTCGTCATCGTGCGGTCGAGCGAGTTCGAGAAGAAGAAGCCTCCTCCCAGTTTGCTGGATATCCTCCAGGCTTGCCCCGTGCGCGGCGAGGACTGGGACATCACGCGTGACAAGAGCCTGCCGCGAGAGATCGATTTGTGAAAGGCTATCTTCTCGACACCAACGTCTTGTCCGAAGGCGCCAAACAGCGGCCGGACACGCGAGTGGGGGAGTGGTTGCGCCAAGGGGATCCACAGACCCAGTTTGTGAGCGTGCTCAGCCTGGCCGAAATCCGGCGTGGCGCCCTCCGGGCTCTCGACCCTCGTAAGAGCGCGGCCTTGGAACGGTGGCTCTATGACCTCCTGCTCCGGCAGTATTCAGACCGGGTTCTGCCTGTCGATTGGCGTGTAGCGGAAACCTGGGCCGGCCTGGCTGCCAGGTGTGAGTCGGCTGGCCGTACGCTACCGGTGGTGGATGCGTTGCTCGCCGCCACGGCGCTGGCCAACGACCTGGTCATCGTCACCCGCAACGTCCGCGACTTCCAGCCCGCCGGCGTTTCCGTCCTCGACCCCTGGAGCCGCTGACCGCCCCCGCCATGGCATCTTAGAAAAAGAGGCCGCGGCCGTGATTCAGCTCTCCCACGTGGTCAAGGAATTCGACGGCAAGCGCAAGGTGCGCGCCCTGGACGGCGTCAGCCTGCGCATCGCCAAGGGCGAGATGGTCTCTCTCGTCGGCCCCTCCGGCTCCGGGAAGTCGACGCTGCTGAACCTCATCGGCACGCTCGACAAGCCCACCTCCGGCGAGATCTCCATCGATGGCGCAACGCTCTCCGGCCTGGCCGACGACGACCTCACCCGCGTCCGCCGCGACAAGATCGGCTTTATCTTCCAGTTCTTTAATCTGCTCCCGTCGCTCTCCTGCATGGAAAACGTCTCCATGCCGCTGCACTTGCGCGGCTGGTCCCGCAGGCAGACGCGCGAGCGCGCCAGGGAACTGCTCGACCTGGTCGGCCTCGGCCAGCGCCTGGATCACCTGCCCGACGAGCTCTCCGGCGGCGAGCGCCAGCGCGTCGCCATCGCCCGCGCACTCTCCGTCTACCCGCCCATCATCCTCGCCGATGAGCCCACCGGCAATCTCGACACCGCCACCGGCGCCGACATCCTCGATCTGGTACGCGATCTGCACCAGCGGCTCAACGCCACCATCCTCATGGTCACCCACGACCGCGCCATCGCCGAAAGCTGCCACCGCACCATCACCCTGCGCGACGGGCGCATCGTCGGCGACCTGAGCCGGAACGCCGCCTCATGATGCTGCTCCGCCTCATCACCTGGCCCTACGTGCGCAAGCACCTGCTGCGCACGCTGCTCACCACCGCCGGCATCGTGCTGGGCGTGGCCGTCTTCGTCGGCATGCACACCGCCAACCAGAGCGTGCTCCATGCCTTCAACAGGACCGTCTACCAGATCGCCGGCGCCACCCAGCTTCAGGTCACCGCCGGCGAGGCGGGCTTCCCCGAGGAGATCCTCGAAAAGGTCCAGGCCCACCCCGGCGTGGCCGTCGCCGTCCCGGTGATCGAAGCCGCCGTCCAGACCGGCATCGAGGGCCAGGGCAACCTGCTGATCCTCGGCGTGGACATGACCGGCGACCGCTCGTTGCGCGACTACGACCTGGAAAACGCCGGCGACACCATCATCGAGGACCCGCTGGTCTTCCTCGCCCAGCCCGACTCGCTCATCGTCAGCGAGCAGTTCAGCCGCCGCACCGGCCTGGCGCTCAACCGCAAGCTCACCATGCGCACCATGCAGGGCCCGCGCCAGTTCACCATCCGCGGCGTGATGAAGAGCGCCGGCATGGCCTCGGCCTTCGGCGGCAACCTGGCCATCATGGACGTCTACGCCGCCCAACTGGTCTTCGGCCGGGGCCGCAAGTTCGACCGCATCGACCTCACCGTGCGCGCGGGAGCGAGCGTCGACGGCGTGCGCCGCGGCTTGCAGCGCGCGCTCGGCGAAGGCCTGCAAGTGGACCCGCCCGGCTCGCGCGGCAAGCAGTTTGAGGCCATGTTGCAGATCTACTCGATGAGCGGCAACGTCACCAGTATCTTCGCCCTCTTCATCGGACTCTTCCTCATCTACAACACCTTCTCCATCGCCGTCACCCAGCGCCGTTCCGAGATCGGCATCCTGCGCGCCCTCGGCGCCACGCGCGGCCAGATCAAGCGCCTGTTCCTGCTGGAGAGCGGCATCACCGGACTGCTCGGCTCGCTGGCTGGACTCGCCCTCGGCGTCATCATCGCCCGCGGCATGGCGGCCTACATCGGCGGCCTCATCGGCAACGTCTATGGCGTCGCGCAACGCGCCGAAGAGGTCGCGGCCGATCCGCGCCTGCTGGCCTCGGCGCTGGGCCTCGGCCTCCTCACCAGCCTCATCGCCGGCTGGCTGCCGGCGCGCAACGCCGCCCAGGTGGACCCCGTACGCGCGCTGCAGAAGGGGCGCGTCCAGGTCATCTCGGCCGGTGAGAACCGCGCCCGGCGCCTCACCGCGGCCGTCATGCTGGCGCTGGCCGTCGTCTGTGTCTTCTACGGCCACCAGCAGGCCGTCTTTTATACCGGCTACTTGCTGAGCATCCTGGCGGTCCTGTTGATGACGCCCGCGCTCGGCAACTGGCTCACTCAGGCCCTGCGCCCCGCCCTCAAGCGCATTCGCCCCGTCGAGGGCGCGCTCGCTGCCGACAGCCTGCTGCAAGCCCCCCGCCGCACTTCCGGCGCCGTCGCCGCGCTGGCCCTCTCCATCGCGCTGGTCATCGGCCTCGGCGGCATCGCCAGGTCCAGCTTCGAGTCCATCACCACCTGGGCCGAGACGGCGTTGAACCCCGACTTCTTCATCACCGGCTCGGAGAGCATCACTCAGCGCAGCTTCTGCTTCTCCGACACTCTCGGGCCGGAGATCGCCGCCGTGCCCGGCGTGGAGGAGGTCCAGGCCGTGCGCACGGTGCGCATCATCCACCAGGGCACTCCCGTGATGCTGGTGGCAACCGATGTGGAGCGCCTCGCCCGCCGCGTCCGGCTGAAGGTCATCGAGGGCCGCCGCCAGGAGATGTACGCCGGCGCCGCCCGCGGCGAAGGC
This sequence comes from Candidatus Solibacter usitatus, assembly GCA_016213245.1. GTDB lineage: Bacteria > Acidobacteriota > Terriglobia > Bryobacterales > Bryobacteraceae > Paludibaculum > Paludibaculum usitatum_A. The sequence continues at coordinate 9,211 of JACRBC010000067.1, read as the reverse complement.
GTCGTCATCAGCGACAACTTCGCGCTCATCCACCGCGTCCACCTCGGCGACGTCCTGCGCGTGCCCTCGCCCGGCGGCATGTTGAGTCTGCGCGTACTCGGCGTGGTTCAGGACTACAGCGACACCCAGGGCACCATCCTGCTGGATCGCCGGCTCTTCCTCCGCCACTGGCGCGACGACACCATCAACGCCTTCCGCGTCTACCTGCGCCCCGGCGCCGCGCGCGACGCCGTCCGCCAGGACCTCCTCAACCGCTTCGGCGGCCAGATGCGCTTCTACGTGTTGACCAACCAGGAGCTGAAGGACTACATCCGCAAGCTCACCGAGCAATGGTTCGGGCTCACCTACGTCCAGATCGCCGTCGCCGTGCTGGTCGCCATCCTCGGCATCGTCAACGCCCTCACCGTCTCCATCTCGGACCGCCGCCGCGAGCTCGGCGTCCTGCGGGCCGTCGGCGGCCTGCGCAACCAGATCCGCCACACCATCTGGATCGAGGCGCTCACCATCGGCGTGCTGGGACTGACAATCGGTTTCGCCCTCGGCGCCGTCCATCTCTACTACATCCTCGAAGTCGCCAAACGCGATCTCAGCGGCACGCGTCTGGATTATCGTTACCCCTTCCAGATCGCCGCCACGCTGCTGCCCGTCGTCCTCGGCGCGGCGCTCATCAGCGCCATCGGCCCGGCCGAGTCCGCTGTGCGCGGCTCTCTCGTGGAGGCCCTCGAATATGAATAGGCTCGCATTCACTTTGCTGTGCGCCCTTCCCGCCCTGGCGCAGGACGCGCGGCAGATCGTCGACGAAGCCCAGAAACGCTCTCGCGCCGGCTCGCAGCGCTACGAAGGCACCTTGGAGGTGATCGACGCCAGGCGCAAGGTCTCCACCAAGCGCTGGGTCTATGAGCGTCTTGGCGCCGCCGGCGAGTCCAAGGCCGTGCTCCGCTTCACCGCTCCGGCTGAAGTCAAAGGCGTCGCCCTGCTCATCCACAACCACCCGGACCGCGCCTCCGACCAGTGGATGTGGACCCCCGCCGTCGCCCGCGAGCGCCGCATCGCCCTCCAGGACCGCCGCACGCGCTTCTTCGGCACCGATTTCACCTTCGAAGACCTGGAGGAGCGCGACGTCGACCGCGCCTCTTACAAGCTGCTCGGCGAGGAAAACCACTTGGGCGCCCTCTGCTGGAAGATCCAGTCCACGCCCCGCGTGGACGCCCGCTCCCAGTACTCGCGCACGCTGTTGTGGATCCGCAAGGACAACTACGTCCTCCTGCAAGTCGAGGGTTACGGCGCCGGGAAAAACGAGGACAAGCTCATTCGCCGCATTCGCTATTCCGACATCGAGAAGATCCAGAACATCTGGACCGCCCGCATGCTCGAAGTCCATGACCTCGAACGCGACAGCCGCACCGTCATGAAGCTCGAGAAGCTCCAGTACAACCTGCCGCTCTCGCCGGAGAACTTCACCCTGCAGGCCCTGCGCCGGGAGCGGTAGGTGCTCCGCCGCGCCGCACTCTTGCTCTGTTGCGTCCTGGCGGCGCGCGGCCAATCGTTCACCCACCGCGGCTTCTTCGAAACCCGCAACTCCCTCTATCCCCAGACCGCCGCCAACGACAGCGGACGCGCCGTCAGCGAGAAGCTCCTCCGCTGGGAGGCGTCCTGGAAGCCGCGCCCGTGGCTCCAGTTGAACGCCGCCTTCGACGCGCGCTTCGACTCCCATCGCCAGTTCGAGCGCGCCCTGCGCCTCGACTTCGCCGACCGCGGCCTCCAGCGCCCCGCTCTTTCCGCACGCCGCCTCAGCGCCATCGTCCACAAAGGCGGCCTCACTCTGGAAGCCGGCCGCCAGTTCATCCGCTGGGGCAAGGCGGACATCCTCAACCCCACCGACCGCTTCGCCCCCAAGGACTTCCTCAACGTCATCAACTCGGACTTCCTCGGCGTCACCGCCCTGCGCGCCACCTATGAGCGCGGCGGCGACACCTTCGACGCCGTCTGGCAGCCCGTCTTCACGCCCAGCCGCGGCCCGCTGCTCAACCAGCGCTGGGTGGGTCTGCCGCCGGAAATGAGCGGCATCCCCATCACCGATCTCGGCTCTCGCTTCCCCGGCCGAGGCAACCTCGGCGCGCGCTGGAATCACATCGGCGGCGGTTACGAACTCTCACTCAGCCTGTTCGATGGATTCAACCACCTGCCGCTCTTCGATGCCGGCCTCCGCCTGGCCCCCCGCCCCAGCGTCGCCATCCAGCGCTACTTCGCCCGCATGCGCATGTACGGCGCCGACGCCGCCGTCCCCCTGCGCTGGTTCACGCTCAAGGGCGAGACCGCCTGGTTCACCTCTTCCACCAGGACCGCCGACGAGTATGCTCTCTACGTCATCCAGGCCGAGCGCCAGCACGGCGAGTGGGTCTTCACCGGCGGCTATGCCGGAGAGGCCGTCACGAAGAACCGCCTCCAGGCCGGCTTCGCGCCCGACCGCGGCCTTGCCAGGTCCTTCCTCGGCCGCGCATCCTACAATCTGGACGCCAACCGCACCGTCGCCTTCGAAACCGCCGTCCGCCAGGACGCCCGCGGCATGTACCTTAAGACCGAGTACTCGCAGGCCCTCGGCGCCCACCTCCGCTTCACCGGCGCCTTCACTCTGCTCCGCGGCCAACAGGACGACTTCCTCGGCCAGTACAACCGCAACTCCAACTTCCAGCTCGTTTTGCGATATAGCTTTTAGGGTGACGTTCTTGCGGCAACTCGCTCCGGGAGATTTGGCGGACCTCCTATCCCTCTCCACCTCCGCCAACTGGAACCAGCTCGAGGCCGACTGGCGGCGTCTGCTCACCCTTGAGCCCGAAGGCTGTTTCGGTATCGAGGACGGCGGCCGTATCGTCGCCTCCGGCACCGTCATCACTTACTCTTCCACTCTCGCCTGGATCGGCATGATCCTCACCCTGCCCGAGTGCCGCGGCCGCGGCTTCGCCTCGCAACTCATGCAGCGCTGCCTCGACTTCTGCGCCGCCCGCGCCATCACCTGCGTCAAGTTGGACGCCACCGACCTCGGCCGCCCCCTCTACGCCAAGCTCGGCTTCGTCGAGGAGTACGTCGTCGAGCGCTGGCGGGGCGATCTGCCCGAATCGCCCCGCGCCGAATTCCCATTCGACCCGGCCATCGACAGGCAGGCCTTCGGCGCTGATCGCTCGCGCCTTCTCGTCCTCACCGGCCCGGCACGCCCCGGCCGCGTCGCCTCCCACCTCGGCCCCATCGTCTGCCGCACCGCCGCCGAAGCCCGCGCCCGCGTCCTCGGCGCCGGCGTCTCCGGCGTGGCTCTCTGGGACATCCCCGAGCCCAACGCCGCCGCCCGAACTCTCGCCGCCGAACTCGGCTTCACTCCCGTGCGCCAGCTCTGGCGCATGAGGAAAGGCCCGCCCGTCGCCGAACGCCCCGACCTCGTCTTCGCCCTCGCCGGCTTCGAGCTCGGCTGAGCCGCCCGGGCCGCGCGCCGGGCTTACAATCAGAGCATGAGCGAACTGGTCTTCGAGATCACCCAGGAGGCCGACGGCGGCTTCTGCGCCGAGTGCCTCACCGAGGCCATCTTTACGCAAGGCGACTCCTGGGACGAGTTGCGCGGCAACGTGAGAGATGCCGTCTCAGCCTTTTTCTTCGATCGTCCAGCACCAGCCACCATCCGGCTCCACCTCATCCGCGATGAGGTGCTCGCCTTGTCATGAGACTCCCCCGCGATTTGAGCGGCGACGAGCTGATCGAAATCCTGTGCCGCGACTGGAACTTCTTCAGAGTTCACCAGACTGGAAGCCACGTCATTCTTGAAACCGCTTCGCCCCGCCACCTTCGGATCGCGATACCCCGTCATTCCCCCCTTCGCATCGGAACCCTCAACGCGATACTCCGGGGTGTGGCACGGCACAAGGGCATCCGGAAGGAACAAGTGCTGGGCCGCGAAGCCTGACGGCCCAGCCCCCAAACCTCGTCTTCGCCCTCGCCGGCTTCGAACTCGGCTGAGCCCGGCGGCCCCTACAATGGGAGTCATGGTGCGTTCCTTCGCCCTCCTCGCCCTCGCCGCCCTCTCGCTCCCCGCCCAGGACTTCTCCGCCATCAAGGTCGAGCGAGTCGCCGTCGGCTTCCGCTTCACCGAAGGCCCCGCCTGGGCCCCAGGCGGCGGCGGCGGCGGCGGCTACCTCGTCTTCAGCGATATCCCCAACAACCGCATCCACAAGTACACCCCCGGCAAGGGCGTCGAGGTCCTGCGAGAAAACTCCGGCGGCGCCAACGGCAACGCCTTCGACCAGCGCGGCCTCCTCGTCTCCTGCGAGGGCAACGCCCGCCGCCTCTCCCGCACCACCAGCAAGGGCGCCGTCGAGACTCTCGCCGATAAGTTCGAGGGCAAACGCCTCAACTCCCCCAACGACCTCGCCATCCGCAAGGACGGCCTCATCTTCTTCACCGACCCCTCCTTCGGCCGCAACGATGACTCCCGCGAGCTCCCCTTCTACGGCGTCTTCCGCCTCACCCCCAAAGGCGAGCTCACCGTCATCTCGCGCTCCGGCAAGCGCCCCAACGGCGTCGCCCTCTCGCCCAACGGCCGCATCCTCTACGTCGCCAACTCCGACGAGCGCCTCATCCGCGCCTACGACCTCGACCGCCAGGGCAACGCCTCCGGCGAGCGCGTCCTCATCACCGGCATCAGCGGCGTCCCCGACGGCATCAAGACCGACGAGAAGGGCAACATCTACGTCGCCTGCGCCGGCGTCGCCATCTACTCCCCCGAGGGCCGTCTCCTCCACACCATCGAGATGGGCGAGACGCCCGCCAACCTCGCCTTCGGCGACCCCGACTACAAGACCCTCTACGTCACCGCCCGCACCAGCCTCTACCGCATCCGCCTCGACGTGAAAGGGTCCGTCATTCACGAGTGACCCCCGAAGCCCCAACCTCCCGCCGCTACCCCACCAGACCGCTGCTTGGCGTCGGCGCCGTCGTCTTCAACGAAGGCAAAGTGCTCCTCATCGAGCGTGGCCAGGAGCCCCTCAAGGGCTGGTGGACCCTCCCCGGCGGCCTCGTCGAGACCGGCGAACGCCTCGAATCCGCCGTGCGCCGCGAGATCCTCGAAGAGACCGGCCTCGAAATCCGCCCCCGCTGCGCCGCCGCCATCTTCGAGCGCATCATGCCCGACATCGACGGCCGTACCGAGTTCCACTACGTCATCGTCGACTATCTCTGCGACCTCGCCGGCGGCTCGCTGCGCGCCGCCAGCGACGTCGCCGGCGCCGAGTGGGTGCCGCTCGATTGTCTCCACTCCTTCAAAATGGCCCCCGGCACGCCTCCCGTCATCGAGCGCGCCCGCCGCATCGCCGCCGGCCTCGCCTCCGGCATCCCCGTATGAACCCCGAAAGCCTCGCTCTGCTCGAATACCAGCGCCTGCGCGACCTCCTCGGCCGCTACGTCTCCAGCGACGCCGGACGCCGCCTGCTCTCCCTCATCGAGCCCTCCACCGACCGGCCCCGCCTCGAAGCCGAGCTCGACCACGCCGCCGAGGCCCTCGCCTGGCTCGACGATTCCGCCCGCCCACAGACCCGCGCCGGTACGGCCCCTGCCCGCCTGCGCTTCGAGAACCTGCCGGACATCGACGCCTCCTCCGCCCGGCTGCGCATCGAAGGCGCCGTGCTCGAAGCCCTCGAAATCAGCGCCATCGCCGCTGTCCTCGAACGCGCCGCCGAGGTCCGCCTCGCCCTGGCGCCCCACGCCGCGCGCTTCCCGCGCCTCGCCGCCCTCGCCGCTTCCATCGGCGACTTCCGATCCGCTCTCCGCGAAATCTCCGGCAAGATCCTGCCCGACGGCTCCATCTCCGACGACGCCAGCGTCGCCCTGCGCCGCATCCGCCGCGACATCGAGCGCCAGCGCGTCGAGATCCGGCACTCCCTCGAACGCTTCCTCAAGGCTCACCGCGACGACGGCCTGCTCCAGGAGGAGTTCGTCACCATCCGCAACGACCGCTTTGTCGTCCCCGTCGTCCCCGGCGCCAAGCGCAAGCTCCCCGGCGTCGTCCACGGCTCCAGCGGCAGCGGCGCCTCCCTCTTCCTCGAGCCCCTGGAAACCATCGACCTCAACAACGACCTCGTCCGTCTCGGCGAGGACGAGATCCAGGAGGTCCACCGCATCCTCCGCGAGATGACCGCCCGCCTCCGCGAGCACGCCCACGAAATCCGCCTCGCCGCCCAAACCCTCGCCGAGCTCGACCTCATCTTCGCCAAGGCGCGCTTCGCCCAGGACTTCGACTGCTCCATCCCGCGATTCACCAACGACGACGAGCCCCGGCTCCGCCTGCTCAACGCCCGCCATCCCCTGCTCCAGGACGTCCTGCGCCGCCAGCGCAAGCCCGTCGTCCCCGTCTCCCTCACGCTGGACTCCTCGCGCCGCACCCTGCTCATCAGCGGCCCCAACACCGGCGGCAAGACCGTCGCCATGAAGACCGTCGGCCTGCTCGCCCTCATGGCCCAGAGCGCCCTGCCCGTCCCCGCCGAAGAGGCTGAGTTCCCCATCTTCGACGACGTGCTGGCCGACATCGGCGACAACCAGTCCATCGAGCAGAGCCTCTCCAGCTTCAGCGCCCACGTCGCCCGCATCCGCGAAATGGTCGAGTCGGCCACCTCAGGCGCGCTCGTTCTGCTCGACGAGCTAGGCCGCGCCACCGACCCCGAAGAAGGCGGCGCCCTCGGCGTCGCCATCCTCGACGAGTTCCGCGCCCACGGCGCCTTCACGCTGGCCTCCACCCACCTGCTGGCGCTCAAGGTCTACGGCGCCAACACGCCCGGTGTCCTCAACGCCTCCATGGGCTTCAACGAGGAGACGCTCGAGCCCACCTTCCTCCTCCGCACCGGCGCCCCCGGCAAGTCCGCCGGCCTCGACATCGCCACCCGCCTCGGCCTCCCCCAGCGCCTCATCGAGCGCGCCCGCGCCGCCATGTCCTCCACCGAGCGCGACATCGCCGCCTTCCTCAACCAGCTCGAAACCCGCATCGGCGAGGTCTCCACCGAGGCTGAAGAATTGCGCCGCCGTCAGGCGGCGCTGGAAGCCCGCGAACGCGAGCTGCTCTCGGACTTAGACAAGCGCGAGCAGGCCCGCCTGCGCGACTTCCAGCAGCAGGCCGACGTGGCCCGCAAACGCTTCGACGAGCAGGCCCGCGAAGCCATTGAGAGCGTCCTCTCTTCTCCCGAGCAGCGCAAGCAGGCCGAAAAAGCCCTCCGCCAGGCCGCCCGCGTCAAGCGCGAGTTCCAGGAGTCCGTCGAGACCATCGCCCGCCTCGACAGGCCCCCGAAGCAGGCGCCGCAAGACGAAATTCGCCAGGGCGTCCGCGTCCGCCTGCGCGATGTCAGCGGCCCGGCGCGCGTCCTCCGCGTGCTGGCCGCCGGCACGCTCGAAGTCGAGGTCGGCTTCCTCAAAATGCAGGTCTCCACCGCCGACGTCACCGAGGTCCTCAAGGACGCCCCCCAGGGCTTCAACCTCCCCAAGGGCGTCTCATTCACCCCCGGACCGCGTTGGGACACGCTCTCCCGCGAGCTCAACATCATCGGCAAGCGCGCCGAGGAGGCCCTCGACGAGGTCGACAAGTTCCTCGACGACTGCTACCTCGCCGGCGTCCTCCGCGCCCGCGTCGTCCACGGCCACGGCATGGGCATCCTCAAACGCACCGTCCACGACCTCTGCAAGGCCCACCCCCACGTCGAGAAGTTCTACCCCGCCGGCCCCTCCGAGGGCGGCAACGGCGCCACCATCATCGAACTCAAAGAAACCTGAGCGTCCTCCACCATCCGGGACAGCCTGACCCGTCCCCAGCGCAGTCACACGAAAAACCCTTTAAAAACGACTGATTCGGAAGCCGGATGCTTCTCTCTTTCCCCGCTCCCGCCCTCGCCTCGGCGCAGGCGCTACGCGTTTTCAATCAGTTGCAGGGCTCCACACGGGTGCGCATCGGTCGAAATCCGGCCGGAACTGCCGCTGGGACGGGTCAGAGTGTCCCCTTGAGCCAGACCCGTCCCCTCTCCTCTCTCAGGCCCCGAGCGCCGCCAGCACCTCCGCCGCGTGCCCGTCCACCTTCACCTTGCGGAAGATCTTCGCGATCCTCCCGTCTTTCCCGATCAGAAACGTCGTCCGCTCCACCCCCATGTACGTCTTCCCGTAGTTCTTCTTCTCCACCCACACCCTGTACTTCTCCGCCACGGCGTGTTCGCTATCGGCCAGCAGCGTGAACCTCAGCGCGTACTTCTCCTTGAACTTCGCCACCGCCTGCACCGTGTCCGGCGACACGCCCAGAATCGCCGCGCCCCCTCCGGCAAAGCGCGGGAATGCGTCCCGGAAGCCGCACGCCTCCACCGTGCACCCCGGCGTGTCCGCCTTCGGGTAGAAGTACAGCACCACGTTCCTGCCGGCCAGCGCGCTCAGCTTCAGTTTCTCGCCCGTGTCCGTCGCCAGCGTGAAACCCGGGGCGTTCGAGCCTTCTTTGAGTTCAGCCATGCTTCATCGATGCTCCACACCGCCACGAAGTGCCGGATTTGGTAACCCCGGACCCGCATGTTATATTGAAGGGGTTAACCGCAAGCGCGGGGACGTAGCTCAGTTGGTTAGAGCGCCGGCCTGTCACGTCGGAGGTCGCGGGTTCGAGCCCCGTCGTCCCCGCCATCCCCCCCTCAACACCTCAATCGCTGTAAACTGGCCTACCAGGAGTCTTACTTTAATGGACAAGCGCATTGACCGCCGTACGTTCATCGGTACCGGCGTGGCCGCCAGCGCATTGCCGGCCGCCTCCGCCGCCCCAGGCAAGCACCCCCTTCCCTACAACCCGCGAACCCACCAGGCCATGCCCACCCACAACCTGGGCAAGACCGGCTTCCGCGTCGGCATCCTCAGCCTCGGCGGCCAGGCGACGCTGGAAATCCCCGGCAAGGAAGCTGAGTCCGTCGCCATCATCAACCGCGCCATCGATCTCGGCGTCAACTACATCGATTCGGCCGCCGTCTACGGCAAAGGCGCCAGCGAGAAGCACATCGGCCTCGTCCTCAAGTCGCGCCGCAAAGAGGTCTTCGTCACCAGCAAGACGGCCGACCGCACCTACGACGGCTCCATGCGCCTGATCGATCAGACGCTCACCAACATGCAGACCGATCACCTCGACCTCTGGCAGATCCACAACCTCCAGACCCGCCAGGAGCTCGAG
>JACRBC010000066.1 GCA_016213245.1 Candidatus Solibacter usitatus | reverse complement strand
GTGGGCTCATGTTTGGCTCCTCAGGCAAGTCAGGTCGGTTGCGCGTACAACCGACTTGAGTGTGAGCCCAAAGACGTCCCGCTGGAACCACACCAGGCAGCGAGCACGGGGCGGGAATACCGCGTCAGCGGTTTAGTTCAAGCTGGGCGGCAGTTGACGCGGCAGACGGGTGTAGGGGCGGACGTGGAGTACCGGTTTTCCTCGACGGCCAATGGGGGCCGAATGTGGCGGCGCAAGGATTGATTCCCGGGCGAGGAGGTCAGCTATGATTGTAGAAAGAGGCAGAGCCATGACGGCCCGAGATGCGCTCCACGAGCTCGTTGACAGGCTCCCGGACGATCAGGCAGAGCTGGCCCGCACGTGGTTGGAAAATCTCCGCGGCGCGGCAGACGCGGACGGTCCGGCGCTTGACGCCGGGGCTCTAGAGTCGTTGGACCGGGGGCTCGCCGATGTCGCGGATGGCCGAGTCAAGCCTCTTGACCAATACGAGCGCGAACGCGGGCTGTGACCTACCGCGTCATTGTTGCCCACGAAGCGGAAAAGACACTGGACCGCCTCGATCGTCCGGCGGAGCGACGCATCCGAGCCCGCTCACCGAACGTGCCGGAGTACGCAAGTCCCGCGTGGGCGGGTGGCGCATTCCGTTCACCGTGGATCGCGAAGCGAGGTTCGTCTACGTCGTCACGCTGGATACCCGAGGTCAGGCGTACAAGCACGCGTAAGTTCTTCGCTTGCAGCGAAAGGGCTGACCGCTTCAACCTCGCTCGATCCTAAGCGGCTTTCTGCCGGTGGGCGGCTCGGTAGAGGCGCCGGCTGGGTCGCGCCGCCGGGGCCGCCGATGGACAGGATGGACGCAGATCAACGCGGGAGTTCGCGGACAGCGTCCCCGGCGCCGGAGAGGTTGGCGAGGCGCATTTCGGAGTACTTGCGCGAGAGCAGGACGCCGTCGGCGCCACTGCTGAGGGCGGCGGCGACGGCGGCTCGGGTTCCCTCCGGAGTGGAGCGGCTGTTCTGGAGGCCGGTTGGGATATCGATGTCGATGCCCGGCCAGAGCAGGGTTTTGGCGGCGCCGAGGCCGGCGCGGGCGCGGCGGGTTTCGCGCTCGACGTAGTCCGCCGAGAGACCGGCCTTGGGGATGGCGGCGAGATCGGGCTCGGCGTAGCCCAGAACGCGCTGGTGGAAGGCGTAGGCTTCCTCGCGCGGCAGGTCGGCGTAGAGGGTCTTCGACACGCTATCGACGTAGGAGGCCAGGCGCTCGCCGCCGCAGTTGTGGTAGATGACGATCTTGAGGAAATCCGAGTACTTCGAGATCTCCGCCAGGTCCTGTTCGGCGCGGTAGATGGGGTTGAAAGAGTTGTTGTGCCAGATGTGCCAGCCGACGCCGGCCGAGGCGCGGATGGACTTGGCTTTGGCGTACATGGCGGCGTAGGTCTCGCGGAGAGAGTCCGTCCAGAGCATTTCCCAGGCGAGGAGTTCGGGATAGCGGAGCATGAGCCGCCAGAGTTCGACGAAGTAGCCGTCCACGGGCCGCTGGCCGGCTCTGCCGGCGCGGACGAACCTCTCCAGCGCCCGGAAGCCGTCGATGGCCCGGTCGGCCGAGATGCCGCGTTCGGCGGCCTTTTTGCGGCAGAAGTCACAGAAGCAGGTGACGCGGCCGGGGTCGCGGCCCGCTCCGCCGTGGCTTGCGCCGAGGGCATTGGAGAACGCCCCCTGGCGTTCGGAGCCCCACATGATGCCGTCGACGTCGTAGTCGCGGATGAGGTTCTCGGTCATGGCCAGCAGCCAGGCGCGGTGGTCGGGGTTATTGAAGCAGAGGGCGCCGGCGTTGCGGCCGTAGAGGTCCTTCTCCTGGAGGCGGTCGATGTGGGGCACGTCGTTGCGCCAGACGTCTTCAAACCAGCAGATGACCGCCATGCCGCGTTTGCGGGCCTGGGGAATGACGGCCTTGAGCACGTCGAAGTCCCCGTAGTCGCGGGAGCGGACGTCCTTGAGGATGGTGTCCTTGTAGTAGTTGAGATTGACGTTGTGGAATGCCCCGCCGCGGAAGCCGGTGTCGTACTCCTGCTTGCCGTGGTCGGGCAGCGGCTGGCCGGTCACCTGGCGGCCGGCGATGCCCCGCCCGTATGTGAACGTGGCGACAAACAGCGTATTGACGGACGCGCGCCGCTGGAAGACGTCCAGGACGGGCTCCACGCCCTCATCGACGAATGAGACCGCACCCACCTGGATGCCGATCATCTGCTTCTTTCGAGGTTCCGGGGGTTGAAGCGCAGTGGCGGCGGACGCCAGGAAGTGGCGGCGATTGGGTGCTTGCATGGCACGATCACCATATCAAGGTCCAAGCCGAAGTTCCAAATGGTTGAAGTAACGCAGGCTGCAGCTTAGGGCTTCTCCCAAGATCGAAGGTCAATTCGCCTTAGTGTCCCGGAATGAGCCGCTCGGCCCTGGACGCGCCCTGAATAATAGGCGATATATGGACAGGTCATGACTAACCGTCCATCTCTCGGATAGCTGATGGGCAGTTCCTCACAGAGGACTCAAGCGATGAAGATACAAAAGTTGCGGATTCCTGCGAGCCGCGCGGGCAACAGGCGCGGGCGGCGCGGGTTCAGTCTGCTGGTGACCGCCTCCACGGCGGCGATCATGGCGGGGGTGCTCGGCCTGGCCTTCGACTGCGGCCGTATGTTCATCATTAAGAACGAGTTGCAGACATTTTGCGACTCGGCGGCACTGGCCAGCGCGCGGAACCTGGATGGCACTCGGACGGGGGTGGACCTGGCCCACTTGACGGCCTTGCATGGTCCCCTGGGCACGTCCATGCCCAACGCGGTGAACTTCGACTCCAAGAAGATCACCAATGTCACCGACACCTATGCCAGCACCTTCAATGGCTCGTACGTCACCTACGCCAATGCCACGGCGACGGCCACCAATACATATCGCTTCGTGAAGGTCGCCACGGAGTTCACCGTGCCGCTGTACTTCCTGGGGGCTGTGAGCGGCAACCCGGGCTCGGTGGTGGTTTCAGCCTCGGCGACGGGAGGGCAGTTGCAGCAGCCGGCGCTGTTCAATAACGGCGGGCTGCTGCCGTTCTCGCCGGCGGCGCACGACCCGCTGGACACGTTTCATTTTGGCTTGATCCCGGGCCAGCGTTACACGCTGAAGTGGGGCAAGAATGCCGGCACCACGGATTGCCCCGGTGACGTAGGCTGGGTCAAAGCCAACGCGTTCCCGGCCCAGCGCGGCTATGTGGATCTGGGCCAGGGCAACGGCACCAGCGGATTGCGGCAGGCCATCGAGTACGGAGGATTTCCCAACGGCATCGACCCGCCCGCGACTGTCGGAGCCGGCGACTACGTCGACGCCGTGCCGGGCAACAAGGCGCCCTCGTTGACAGCGATCATGAACCGCTCGCTCCAGGACCCCGACCAGACCTCGACCACCTGGGAGCTCTACAAGACGAAACTCCAGCAGGGCATCGCCAACGGGCGGCGGCTGGTCACGGTCCTGGTCGACGATCCGGACCAGTCCACCCAGGGCGGCAACGGCACCTATAGGGAGATCGGCTTTGGCGAATTCCTGCTGGACCCGGCGGCCGTCTATGAAACCAACTCCGGCCCGGGCGGCAATGAGTCCTACTGCGCCACCTACATCGGCCCGGCCAATCTCAGCGGCGGCGGCACGGGCGGGTCGAGCGGCACATCGGTTTACAAGATTGTGCTCTTCAGGTAGGAGGAGAAACGGTCCCATGAGACAGCAGCAGCACAAATGCAGGCGCCGCGGCAGCGGCCTGCTGGAATTCGGCGTGGCGATCGGCCTGCTGTGGCTGATCTTCGCCGGCGTCTACCAGTTCGGGTATTCCTTCTACTTGTACAACAAGCTCCAGTTGAACGTCGCCAACGCCGCAATGTTCGCCTCCATGGCCATCTACGACGCGGGGAACCCTTCCAAATTCGACACGGCCGTTAAGAACATGGTGTTGTATGGAACTCCCACGGCAGGCACGAAGACCGTTGTTCCGGGGCTCACCACCGCCAATGTCGAAATCCAGTTGAACCCCAATGCCGGGCTGCCCACCGACATCACCATCCGCATCAAGAACTACCAGATCGCCTCGATCTTCGCCAAGTACATGCTGGCCGACAAACCTCGGGTCACGACGCTGTACATCGGCCAGGTGATCTGCTCGACCTGCTAGGGGGGAGGAGGAGTGTATGAGAAGTCCTCGGAGACGACTGGGCCAGTCCGGCCAGGGCATGGTCGAAAGCGCCCTCGTTCTGCTTTCGCTGCTGGCCATGATTCTGTTCATCCTCGACATGGGGCGCATTCTGCTGCTGGGCCAGTACGTGACCGAGCGCGCCCGTGAGACCGCTCGCGCCGCGGTGGTGAACGACTGGACCGAGAGCCAGGTGAAGAACTATCTCGTCTACCGCAAAACCCAAGCCCCTGACGACAGCGCGCTAAAACCCGGCTTTCTCGGATTGCTCACCTCGCAGGTGAGCTATGCCAAGCTGGGCTCCATCAAGACCGGCGACTATCGCGTGCAGATCCAGGTATCCGGCATCCAGGCGGTGATGTTCATCCCCTACATCGCCGGCAAGTACAAGTTCCCGACTGTGACCGTCAACTTCCCGGCCCAGAGCATGGGGGCGACCAACTGAGGCCGGCAGGTGCGCGGGGTGGTGGGCCCTGCAGGACTTGAACCTGCAACCAACGGATTATGAGTCCGCTGCACTAACCATTGTGCTAAGGGCCCGCTCACTGCGATTCTAGCACCGGGCCACGCTCAGGCCGGAGGGTACAATGGGGGCATGAGCGAGCAGTTCACCATCGCCGGACGCACGTTCCGGTCCCGCCTGATGATCGGCACCGGCAAGTACCGGAGCTTTGAAGAGATGACGCGTTGCCATGAGGCCTCCGGGGCGGAGGTGGTCACCGTCGCCGTGCGCCGGGTGAATCTCACCGACAAGTCAAAAGAGTCCATGCTGGACTACATCGACCGCTCGAAGTACTTCATCCTGCCCAACACCGCCGCCTGCTACAACGTCGACGACGCGGTCCGCACGGCGCGGCTGGGCCGCGAGGTGGGGCTCTCCAATTGGGTCAAACTTGAGGTCATCGGGGACGAAAAGACGCTGTTTCCGGACGTAGTGGGGCTGGTGGAGGCCACGCGGATCCTGGTGGCCGAAGGCTTCGTCGTACTTCCCTACACCAACGACGACCTGATCACCGCCAAGCGGCTGATCGACGCCGGCGCAGCCGCCGTGATGCCCCTGGCCGCGCCCATCGGCAGCGGCCTCGGCATCCAGAATCACGCCGCGCTGCGCATCATGCGCGAACAGATCACCAGCGTGCCCCTGATTGTCGATGCGGGCGTGGGCACGGCTTCCGACGCCTGCGTGGCGATGGAGATGGGCTTTGACGGCATCCTCATGAATACGGCCGTTGCGGCGGCGCAGGAGCCGGTGATGATGGCCAGCGCCATGAATCACGCGGTGGAGGCGGGCCGGATGGCCTTCCTGGCCGGCAGGATGGAGCGGAGGCTGTATGCGTCGGCCAGCTCGCCCCTGACCGGCGTGATCCGCTAGGTCAGAACGTGATGCCGACCAGGAACTCCACCTGGTTCAGCTTCGAGTTGAGCGAGTTGCCGTGCGAGGCGTTCACCTGGAAGTGGTCCGTTCCCCAGCGGGTGTACCGCAACTCCGGGCTGATCTTGATCAGCTTCGTGTTGTAGCGGATCCCGGCGCCGAGCACCCACCCCTTGGTCGAGCTATCCCATAAGTTGGGCACGTCACTCAGGGTGCGGAAGACGAAACCGCCCGAAACGTAGAGGCGGGCCAGGTCTCCGGGGAACTTGTACTTGGCCAGAATCGGGAAGGACCAAGCGTTGGAGTTGAAAATGCTATTGACGGGCCGGCCGGTTCCAGGCGCGGCGGCCGGCTCAGTCTGGTAGCCGACACGCCGGTAAAGCGCCTCGGCTTCCAGGCCCAGCCCCGCCGGCAGGTTGAACTCGATCACCGGACCGAAGGTCCAGCGGTGCTGAACCGGCTTGAAGGCGCCGGCTGCCTCCACGGCGTCGTTGAGAGGGATGCCGCCCTTGACGCCCCAATTGATGACCTGGGCCGGCAGGGGAATGGATAGGAGGAGTGTGAATAGGATTCGTTTCATCAGCTTACCGTTACCAGATCCTCCGCCAGCCTGACTTGCCGGCCGGCGGACATAGCGATATTGGCAAGATGCGGCCCGGCGACGGCGCGTTGCGCTATTTCGACGGTGCAGTTGGGCTGCTGGCGCGACTTGATGCAATCGAGGAAGTTCTGGATGTGGGTTTCGATGGGCACAGGGGCCTTCTCGTCGATGATGGGGGTGCGGTTGTCCTTCCACTGCTCCTTCCAGACCTGCACGCCGTTGTCGTCCAGCCGCATGGTGGCCTCGTCGCCCATGAAGAGGATGGACCAGCTATCTTCAAAGTCGTTGCAGTAGTTGAGCTCCCAGGTGGTGAGGAACTTGCCGTGGTCGATGGTGGCGCTGAAGACCTCGGGGTGCTCGGCGCCTTCGTTCTTGGCGACGTAGCCCATGCCGATGGCGGCCTTGGGGCCGGGCGCGCCGGTGAACCACTGCACGACGTCCATCAGGTGCGTTCCCTGGTCGGTCATGTTGCCGCCGGAGTAGTCCCGGAACAGACGCCAGTAGCGCAGCCGCCGCGGCTCCATCGGGCGTTTGGGGGCGCTGCCGAGGAACCTCTCCCAATCCACCTTGCCCTGGAAGGGCTCGTTGTTCAGAGGGCGGGCGACGTTCCAGTGCCACTTCGCCTTGACCATCGTGATGCGGCCGAGCAGGCCCGAGTCCACCATCTGCTTGGCCTTGATCAGGCTGGGGGCGCTACGGCGCTGCATGCCCACCTGCACGATCTTGCCGCTGTTCTTGACGGCCTGCACCATGACGGCGCTCTCCTGCAACGACTTCGACAGCGGCTTCTCCGTGTAGACGTCCTTGCCGGCCTTGAGTGAATCCAGCAGGTGCTGGCAGTGCCAGTGGTCCGGCCCGGCGCAAACCGTGAAGTCGATCCCCTTCTGCGCCAGCAACTCCTCGTGGTGGTAGTAGGGCTTGGCGTCGGGAAACGCCTTCAGCGAGGCCTGGAGGTTTTCCTCTCGCACGTCGCAGACCGCAACGCATTGTGCGCCCAGTTTGGCGAAGTGGTTGGCCAGGTAGCGGCCGCGGCCGCCGGCGGCGATCACTCCGAATGCGGGCCGGTCGTTGGCGCTCAGCGCGGGGGCCAGTGGAGCCGCAAGGGCGGCGGTTTTCAGGAAAGTTCGGCGGTCGGAGTTCATCGATGTCCTCTCGCATACAATGTATACGAAAGGGCCCCGGGCGCGTCGATCAAATGTGCGTTGTGCTATATTCAGAATTGGCCTCGCTGGGAGGTCGTCTAATGGTAAGACTGCAGACTCTGGATCTGCGTATCGGGGTTCGAGTCCCTGCCTCCCAGCCACTAACCCACCTCTTTTGTTGAGATTCCAGGCGATGCTCAAACCCCGAACCAGCGTTTGCTTTCTCTTCTCGTCCTTGCTCTCCATCCCCCTCGTCGCGCAGCAGGCAGGCGCCCTGCTCGAGCGCGCTCCGGCCGGCGTCGAGGAGGTCCTGAGAGACCGCGTGACCAGGTTCTACGGCATGCACAGTGAAGGGAAGTTCCGCCAGGCGGAGGCCTTTGTCTGCGAGGAAAGCAAGGACGCCTACTACGACTCAGACAAGCGCCGCTGGCAGAGCCTGGAGATCATCAAGACCAACTTCTCGGAGGAATTCACCAAGGCGGCGGTGGTGGTCGCCCTGGGCTCCGAACTGAGGACCCGCACGGGCAACATCCCTGCCAAGTACCCCTATACATCCATGTGGAAGGTGGTCAATGGCGCCTGGTGCCACTACATCCCTCCACCCAATGAAACTGAGACGGTCACCCCGTTCGGCGTGATGCGCCAGCAGAAGAACGCCGGCGCCGGCCAGGCCAGCCAGCCCATGGCGGCCAGCCAACGCACCAGCGCGGCAGCCGTCTTCGCCTCCGTCAAGCTCTCCAAAGAGCGCCTCCTGCTGAAGGGTTACGAGGCTTCCTCAGACGAATTGGAGATCTACAACGGCATGCCCGGCCTGCTCTTTGTCCAGATTCAGTGCGCCGAACTGCCGGGCTTCACCTGGAAGTTGGGCAAGACCAAGCTCGAGGCCGGAGAGCGGACGAAACTGAGGGTGGAGTACACGCCGCGCGACAAATCGCCCAAACCGTCGTTTGAGCTGCGGGTTCTGGCTGAACCTCTGGGGCACGCCTTTCCTGTAAAGATCGTCTTCGACATCCCCGAAGAGACCAAGAAGCAGTTGCCGCCGGCCCTGCGCCCGTAGCGCCGCTGTTTGGCGCGCCTCGTGCATGGTTACCTTCGGTGATCGACCATGCGCATCAATCATGACGCGACCTCTCTCGGCAGCCTGCTGGAGCGGATGCCCCGGCAGCAGCTTCGCTCCGATTCCAACGCCGCAGCTCAAGTCGTTGATTTTTCAGCACAAGTTACGGCCGACACGGATCGTTCGGAACGCCGCGCCTCCTCTCCGTCCGCCCTCGCCGCAGCGCCGCCGCCGGCGGCGGCGGCTCAATCCCGATTGGAAACACACGGTTCCGAATCCAGCCCCGTTTCGGCACAGCCCCGGGCCACGGCATCGTCCCCGCGGGCTGCCACTGAGGCGCCCGCGGCCGTGGTCCAACCCGCCTTCAGCTTGCAGGAGCCGACGCCCGCGGCGGTCTGGCCCATCACGATGATTACGCCCGCCGTCCCGCCGCCCCTGGCGATCGATTCCAAGTCGGCTTTGGCGGCCGAGCTCGCCAAGGCGGGCGTCGACATCACTCAGTTGAAGGTTGGGTACTGGGAAGAGCTGGTCTGGTTCCCGGGCGGCAACTACGTCAACAGGACATTGACGGTGGAAGCCCCGAACGGCCAGAAGATGGACTTTGACGCTTCCGCCACGCTGAAGAGCCCCCACGTCACGGCTCGCGACGTTCTCTCCATGTTCAGCGCCTGAACCGCTTGGGGGGG
Organism: Candidatus Solibacter usitatus; assembly: GCA_016213245.1. Taxonomy (GTDB): domain Bacteria; phylum Acidobacteriota; class Terriglobia; order Bryobacterales; family Bryobacteraceae; genus Paludibaculum; species Paludibaculum usitatum_A. The sequence goes on along the minus strand of JACRBC010000066.1, from coordinate 4,893 downwards.
CCCTTGCCGGCGGCCGTGCTCAGACGGGGACGTTCAACTTCCGCGCGATGGCTTTCATGATCGCCCGATCCTGCGTCGTGAAGCCGATGACGGAATCGTCGACGATCGTCTTGTTCCGCACCAGCACGACTCCGCCGAAATCGAAGAACAACTCCTCTTCAGGATCGAGCGCTCGCAGCGGCGGCGGCGCCTCGGGCTGATCCGCGCCGGGCTCATTGGCGGCGTTCTTCATGGGAATGTTGACCGTGGCGGCCTCGCTCCTGAGGATCATGAGCTGTTCGAAGTAGGGTTTGCCGTCCGGCCCGGTCAGGGCCTTCCCGTGCTCGTTGGTGGCCAGGATGTTCTCGTAGATCAGCGCCCGCTTGGTCACCTGGCGGGCCGCCGGATCGAACCAGAACTTCGGCGGACGTGTGGGGTCAAACGGCGGCGGCTCTTCTCCCGTCGCAATGCGGTACTTTTCGCGGGTCTGGTGGTAGGGAAACAGGTGGAGTTTATCCAACCCGTATTTCGGTAGCGGTAAAGCGGCCATAATCTGGCACCTCCGCGCGAGAGTCTGGCCGCTGTCCAGCCCCGGCACCCGCCCTTCCGCCGCAAAACATTGAAACCACAACGAAAATTCTCTTCCTTCGCGTGGGAACGGCTTCCCGCTCCAAGCGAAAACGGCCTGTCGCCGTTGGGCGACAGACCGTTCTACCGGTTCGGGAGCCGGGTTGATAGGTCGATAGCTTACTGGCCGATGGAGATCACCGAGCCGTTGGCGTAGACCGGCTGGCCTGGAACGGCTTCGACGACGAATCCAAGGGGGCGGTCCGCGCCGATGGTGGCATCGGACGGAATCACGAAGACGACTTCATAGACTCCGACAAGGTTCTCGGCGAGGTGCACTGACAGCGTCTGAACGCCCTTGTCATCGACGCCTACGGCGACGACGGCCTTGGCTTTCTGCTGGTCGGGCACGCCCACGCGGTTGGTTTCAGCGATCATCGGGCCGGTCTGGCCGAGGCCGATGGCATAGAGGCGGACCGTTTCGCCGCGGCGCGCGGGCGTTTCCGGCGTCACCACGAGTCCGTCGGACCGGATAACCACCGCGGCGCGCCGTCCCGAGATGAAGTCCTCCAGCACCCCTGGAGAAATGGTCCTCACCTGGAGGCCGCTGACTGACGTCGTGCCTCCGGAGACGTTGACGACGGCCGTGGCCGTGCTGGTTGCCGACAGCTCCCACGGCGCCTGGACGAGGACGGACTCCACGCCGTTCTCGTTGCTGACGCGGTAGATGGGCGCGAAGACGCTGCGGCCGGAGAATTGGAACTCCACCACGACGTTGGCCAGGTCATAGGGAAGCCGTCCGCCCAGCAGGTTGGCGTTCATCTGTCCCCTCACGTTCGGCGCCAGACCGGCGCCGACGATCAGCACCAGGTTGCCCGGCGCCAAGCCCAACTCGCCGCTGGCGTAGTTGACGAAGCTGTTGTTGGTCAGCCCAGGGCCAGGCAGGCGCGATTGCAGCGAGAAGACAACCGGACTCAGGCCGGACACGGTCGCCGAGACCGTAATCGTGCCCGGAGTGGATCCGGCGGTGACGGTGATCTGGGCCCGGCCATCGGCGCCGGTCACGCTGCTGGCCGCGCCCAGCGACGCCGCGCCGCCAGTGACCACCCAGCCAACCGAAGCGCCTTGCACCGGCCTGGACTGCCCGTCGGTGACATAGACGACCAGCGGCTGCGGGAAGGCCTGGCCAATGGGGATGGAGGGCTGGTTCTCGCCGCCGACCTTGACGATGGCCACGGCGAGCGTTTCGATGGTGATGTCGAAGATGGTCTCCTTGCCGCCGGCCTTCAGCTTGACCTGAAATTTCCCGGCATTGGCGCCGATCTGGACCTGCGTGGAGACCAGGCCGTTCGAGTCGGAGGTGGAGATGGTATTGAACAGGCGTACGCTGCTTGGAGTGGCAACTTCCCAGACCGCATTCGTCCCCGGCAGGACGTTGCCGAAGCCGTCGGTGATGCGCGCCGTGAGCGCCAGCGGCAGCGTGGCCCCCGGCTTGCCGGTCTGGTTATTGCCCTGGACGATGACCGGGGCGATAGGGTCGCCGGCGGTAACAACCAAGCGAACGGTTTGGGCGATCATCGCGCCCACATCCACCTGGATATCGCTGGCGCCGACTTTGCCTTCAACGATCAGGTTGCAATTGGCGATGCCGTCCTGCCCGGTCAACACCGTGCCGCCTTCGCATTTCGCCACCGGGCCCAGTTTAGGATCCTGGTTGGTCGTGTTGTTCAACATGATGCCCACCCCGGGGATCGGCATTCCGGGAGAGCCCCCCAGACCACCGCTGGTGACCACGATGACGCTGATGGCGCCATCCTGTTTCACCCCGAGCTTGGCGGTTACGCTGCGGTTCTCCTGCGGCGGCTTCTGCAGGACTACCGTCGGCTGAGGATTGAAACCTCCCTGCTGGAACGGGTATGAGACCATCGTGAAGGACGCATTGCCGATGTCGGTGTTCGCCGTGATGGTGTAAGTGAGGAAGGGGACGCCCGGCCCAGGGCTACCGCCGGGGATGACTGTCATTTGAGTCATCCCGTTGGCATCCGTCGTGGTCGTCGTCGGTCCCAACCAGTTTACGCCGCCGCTCTCGGTCCATATGACCTGTTTCCCAGCGATGGGATTGCCTTTCGAATCTTCCACCCGTATGACCAGCGGCCTGGTGAACCCGCTGAAGATTTGCACCAGTTGACCGTCTCCGGAGATCTTGAGCACCTTGGGGATGTCGCCAGCCCCGCCGCCCCCGCCGCCCCCGCCGCCGCTGGTCCCGCCTGTCACCGTGCTGGTCAGTGAGAGGCTCACTGCGCCGACCTGTGCTTTGACCGAAAACGGTCCGTTCGCGGCGGGTGAGGTCGCCGTTACCTGCGCATAGCCGTCGATGTTGGTGGCCGTTGATGCATTCGTCAGGGTCACCCCGGCGGTCTCAGGCACGAAACTGACCGAGGCGTTGAAGACCGGCCGGCCGCTGCCGTCCACCACCCGGATGTAGTAAGGCCGGGCGGCCGTGTTCGGGCCGACGAGCTGATTGACGCCGTAGCCGAAGATCTGGCTCGGCGACGACAGAGAGGGTTGTGCTGCGAACGCGATCGTGCCTGAAGCGACACTGGCGCTTCCCAGAGGTACGTTCGCTAGGATGTCCTGCCGGTACACCAGCCCGCCGGTGCTGTAGTAGAAATTCCGGGTACTCGGAAACTCGTTGGAGATGTTTGCTCCCGCAACCAACTGGGGCACGCCTACCCCGCCGAGGCTCAGATCCGCCGCAGTGAGCGCCGGATAGTTGACAAGGTAGAGTTTCTGCGCGGCTGACGAGAAAACGATGGCGCTCTTGTCGTTGATCACCCAGATGCGGTCCAGTTTGATCGGCGAATTGCTCCCCACCAGCGTGATCGGGATGGCACTGATCGGCGCTCCAGCCGGCGAGGTCGGTCCCCGAGTTTCCAGGTCGAAGGTGACGATCGAGCTTCCGTTGCCCAGGTCGTTGGAGGCCAGCGCATACCGGCCATCGGGGGAGAAGGACAGCTTTCCAGGCGAACTGATTACCTGAGTACGGCCGCGTTCGCTGAAGGGTGGCTTGCCCTCGTATTCGATCAGCAGGTATTGGCCGGTCACATATACGGAACCGCTGGGAGACAGGCTCAGGTTCGCCGAGCCGACCAGGCCGGCGATCCCTGACTGCGCATGGATCTGGTTGGTGGACAGATCGATCACCGTCAGAAGACCTGGCGTGCTCACCACAAACGCGTAGCGCGAATCCTGGGTCACGACAATGTCCCGCGGTGTGGATCCAATGGTAATCCTGCCGGCCGTCTGGATGGTCTCCGTCAGCGCATCGATGACGAAAAGCGTCCCCGGCGAACCGCCGGTCAGCACCAGCAATCTCAACCCATCGGGCGTCATCACAGCGTAGCTCGGGATCAGGTTGTCCAGGCTGAGGCTCCGTGCGGTACCGGAGAGTTGCCCCCCCTGGATGTTCACGAAGCTGACGCCTGCGCTGCCGTTCTGGGCGATGACGATCGCCTTGTCGCCGGTGGCGCTAGTCAGCACCTGGCTGGCGCCGGCCGGGATCGCGACGGAGCCCATCGACTGCAATTGGTCATTGAATGCCTGCAAGGCCGGGTTCAGCGAACCGGCGGGCGGGAGGACAAAGACGTATCTGGCGTTGGCGGCCGGTGTCAACACCGACATGCCAATCAGGGCCGGGATCAGAATCCTGCGGAGATTCATGCTCACCTCAAGTAAGAGTGTATAGAGACGGGAAGGGTAGGAACGCGGCGGGAACTTCTTCCATGGTACCACTGTTCAGCCCGGCCCGCACACTGGCTCATAGTGGACCAGGCACAAAAAAAACGGGGAGGGCGATTAGCCCTCCCCGTTTCTCGGGTTTGGTTACCCGTTGCTTGGACTAGTTGTCCAGCGTCTCGCTCTTGGCGCCGGTACGGCCGGTACGAGTACCGAACATATCGGAATCCATCACGAGAGCCAGGTAGCCCTCAGCAACGCGGCTGGCGCCCAGGTCGCTTACGAAGGCGTAGCCATGCGCGTACTGGAAGTTGCAGGTCGCGATGACATAGCCCTGGAAGCCAGGGGTGGCGCTCAGGCCAGGGGTACCGCCGTTGGACACGGTCATGACCAGTTGCTGGCCTTCGGTGATGGTCCCGGAGGTCTGCGAGCCAGGCGCCGCGCCGCCGCCAGCCGTGCCGCCGTAGTAGTACAGCGTGCAAGGCCCGCGCTGCGGAACCGTGCCGAACGGATCGGACGAGGTGTTGGAGATCACGATGCCCGTGTCGAAGCCGGCCTGGTTGGTCACGAAGGGGAACAACAGGTTGGTGCGGCAGGAGCTGATCGTGAACG
>JACRBC010000065.1 GCA_016213245.1 Candidatus Solibacter usitatus | reverse complement strand
CCCTTCCGGCAGCCCCAGCCACTGGCGCAGCCAGCCCATCACCACCTGCTCCACCTCCACCGCCGCCGGGCAGGATTGCCACAGCATCCCGTTCACGTTCACCGCCGCGGCCAGCATCTCCCCCAGAATCCCCGCGCCCGACGCCGACACCGAAAAGTACCCATGGAACCGCGGATGGTTCCAATGGTTCAGCGCCGGCACCACCAGCATCCTGAAATCCTCCAGAATCCTCTCCATCGGCTCCGGCCCCTGCGGCGCCGACCGCGGCAGCGCGTCGGTCAGCTCCCCGGGTTGCACCGCCGGAGCCACCGGATAGTCGCGCGTATTCTGAAGGTAGCCGGCGATCCAGTCCACTACCTCATAGCCGAAGCGTCGAAACTCCTCCGGTTGCATGTCATTCGGCCGGCCGGAGGGCGTGCTGGCGCTCATTCATTCCACTCCTCTCTCACCTTCGTCGAAGCAAACGCTTACCAACTCATTGTCCCAAGTTATACAATGGCCGCAGGCCAAGGCGCCTCACCCATGCAAAACAACAACAACATGTCTTCCCGCCGGTCGTTCCTCGCCGGCCCCGCCGCCGCGGGCGCGGCGTTCTCAATTGTCAGGCCCGAGTTGGTTCGGGGCTGGGCTCCGGCCAAGCTCAAGATCGGCGTCGTGGGTTGCGGCGGACGCGGCACGCAGGCCGTCGAAAATGCCATGGCCGGCGATCCGGCCGTCGAGCTCGTCGGCATGGCCGACGCCTTCGAGGACAAGCTCGAGGGCAGCCTGAAACGCCTCCGCGGCCTGCCCATCGCCGACCGCATCAAGGTGGAGCCAGACAAGCGCTTCGTCGGCTTCGACGCCTACAAGAAGCTCCTGGCCACCGACATCGACGTCGTCTTCCTCGCCACCCCTCCCGGCTGGCGCCCCCTCCACTTTGAGGCCGCCATCGACGCCGGCAAGCACGTCTTCTGCGAGAAGCCCTTCGGCGTCGACGCCACCGGCGTCCGCAAGATGATGGCCGCAGGCAGGAAGGCCTCCGAAAAGAAACTCTCCGTCGTCAGCGGCGCCCAGCGCCGCAGCGATCCCTTCTACCTCGAAAACGTCGATGCCATCCGGAACGGCAAGCTGGGCGACGTCGTCGGCCTCTACGTCTACTGGGTCGGCGGCCCCGTCCTCCAGCAGCGCAACGGCCGCAATCCCAAGTGGGGCGACTTCGAGTGGCAGCACCGCAACTGGTACTCCAACCTCTGGATCTGCGGCGACCAGATCGTCGAGCAGCACCTCCACAACATCGACATCGGCTGCTGGATCATGGGCGGCCCGCCCGTCAGCGTCGTCGCCAGCGGCGGCGCCGCCTGGCGCGAGGTCGGCACCCCCGTCTACGGCAACATCTACGATCACATCTCGTCCGACTATGAGTTCGCCAACGGCGTTCGCATGACCAGCTACTGCCGCCAGTACGCCGGCGGCGCCTACCAGCAGGTCAACGAGATCGTCGCCGGCTCCAAGGGCCGCATGACCCTCAACCAGACCCGCGGCGGCCCCGGCTACGTCAACGAGCACACCAAGCTCTACAAGTCCATCCGCGGCGACGGCCCCTACCTGAACGAAACCCAGGTCGTGGCCGAAAGCACGCTCACTTGCATCATGGGCCGCGAAAGCGCCTACTCCGGCAATAAGATCACCTGGGACATGATCATGAACTCCAAGCAGGATCTCATGCCCAAGCAGGAGAACTGGACCTACGACGGCAAGAACCCCGAAACGCCGTTCCCCGTCCCCGGCAAGTACCAGTTCATCTAGTTCGCGCTCGGTTCAGCAGAGAGGCCGGGCATGGGTACCCCAACATCCCGCTACCGGGGGAACCTGCCCGGCCTCACCGCCAGACTGTTGTGCCTGCTGCTGGCCGCCTCGCAAAGCGCGCCGGCCTGGGACACCGCCGCCCACCGCCTCATCACCCGCGCCGCCCTCGATTCCCTGCCCCAACGCTACCGCGCCCGCCTCGGCCCGGAGGCCGCCAACCTCATCGACCACCATTCGACGCTGCCGGACCGTTACGCCGAAATGACCCAGTTCGGCTTCGTGCGCGGGAGCCCCGGCGTCCAGAGCGTCGAGGAGGCCGCTCCATTTTGCCTGCGCCCCGACGGCGAGCCCATCCACAGCGCCACCTTCGAACGCGACGAGGACCTGGGCTCTCTGATCTTCCTCTTCGAACGCGTCGCCTCCTCGCTCGGCAAGCGTGACGCCGCCTCCGCCGCCCGCTACATGGGCACGCTGGCACACTTCATCGCCGATAGCCTCAGCCCCGCCCATGCCGGTCTCGGCCAGGATCTCGCCCGCTTCCACCAGGCCCTCGAGGCCGCGCCTCCATCCTTCAGCCTCGGCGCCAGAGCGCCCCGCACGCTCGGCCGCGGGCTGGTGGCGCCCGCTAATACGCTTCTCGACCGCATCGGCGCCGTGGCGGACGTCAATCGCTCCGAGTTGCCCACGCTCGTCAAGGCGCTGTCGGAGGGCGACGAAAAGCCGGCGGCAGCGGCCCGCGCGCGCGCCGCCCGCGCCGCGGCGGAACTGCTCGCCGATGCCCTGGCGGCGGTGTTCGTCTTGGGAGAGGGCTAACCGCGCCGCGGTTCAAACCGCAATGCGGCCGAGTTCATGCAGTAGCGCAGCCGCGTCGGCAGCGGCCCGTCGTTGAAGACGTGCCCCAGGTGCGCGTCGCAGCGCGCGCACGCCACCTCGTCGCGGGCCATTCCCAGGCTGTTGTCCATGCCCACCGAAACGTTCTCCTGCGCGATCGGCGCCCAGAAGCTCGGCCAGCCCGTCCCGGAGTCGAACTTCGTCCCGGAATCGAACAGCGGCGTGCCGCAGCACACGCATAGGTAGACGCCCGGCGCGTGGTTGTTCCAAGTCTCCCCGGTGAAGGCCCGCTCGGTGCCCTTGCGCCGCGTCACCTCGTACTGCATCGGAGCCAATTGCGCCCGCCACTCCTGGTCGGATTTCTGGATCTTCTCCACGACGATCACTCCCTTCCTGCGCCCCGCCGCGTCAAACTCGGCGATCCGCACCGTGCGCTTCTTCACCGCCGGTTTCTGCTGGCCAGCTGCCAGCCCCATGCCAGCCGCCCCGAGCAGCCATCCGCGTCGAGTTGAATTGCCTGAGGTCATATGGGGATACACTATGAAAGATGCAAGTTTCCAGCCGGAAGTTGCCTAAACCTCTACTGCCCCTGCTCCTTCTCGCCGCCGTTTTCGCCGCCCCCGCGCCGGCGGCGCCCAGGGACCGCCAGACCGCGGTCTTCGCCGGCGGCTGTTTCTGGTGCACCGAGGCCGTTTTTGAACAACTCGAGGGCGTCGTCAAAGTCGTCTCCGGTTACACCGGCGGCACCCAGGCCACGGCGCACTACGAGATCGTCGGCTCCGGCAAGACCGATCACGCCGAGTCCATCGAAATCACGTTCGACCCCGACAGGATCACCTATGCGCGGCTCCTCGAGGTCTTCTTCCTCGTTGCTCACGACCCCACTCAGCTCAACCGCCAGGGTCCCGATTGGGGCCGCCAGTACCGCTCGGCCATCTTCTACAAGGGCGACGAACAGAAGCGCATCGCCGAGGAGTACATCCAGAAACTCGAGCAGGAAAGGCACTTCAAGTCCAAGATCGTCACCGAGGTGACCCGTCTCACCTCGTTCTACCCCGCCGAGGACTACCATCAGGACTACGTCAAGCACCACCCCGACAATCCCTACGTGGTCACCAACTCGCTCCCCAAGCTGCGCAAGTTGCGCCAGACCTTCCCCGCCCTGCTGAAGAAGTAGCGTGTCTGCGATGAACGGCGCCGAAGTCCTGCTGCGAACCCTGCTGGCCAACCGCGTCGACCTCTGCCTCATGAATCCCGGCACCTCCGAGATGCAGTTTGTCTCGGCGCTGGACCGCGTTCCGGCCATGCGCGGCATCCTCTGCCTGCACGAGGGCGTCTGCGCCGGCGCCGCCGACGGCTACGCCCGCATGACCGGCCGCCCCGCGACCGTCCTTCTCCACCTCGGGCCCGGCCTCGCCAACGGCCTCTCCAACTTTCACAACGCGCGCAAGGCCCGCTCGCCCATCGTGAACATCGTCGGCGAGCACGCCACCGCCCACCTGCGCTACGACGCCCCGCTCACCGCCGACGTCGCAGCCTTCGCCCGGCCCGTCTCCGGCTGGGTCCAGACGCTGGCCAACGCCGCGGAGATGGGCGAGACGGCTTCTGCCTGCGTCCAGGCGGCTTACGGCCCGCCCGGCCAGGTCTCCACGCTGATCGTGCCCGCCGACTTCTCCTGGAGCCCCGCCGGGGGGCCCGGTCCCGTGGTCGAGCCCGCCACGCGCGGCATGCCTGCCTCCAGCCGGATCGAGGCCGCCGCTGCCGCGCTGCGCCAGGGCGATGCCGCTCTGCTTCTCGGCGGCAGCGCGCTGCTCGAACCCGGCCTCACCGAGGCCGCCCGCATCCGAGCCGCTACAGGCGCACAGGTCTTCACCAACCGCTACGCCGGCCGCGTCGTGCGTGGCGCGGCGTGGTCCTTTGCCCGCCGCGTGGCCTACTTCCCCGAGGCGGCCGAAGAGATGCTCGCCGGACTGCGCCACATCGTGCTGGTGGAGACCGAGCCGCCCATCTCCTTCTTCGGCTATCCCGGCCGCCGCAGCACCGTGGCCCCCGAGGACTGCCTCTTCACCCAACTCGCCGCCATGGACGAGGACGGCCCCGGCGCCCTGCGGGCCCTGGCGGATAAACTCCACGCCCCGGCCTGGCAGCCCGCCACCGCGCCGCCCCCGGAACTCCCGCCTTCAGGGCCGCTCACCCCCGAATCCCTCGGCCGTGTGCTCGCCGCGCTGCTGCCCGAAGGCGCCATCGTCAGCGACGAGATGGTCTCCTGCGGCGAGGCCGTCAACGCGGCGCTGGCCACAGCCGCCCGGCACGACCTGCTGCCCCTCAGCGGCGGCTCCATCGGCCAGGGCCTGCCGGTGGCCGTGGGCGCCGCGATGGCCTGTCCCGAACGGAAGGTCGTCGCCATCGAAGCCGACGGCAGCGGCCTCTACACGCCGCAGGCGCTGTGGACCATGGCGCGGGAGAAGCTCGACGTCACCGTCGTCATCCTGGCCAACCGCCGCTACCGCATCCTGGAGGTCGAGATGCTTCGCACCGGCGCCACGCAGATCGGCCCGCGCGCCGACGAGATGATCGACATCGCCCGGCCCGCCATCGACTGGACCCTGCTCGGCCGCTCGCTCGGCGTCGACAGCGTACGGGCCGCCACCGCCGATGCCTTCGCCTCCGAGTTTGCCGCCGCCGTGCGCACCCGCGGCCCGAAACTGATCGAAGCCGTGCTCTGATGTGAGGATGAGACTCGCCGTCGTCCTCCTTGCCGCGGGCGCCCTGAGCGCCCAGCTCCCCAAGGACGACGGCTACCGCGGCATCTGGTACTTCAACCAGCCCACCAACGACGAGTACGTCTACAAGTACAGCGGCGGCTTCGCCACCTATCCACAGCAGCACGCCCCCATCGCCGTTTACGCCAAGCCCGTCAACAAGACCTTCTTCTGCTACGGCGGCACAATGAAGGACACGCACGACCGGCTGGTGCACATGGTCTCCTACTTTGACCACGCCACCGGCACCGTTCCACGCCCCACCATCCTGATCGACAAGCGGACCTCCGACGCGCACGACAACCCCACCATCGCTCTGGACGACGACGGCTACGTCTGGGTCTTCTCCAGCGCCCACGGGACCGGGCGCCCCAGCTTCATCCATCGCAGCCGCAAGCCCTATTCGGTGGAGGATTTCGAGCGCGTGCTCGAAACCAACTTCTCCTACACCCAGCCCTGGCATCTGCCCGGGCGCGGATTCCTGTTCCTCCACACCCGGTACCGGCCGCTCCCTGCCGGCAACGGACAGGGCCGGGCCCTGTACTGGATGACCAGCGCCGACGGGCGGAGTTGGAGCGAGCCGCGCCAACTCGCCTTCGCCGAGATGGGCCACTACCAGGTGAGTTGGCCGTGGCGCGACAAGGTGGGCACCGCCTTTGACATCCATCCCGCGCCGGTCGGCCTCAACGCCCGCACCAACCTCTACTACGCCGAGACCCGTGACATGGGCGGCTTATGGACCACCGTTGATGGCCGCGCACTCGACCTCCCTCTCACCGCCGGTCACAACCCGGCACTGGTGCGGGACTTCCGCAGCGAGGGGTTGCTGGTCTATCTCAAGGACCTTCAATACGACTCCTCCGGCCGCCCGGTCGTCGTCTACCTGACCAGCAAGGGCTACGCGCCCGGCCCCGCCAACGGCCCCTACGTCTTCTGGACCGCCCGCTGGACCGGCACGGCGTGGCTCCACCACCGCATCGCCGAAGCCGACCACAACTACGACCACGGCTCGCTCTATCTGGAGAGCGACAGCGCGTGGCGCTTCATCGCGCCCACCGGCGCGGGACCGCACAGGTGGTCCACCGGCGGCGAGGTGGAGATGTGGGTCAGCGCCGACACCGGCGCCACCTGGCGCAAGCGGGCCGCGCTCACCCGCCAGCGCCCCTTGAGCCACACCTACGTGCGCCGGCCGCTCAACGCCGCACCGGGCTTCTACGCGATCTGGGCCGACGGCGATCCGCTGCAGCCCTCGGCGTCGAGCCTCTACTTCTGCGATCGCGCCGGCCGCGTATTCCGGCTCCCGGCCGTGATGGCCGGCGGGCGCGCCCGCCCCGTACGCGTGCGTTGAGGCGCTGGGCTACTGCTGCGGCTTGGGCGGCGGCGCGGTGGATCCGCCGAGGCCGGCGTAGCTGTCTTTCACCTTGGTGACCTTGCTGTTTACGAAGGTCACGAAGGTGATCTTGCCGGGCGGCAGCCCGTAGATCCAGTCTTCGCTCTCCACGCCGTCGTGGGTCTCCCGAATCCGGTCCCGCGGCTGGCCCAGCGCCATGCGCACCTGGTCCCTGTTCATGCCCACCTCGGCCCGCTTGGCCTTGATGGCTTCCTGGATCTCCGGCGGCAGCGTGTCGAAGTAGTTCTCCGTGGCGCTGCGCTTCTCGAAGTCCAGCACCGGCGCCAGCATCTTCTTCACCTCGGCCGGCTTCACCGGCGGCAGCTTGCCCGGAAACTCGACGGCGATGGACGTTCCAGCGCTGCGGGTCACGCCGCGCGTCATCGGCACAGTACCGCCGCCGACGCCGCCTTCGATGCGTTCGTACCACTTGCCCCTGGTGTTCAGCCCGCCGTTGATCTGCAGGACGATGCGGTCGCCTTCGATGTCGATTTTCGTAATCTGCACCAGGTCGCCCACGCGCGCCACCGGCCCGTATTCGTCGCCGATGTCGCGCCAGCCGGACTTGTCCCACGTGCCATTGCTGTTGAACTTCAGAGGCTTCTTCGAACGCGGCAAAAACACCTTGACGGTCGCGTATTCGGCCGACAGGCCGCGGATCAGCTCGATCTTCTCCTCGTCGGTGAGCTTGCGGGCGGGATCCTCTTTCCCCTTCTGCGCTGCCAACGTGAGGGGCAGTACCAGCAGGATGACCGCCGCCGCGCGCATCGCCTCAAGCCTCCGTCTGCCGCTTGCCGATCCGGACCTTCCACAGCCCCGCGGTGAGCGCCACTGTCGCCAGAGAGGTCAGCACGCTGCCTTCGGGGCCGTACTCGCCGCCGCTCCAGATTTCCATGCCGCGGGCCTTCATGACGTAGCCGGACAATCCCATTGTAAGGCCGCTCAGGTTCGCCCCGAACAGCGGCAGCACCCAGTTCCAGCCGAGGTGCAGGCCGATGGGCAGCCAGAGATCACCGGCGCGCCAGTAGGCGTAGCCAAGCACCACGCCCCACAGCCCGGTGTTGACCAGGCCAAGCGGAGAGGCGTTCGGATTGGAGGCGTGCAACAGGGAGAACAGCACCGCCGACAGCGGCACCATCCACCACGGGCCCAGGGCCGTTATCAGCGTCTGGAATCCGTAGCCGCGAAAAAGCAACTCCTCGCCCACCGCGCCGAAGGCCAGCAGAACAATGACGAAAAGCAGCTTGCCGGGGCCGAACGCCATTTCGGACGAGGGTTCCAGCCGCGCCAGCCCGAGCGCCAGCAGCGCGCCGCTGACGGCCAACGCGGCGGCGATGCCTCCAGCCAGGCCGATGAACAGGTGGCGTTTCGCGTCGCGCCCCCAGCCCATGCCGACGTCTTCCAGGCGGCCGCGCTCGTAGATACGCACGGTGAGGGCATTGGCCAGGACCGCGGCCAGGAACGTCCCCAACGCGCCGGCCACCAAGCGGCCGAACATCTCGTCGAGCATGGTGGAGAAAACGACCAGGCCGAGGTACTCCAGCAGGAAGAAGAAGAACAGGCGCAGGACGATGCCGGACCAGCCCGGCCGGGCCGGCGTTTCGCTGTGGCTTGTCTTTTCTTCTTCCACGGCCGTCGCCTCTCAGGCGGAGGTCCTGATGACCACGCCGCGCGCGGCGGCCTCCACGGGCAGCACTTTGACGCCGTTGCCGGCGCCTTCCCGTTCGATCAGCGCGGCGACGCGATCGTGCGCGTCGGGCTCGCAGAGGAAGACAACGCAGCCGCCGCCGCCCGCGCCGCATACTTTGGCCGCCTGGGCGCCATGCTTCCTGGCCGTTTCCACCAGGTGATCGATGACCGGCGTGGTGATGCCGGGGGCGTTCTTGCGCCGGTGCGTCCACTCCTCACGCAGCAGCCGGGCGGTCTCGGTCCAGTCGCCTTTCTTGAGCGCGCCGCGCATGGCGTGCGAGATGGCGGCGATACGGTCAAAGTTCTTGAGCACGGTGCGGTCGCCGTCGATGTGGAGCTTGATGACCTCCCAGTTGTTGATGCCCGAGTTGCGCGGCTTGCCGGTGTAGGCCAGCACGAAGCGCGAGTTCAGTTCATCGAGATTCACCGGCAGCGCGCTGCGGCGGATGCCGGCGATGGTGAGGTCGATGGCCGAGACGCCGCCATACATGGCCGGGTAGTAGTCCTGGCAGCCGGTGGGAACCTTGACGACCTGGGCCTCGATGTTCTGGGCGATCTCGCGCACGCGCTCGATGGGATGCCGCGTGCCGCAGAACCGGTTGAACGCGCTCACCGTCGAGATCAGCATCGACGAGGAGCCGGAGATGCCCGCGCCCTGCGGGGACTCCGAGTTGGTCTCGACCACCATTCCGCCTTCGGGGCGGAAGTACTTCAGCACCTGGGCGGCCAGCGTGTGGCGGTGGCGGCGGCATTCGACCAGCCTGTCCAGCGAGTCGTAGGTCTCTTCGATGTTCTGGTCCTGGGAGCGCAGGGTCACGGCGTCTCCGGGACGCGGGGTGATCCGGCAGCTCGTGTACAGGTTCACGGCAAAGTTCACGGTGACGGCGTTGCTGTGGTACAGGTACAGCGGCCAGATGTCCAGAGTGCCGCCGGCGAGGTCCACGCGGCAGGGCGACTTGGCGAATACTTGCATCACGATTAGCTTAGCGGATCAACACGTCCTTGAGCAGTATGATGATCATCATGGCTGCCCGGCGTATCCTGCAACTCGGCGATCCCGTTCTGCGAATGGTGAGCCTGCCGGTCGGCGATCCGGCGTCGGCGGCTGCGATCCTTGGCGACCTGGAGGAGACGCTGGCGGAGTTCCGGCGCGCCCACGGCTTCGGCCGGGGTATCAGCGCGATCCAGATCGGCGAGCCGTACAGGATCATCTACCTCAAAGTGGACGGCACGCGGTTCGAGCTGATTAATCCGGAGTTCACCTGGCGGAGCGAGGAGCGCTTCGAACTGTGGGACGATTGCTTCTCCTTCCCTGACCTGATGGTCCGGCTCAGCCGTCACCGGGCGGTCCGTGTGCGCCATCAGGACCTGGGTGGCGGGTGGCATGAGTTGGAGGCGCACGACGCGCTCTCCGAGCTGGTCCAGCACGAGATGGATCACCTGGACGGGATCCTGGCGGTTGACCACGCCACCGGCAGGGACACGCTGTCGACGCGGGAGGAGTATCTGCGCCGACTCGCCGCCGGGCGGGTGTAAAGGTGGAGGCTATGACGCTGCTCAAGACGCTCGCCTGCGGGCTGGTTTCCTGCGCGGTGGCCTGCGCGGGGGACGCCTCCTTCGTCTTTGCCGGGCTGAGCATCACGCCCGAAAAATGGAACAAAGGGGCCAATTTCGCCAAGATGGAGCGGTACGCGCGGCAGGCGGCGGCGATGGGCGCGAAGGTGATCTCGACGCCGGAAGGGTTCCTGGAGGGCTACGTCGGAAACCGCAAGCGCGTGCCCGGGCTGGACCGGGAAGAGTACCTGACCGCGGGCGAAGCTCTGGACGGCCCGCTGCTGGGGCGAGCGGCCGCGCTGGCGTGTGAATTGAAGATCTACCTGCTGGTCGGGTTCGCCGAGCGGCAGCAGGATCGGATGTACAACTCGGCGGTGATCTTCGGGCCGGACGGCTCGGTGGCGTCGCACTACTCGAAGATCCACACGGCCGACGATGAGCCGCTGAACACGAAGGGGACGGAGTTCCAGGTGGCCGGGACGGCGCTGGGCCGCTGGGGGACGCTGATCTGCTTTGACCGGCAGTTGCCGGAGACGGCGCGCATTCTGACCTTGCGCGGGGCGCAGTTCCTGCTGGCGCCGTCGTGGGGCGGCTATGGCGAGATGAACGACCAGATGATGCGCGTGCGGGCGTACGAGAACGGCGTCTGGCTGGCGTTCGTCCACCCGAACCGTTGCCTGATCATCGACCCGCGAGGCAAGATCGTGGCGCAGAACGCGGGCGAGGGCGACCAGATTGTGACGGCAACGATCGAGTTGCGGGACACGGGGCCGATCCAACTGCTGCGGGAGCGGCGGCCGGAGTTGTACGGGGAGATTGCGCGGCCCCGGAAGTAGCGGCGCGGGGTTAGAGTTTCTTCAGCATCTCCTTGGCCTCCTTGAGGCCGAGGAAGAGTTTTTCGGCGGCGAGGAAGTCGCGGGTATGGACGCGGCGGCGGGAGCCGCGGTGCTCGACGGGATGCTTGAGGTGGAGCATCTCGTGGTAGAGGACGTATTCGACGGCGAGGCGGGGGACGCTGGGGCGGTCGAGGATGGAACTGAGGATGATGGCGTTGTGGGCGGAGTCGAAGTGGCCGAGGAGGGTGCGGGAGGGGCGGCGGCTCCAGCCGAGGAGGGGTTTGGGCATGAGGGGGTGGAAGTACCTGGCCTGGAGATCGAGGTAGATGGCGTCGAGGTCGTAGTGACCGCCCTGGGGGCCGGATACGAACTTGCGGCCGCGGACGCGGCGGACGGCCTGGTGGGTGTGGCGGACGTCCTTGCGGTTCATGTACTGGCGGTAGTGGAGGAGGAAGTGCGGCGGGGCGTGTTTGCGAAAGAGCTTGGAGACGAGGATCCAGGCGAGGGCTTCGCGGACGGTGGCGGGGGCGGAGGCGATCATCTCGTGGAGGCGGACCTCAAGAGTGCCGGCGGCCAGGTGCAGTTTGCCCATGGTGTTGACGTAGGGCTTGAGCAGGCAGACGACTTTGGGGGGGTCGGAACCGCGCGCGGCATTGCCTGAGACCAGGCTGTAAACGCGGGCGAAGATCTGCTCGTTGGTCTCCACGGCGGCCGGCTGCTGAGCGGTGAGGACTTGCATCCCTCTTCTGAATAGCATATCAATGGAGTTTTACGTCTCATTGACGATGGTGTCCTGAGCTGGCCCGCAGAGTCACCGGGCGCTGACTTTGTCAGACTCCGCAAGCTGTGCAGCAGCCGATGGGACTGGAGGCACTTTGCGGAATGTAAAGATCAGCGCGGTGGGCTCATGGGTGCCGCCGCGCATACTGAGCAACGCCGACCTGGAGAAGCTGGTCGATACGACGAGCGACTGGATCCTGGAGCGCACGGGCATCGAGGAGCGGCACATCGCCGACGCCGACGTAGCGACGTCGGACATGGCGATTGAGGCGGCCAAACGGGCGCTGGCCGAGCGGGGGACGACGGCGGAGGACGTGGACGCGATCATCGTCTGCACGGTGACGCCGGACCACATGTTCCCGTCGACGGCGTGCATCGTGCAGCACAAGCTGGGGGCGAAGCACGCGTGGGGGTTCGACCTGATCGCGGCGTGTTCGAGCTTCGTATACGGGCTGACGACGGCGGCGCACCTGGTGGGGGCGGGGACGCACCAGAAGGTGCTGGTGATCGGGGCGGACACGATGAGCCGGATCATCGATTACACCGACCGGGCGACGTGCGTGCTGTTTGGCGACGGGGCGGGGGCGTTTCTGATTGAACCGGGCGCGGACGGCGAGGGCGGCTTCATCGGCTTCAAGAACGAGGTGGACGGTTCGGGCGGCGACATGTTGAAGATGCCGGCGGGGGGCTCGCGGATGCCGCCGACGCACGAGACGGTGGACCAGAGGCTGCATTTCGTTCACCAGGAGGGGCAGGCCGTATTCAAGTTCGCGGTGAAGAAGATGGGGGACATTTCGGCGCAGCTCCTGGAGATGCACGGGTTGAAGGCGTCCGATGTGAAGCTGATGATCCCTCACCAGGCGAACCGGCGGATCATCCTGGCCTGCGCGGACCGGCTGGGGATGCCTCACGAGAACGTGTTGATCAACATCGAGCGGTACGGCAACACGACGTCGGGGACGATCCCGATTGCGACGCGGGAGGCGATGGACACAGGGCGGCTGGAGAAGGGCGACCTGGTGCTGTTCGCGGCGGTGGGGGCGGGCTTCACGGTGGGGGCGAATCTGTGGCGGTGGGCTATATAGGCCCGGCGGGCGGCGGCGTTGGGGGCAGTCGGGTTGAAACCGTACTACCGGGAACTGGCCGCAGAATTCATTTCGGCGAATATAGGGGGAAAGTGAAGGAACGAATTCGCCCGGAGGGGTGCCGTGGCTTCTGTAAGATGTTGATTCTGCGATGTTCAGATGAACGTCTGGAAATGGTTTCGAATTCGTTCTGCAACGAATTCCTCGGCTTAACTGATCTATTTTCAGTAAGATCCAGAGGCGAATCGAGCATTTCCAAATAGGGGGTAGGGGGGTGGCCCCGGCGAAGCCCCGAAATACGCGCCGCAGGGGAGATTTCTGGAGTGTGTAGGCAAAGACAAGACGAAAATCGTTTCAAGGGAGCACTGGGGGTTGCCGCGCGGTTTGAGT
>JACRBC010000064.1 GCA_016213245.1 Candidatus Solibacter usitatus | reverse complement strand
ATCCTTGATCGGGTTGCTCGCCAGCAGAGCCCGTCTCCGCTTCACCGGCACCCGCAGACTAACACGCCCCAATCCCAGGCCCAAGCAAAAGGGGACACTTCTACTTTGCCGGCATGGGGACGTTTCTACTTTGCCTTGACAAAACGAAACTAGGTCTTGCAGATTTCACCTATCCTGTGATAGCCTACGACCCATTGGGTGAGACTATCTGAAGATGGGTGTTGGGATCAGTGTATTCTTTCCGGCCTACAACGACGCGCCGTCGTTGCCGTCCCTGATCGGGCAGGCGTTCGACGTGCTTGAAGGCTGCGCGGACGACTTTGAGGTCATCGTCGTCAACGACGGCAGCCGGGACGACACCGGTCAAGTGCTCGAGGACTTGAGGAAAAGACACGGCCCGCGGCTGCGGGTGATCACGCATCCGGCCAACCGCGGTTACGGAGGAGCTCTTCAGACAGGCTTCCGGCACGCAACCCGGGAGCTAGTCTTCTACACCGACGGGGATGGGCAATACGACGTTGGGGAACTGCCCCTTTTGTTACGTGAACTGAGGCCCGGGGTCGGGCTGGTAAACGGCTACAAGCTGCGCCGTCAAGACCCCTGGCACAGGATCATCATCGGCCGCGTGTACAACCGCTTTGCGCGGGTGTTGTTTGGCATCCGCATCCGGGACATTGACTGTGATTTCCGGCTGATGCGGCGGAGCCTGGTGGAGGCTCTGGAACTGGAATCGACCTCGGGGACGATCTGTGTGGAACTGGTACGGAAGATCGAACTTTCAGGGTGCGGGGTGGCCGAGGTGGGGGTGAACCACTACCCACGGCTGCATGGCAGGTCTCAGTTCTTCCGCTGGCGATCGCTGTTGCGGACGCAGCGGCAGATCCTGGTGTTACACTGGCGCCTGGTAGCCTTGCCCATGGTAGCGCGGGCATCGCGACGGGCACTATGCGCATTCCGGTTATCGACCTAAGCACGGGCATTGCGGAGGTGCGCGCCGCCTGGGAGGGGCGTCTGGAGCGGATCCTCGCCGACCCGCATCTGATCCTGGGCCCGGAGGGGGCTGCCTTTGAAGGCGAGTTCGCGCGGGCGACGGGCGCGGCGCAAGTGGTGGCCTGCGGCAACGGCACGGCGGCGATCGAGTTGTGCCTGAGGGAGAGCGGGGTGACGCGCGGCTCCGACGAGGTATGGACGACCCCGCTGACGGCGCCATTCACCGGTATCGGAATCATCTCCCCGGGCGCGTCGATCCGGTTTGCGGACATCGATCCGGTGACACTGCTGCTGGATCCGGACGACGCCGGCAACCGGGCGACGAGGCGGATCAAGGCGCTGGTTGCAGTGCACCTCTACGGCCACGTCTGCGAGATGGGGCGCCTCCGGACGTTGGCGCGGTCGCGGGGCGCGGTGCTGATTCAGGACGCCGCGCAGGCGCACGGGGCGAGTTTTCAAGCGCGGCCGCTAACCGCGTTCGGGCGGTTTGTGACCTATAGTTTCTATCCGACCAAGAACCTTGGCTGCCTGGGCGACGGCGGGGCGATCGCCCTGGGTTCGGGGACCGTGGCGGCGCGCTTGAGCAGCCTGAGAGACGGAGGGCGCGGGCCACGCACCGCGGACATGATCTCGCGGCTGAAGGGGATCAATTCGCGATTGGACGAAGTGCAGGCGGCCTACCTGAGAGCGGCGCTGCCGCGGCTGGGTGAGTGGAATGCCCGCCGCGGGGCGATTGCCGAGGGTTACGACCAGCGCCTGGCCGGCTGCCCCGGCGTGACGTTGCTCCCTCGCCCACCGGGGTCGGTTAATCACCTGTACGTGGTCCGGGCGAAGAGGCGCGAGCGACTGCGGGAGTTTCTGGCGGCGCGCGGGATTGGGACCGGTGTGCACTACCCGGTTCCGCTGCACCTGCACCCGGCGTTCCGCTTGTGTGGCTTGAAGCGTGGTGACCTGCCGCACGCCGAGCGCGCGGCGCGCGAGGTGCTTTCCCTGCCGATGTGGCCGCAGATGGCCCCGGCGCTGGTAGACGAAGTGGCCGAAGCGATCTGCCGGTTTTATTGCTGAACGATCAGTCCGCCCGCTTCGTCGATACAGATGGCTGGGATTTCAGGCGCGGCCGCCCATTGAACCGTCCCGTCCCGGCCCCCTGAAGCGACGCGGACCGTCGATTCGGCCACCAGGCGGGAGTAGGGCCAGCAGGTGAGAGCAAAAGGACCGCGATGCTGGCGCACGTATCGGACGAGGGTTTCGGTGGGCTGTGCGCGACGGAGGTACTGGGGATGCTTCCACAGCCAGACATAGACGGAGTTGTGCAGAACGCAGATCACGGCCAGGGCGGCGGCGGTGCGCCGCCACTGCGATGCGGCCAGGGTCCAGGCGCACCCCACCAACAGCGCCACGCCCAGGCCGGCGAGATAGGTGTGGCGGCTGGGCGCGCGGTGCATATAGGTGAGGAACGAGTAAGGGAGCAGGGCGGCGGCCATCCAAACCAGGCCGCTGAAGGCGATGGGCCAGGCGGCCTGACGGCGGCGTAACCAGAGCACAGCAAGAGACAGCGCGCCCCACACCCAGAGCAGCCTGGCGAAGCTTACCGAGGCGGTGATCCAGAAGGGCGCGGTGAGGTCGAAGGTGCCGTCGCGCAGGTGAAGGTGGCTGGCGCCGGCGGCGAAGATGGGCCAGGCGTAAGCGACGGTCAGTGCGATGTGCGGGGTCAGCCTCAAGGCAATCCTGGGCCATCCGACGCCCTTCAGCCAGAGGGGTAGGGCCAGAAAGGGAAGGACGACCACGGCGGATTCTTTCGACAGCAGGGCCAGCGCGTAGGCGGCGAACGCGGGCCAGAAGTGCCCACGCACGGTGAGCAGGAACGAGACGGCGATGAAGAGGAAGACGAGCAATTCCGGCAGGGCGGAATACCACAGCACAGCTTCCTGGTGGATCTCGTGGACGGCAAAGAAGGCGGCGGCAGGGACTGAGATCTTCCAGCCGATGCGCGGCCAGGAGCCCAGCATCGCCACCAACCAGGTGTTGAAGACATGCAGAGCCAGGCTGGCCGCCTGGTAGGGCCAGGCTTCGAGTCCGGCGGCGAGCTGAATCCACCAGGTGAGGATGACGCTGGTGGTGCGGCTGCGGTAGAGAACGTCGGCGAACAGGTCCGGCCAACCGGAGACGGGCCCCCACTTGCGCGAGTAGTCGAGCAGCAGATAATCGTCGGAGATGAAGGGCAGTTGGAAGGTGCGCAGGTAGGGCAGTACGGCAAGCAGGGCCAGCAGCAAGGCGGACCATGCTGCGCGGCGAGGGGTCATGCTTTCTCCGCGATGAGGAGAAAGGATTGCCCAACGGGCAGCCGCAGTCGGGCGCCGATCAAGGCCGATTCCATAGCCAGGGGTGCATAGAGCAGGTGCTCGAGCCAAGCGGGTCCCAGCTTCACGGAGCTGGACACGGGAGCATGGAGCAGCGGTTCCCAGAGCCGGAACTTGGCCAGCGCCACCGGCAGCAGCAGGCTGTTGGCGTAGGTGGAGCGCAGCGGGCGAAAGCCGGCTGTGGCGGCGGCGCGCAGCAGGGGCGCCCCGCGGAAGCGTTGCCGTTCGCCGACGAAGGTGGAGTGGCGGCTGCGGAGCGAGTGGAAGGCGGCGACGCGCAACGCCATCAGCCCGCCGGGGGCGAGCACGCGGGCGAACTCGCCGAGCGCGACGGTCTCCTGGCCCGGGGCCAGATGCACGAGCATATCGAGCGAGACGAGCGCGTCGAAGGCGCAGGCGGCGAAGGGCAGGCGGAGGGCGTCGCACTCGACGATGTCAACTTGGCCGGCGCGCCGGGCTTTGAGCAGGCCGGCGTGGGATAAGTCGGCGCCGGTCACGCGCCAGCCGTAGCGGCTCTCGAGCGCGCGCGCCATGGCGCCGGTGCCGCAACCGACGTCCAGAGCGCGGGCTGCGTGGCGGCGGCGGGCCTGGGGATCGAGAAGCGCGAAAAGGATCCGCCGCATGCCGCGGAACCACCACATGCTCTCCTCAGCCTGCGTCAAATTGTCGTACTCGGCCGGGTTCATCGCGCCGCGAGGTGCTCCTCAAACCACTTCAGCGTAGCGCGGATGCCGGCGGCGAAGCCGATGCGGGGGATCCAGCCGAGCAGCGTCCGGATGCGAGTGGTGTCGGCCTGGTAGCTGCCGATGTCGAAGGCGAGATGGTCAGCGGGGAACTGGCGACATGTGATGTTGACTGTGGGGCCCGCGGCGAGTGCGGTGAGGCGGGCGATTTCCTTGAGTGAGAGCGCCTCGGGGCCGCCCACGTTGAACACCCGTTCCGGCGGCGATTCAGCCAGGGCTGCCCGGATGAAAGCGTCTGTCACATCGTCGACGTGCACGGGATCGCGCAACTGGCTGCCGTCACCGAAGACCTCAATGCGCTCCCCCAGGAGCGCCCGCTTGAGGAAGACCGACAGGAAGCCCTGCCCGGGCGCATCCAGGGACAGGCGGGGGCCGTAGGTGTTGGTCAGCCGGAGCACCACGGCGTCGAGCAGGCCCATGCGCGTCAGCATCAAATGGTAGTTTTCGGCGGCGCGCTTGTGGACGCCGTTAAAATCGGTGGGCCGGATGGGGTGGTCCTCATTCACGGGCAGGCTGCGCGCGCGACCGTACACCTGCCGCGTTCCCGCGTAGATAATGCGCACGCCCGGACGGACACGCGTCAGTACCTGGAGAAAGCGGAGTTGCGCGATGGTGTTCAGTTCCAGGTCGCGCATCGGCTCCCGCTGGCTGCGGGCGTGGCTGATTTCGCCGGCGAGGTTAAAGACGACGTCCGCCGCGGCCAGTTCAGCGGCGAAGTCTTCCGCGTCTGCGATGTCGCGGCTGATGATGCGGCAGCGCGCCAGGTGCGGCCCCAGGTTGGCCGGGTTACCGCCGCAGCCCTCCACGCACGGGTCGACGATGGTGACCTCCGCGCCGAGTTCCAGCAGGCGCAGAGCCAGATTGCTGCCGATAAAACCCAGGCCGCCCGTCACCCACACGCGACGGCCGGTCAATGACCGATTGACCAAGACCAGATCTCCCATTCTCCGGATCACCCATCCGGACTGCGTGGAGAGATGCTATCGAAAGCAGGGCAGTCATGCAAGCGCCCGCATGCTGTTCAATCTCCGTGTGTGCGTCGAGCAGCCGCTGCGGATCGATCTTAAGTTGAAACCGCAGGTCTACGCGCAGAGTCAGGTCATTGTTGGCCTTTGCGGTGATCGGCGACGTGCTGGGTCTCCTGATCCTCGCTCTGGTCAGCAGCCTGGCCAAAGAAACGGGGAACGCCCCGGAGCTGACCCCGACTGCCGCGACGCTCGTCGCGCCTCCACTCCCGAAGCTGGCCTACCGTGGTCTCGACAGACCAGGGGAAGCGGAAGAGAGGTCTCGATTCGGCGATCTCACAAAAGCCACTGAGTCTACTGCCCTTTTCCCGGCCCAATACAGCCCGCCATGTATTCTCAACGCCCGGTTGCTCCCCTACGCTAGGTTCGGAGGCAAACCCGATGGCAGACTTCTATCAAACCGGCGTCGTAACCACTCTGCATCGTCTGACCCCGAACAGCATCGAGCGGCTCGAGGCTGATCTCGAGAAGTTTTCCCGGAACAAGCCCATTGGGTTAGTCCTGCCAGCGCTCTACTCGGAGTTCGAAACGCTTGCCATGCAGCGCATCGTGCCCGAACTCCGGAAGGTCCGCTACCTGCAACGCATCGTCGTCGTGCTGGCCAAGGCCACGCAGGAGCAGTTCGACCGGGCACGGAGCTTCTTTCAGGATTTCTACACGCCGGTCACAGTCATCTGGGTGGACAGTGAAAGGATTCAAGCGCTCTTTCGGATGCTCGAAGAGCGCGGATTGCCGGCTGGATCTGATGGTAAAGGCCGTTCCTGCTGGTTAGCGTACGGATACCTCCTGGCGATGCGCGACTGCGGGATGATCGCGTTGCATGACTGCGACATCGTCAGCTACGACCGGCAGTTGCTGGCCCGGTTGTGCTACGCGATAGCGCACCCGCACCTTCCATTCGACTTCTGTAAAGGCTACTACGCGCGCGTTACCGATCGAATGCACGGCCGCGTGACCCGACTGTTTATGACGCCGCTCATCCGGGCACTCCAGGGGATGGCGCCCGGAACGCCGTTCCTGCAATATCTGGACAGCTTCCGTTATGCGCTGGCCGGCGAGTTCGCCATGGACATCGATCTTGCCCGCGTAAACCGCATCCCCGCGGATTGGGGCCTTGAGGTTGGCGTGCTGGCGGAGGTGTTTCGCAACTGTGCGGTGGCAAGGACATGCCAGGTGGATCTGACGGACAACTACGAGCACAAGCACCAGACTCTGTCGACAGACGATCCTTCCAAGGGCCTCGCCCGAATGACTGCCGACATCGCGAAGTCGCTCTTCTCCACACTCGCGGCCGAAGGACTGGTGTTCTCGGCGGACCACTTCCGCAGTCTGGAGGTGCGGTACGTCCGCATGGCCCAAGACACAATCGCCCGCTACTACGCGGATGCCATGCTGAACGGTCTCAAGTTTGACCGTCATGCCGAGGAGATGGCCGTGGCGGTCTTCGCAAAGAGCCTGCGGTCGGCCGCGGCCGAATTCATCGAGGACCCGCGCGGCCTTCCGCTCATCCCCAACTGGAACCGGGTCCTGGCGGCCATCCCGGAGTTCTTCGATCTGTTGCAGGATGCGGTGGAGAAGGACTCCCGGCAAATGGCTGTTCGAACGGCCTGAAGGAGATTTCATGGCAGAACCTCCATTGCCGGACGACGCCCGCCGAGCTGCAGAAGTCATCCGCCGTGCAGACATCGTAATCGGCATTCCCAGTTACAACAATGGCCGGACCATCGGTCATGTCGTGCAGGCCGCTTATGCGGGGTTAGCGAAGTACTATCCCCAACTTACCGGCGTCGTCATCAATTCAGACGGGGGATCAACGGACAACACCCAGGACGCCGTCCTGTCGTCGCGAGTGGAGGATAGTCGCCTATTGCTGTTTTCCACGCCGCTCCTAGCCGCGCACAGACTGTCGTTCCCCTACCACGGGGTGCCGGGCAAAGGA
This sequence comes from Candidatus Solibacter usitatus, assembly GCA_016213245.1. Lineage (GTDB taxonomy): Bacteria > Acidobacteriota > Terriglobia > Bryobacterales > Bryobacteraceae > Paludibaculum > Paludibaculum usitatum_A. The sequence goes on along the minus strand of JACRBC010000064.1, from coordinate 2,611 downwards.
AGCGCTTTCCGCCTGATCTTCCAAATGGCGAAACAGCTCGATGCGAAAGCCTGCGCGGTGGTCGATTCCGACCTCCGCTCGATCACGCCGGAGTGGATTGACCTGCTGCTCCGGCCCATCCTGTTTGCCGGCTATGACTTCGTCACTCCTTACTACCAGCGGCACAAGTACGACGGAACCATCACAAACAGCATCGTCTATCCGTTGACGAGAATGCTGTACGGAGTGGGGGTTCGGCAACCGATCGGCGGCGAGTTCGGCGTATCGGCACGCCTGCTCTCGCGATATCTTGAACGCGAGGACTGGGAAACCGACGTCGCGCGCTACGGAATTGACATTTGGATGACAACCATTGCGATCGCCGAAGGTTTTCGAGTCTGCCAAAGCTTCCTGGGGGCGAAGCTGCACGATGCCAAGGACCCCGGTTCAGACCTGACCGCGATGTTGCAGCAGGTTGTTGGCAGCGTCTTAATGCTGATGCAGGAGTACAGGCCCATCTGGCAGAGCCGGTCCGGCAGCACGCCGGCCGAGTTGTTTGGGTTTCGGTTCGACGTTGGGCTGGACCCGGTCCATGTGAACGTCGAGCGAATGGTCAACTCCTTCCGGCGCGGCTGTCAGGAGCTGGGCGAGATCTGGGCGCTCGCCCTTGAAAAAGATACGTTCGCGGCTGTGCGGAGGCTGGGCGGCTGCCTGCCGGAAGGCGCCGAATCGTTTCACCTGGACGATGAACTTTGGGCCCGCGTGGTCTTGGATTTCTCCTGCGCGTACAAGAAACATCCTATGACCAGGGGAATGATCCTGCGCTCCTTCACACCCTTGTACCTGGGCCGGGTGGCATCCTTTGTTCGCGAGACGGAGACGCTCGTCGCGGCGGAAGTCGAGGATAAGATCGAACAGCTCTGTTTGACCTTTGAGAACCTCAAGCCTCACCTGATCGCGCAGTGGGACGAGAATTCGGCTCGAGCCCACAGTTCCCAACCACCGCAAAGCCTTGAACGGCGAGAGCTGCACGAAGAGAACCTGGAGGTATGAGAAATGATCGAGACATTGAGAAAGGCATTGGAGGGCGCGCTGGAGCGCCTGCACCAGCACGTAACCACGTATCTGCCTTCGCTCCTCGCCGCCCTGACGCTGGTTCTGGCAGCGTATCTGACGGCCGTACTTGTGCGCTGGGTGATTTACAGGATCTTCAAGGGGCTCACCATCGACAAGTTCCTGCGCCAGAGCGGGATTGCCTTTATGGTGGACAGTTCGGGCCGGCTCCGTGCTACACGCCTGGTGGCCGAGGCGGCCTATTGGTGCATCTTGATGAGCGGTGTGTTGATAGGAGTAAACGTGTTCGGAACCGATCTCACCACGCAGATCATCCAGAGTTTCGTTTTCCTCTTGCCGAAGCTGGTCGTAGCCGGGCTGATCTTGCTCGCTGGCGCCTGGCTTGGCCAGTATCTCGGTCGCAGCATGCTGGTTTGGGCGGTGAATGAAGGTTTCCCGTCCCCGCGCCGATTGGCAACGGTCGTCCGGATCCTCATCATGTTCGTTGCCGTTGTTGTCGCCGCGGACCAGCTCAACTTTGCCAGGAGTGTGTTCCTCGCCGCGTTTATCATCTTCGTGGGCGGCGGGGTTCTGGCGGCCAGCCTCGCGATCGGCCTTGGACGAGGAGGAGTGCAACGCTTCTTGGAAGAGAAGAAGGAGCAGACGGGAGAATCTGGTGAACGGTCACTGTGGAGCCATCTGTGAGCGGAGGCGGCCACGAGTCAGCGGAACTTGCAGGCCGGGGCTCAGGCGGGGATTATGGTCAGCAGGGCATCGTTCCAGCCTGCCGGCCCTGGTCGATCAGTCAACAGACCACGGGGCACTCTGGACTTCAGTTCTGCTGAATGAGAGGAGCGTATCAAAACCGGAGCCGCCACGACGTTCAGAAATGGAACGTCATTCAGTCCGTCGCCCAGGCCGATCGTGATGACGGGCCCGTAGGCCTTTTCGAAAAGCGCAGCAAGTGCCTTGACGGCGAGCGCTTTGTCATTAGCGCCCAGAATGTGCCAGAAACGGCCTCCTCTGGTCCACCGCCGGCCCTGTCCCTCAATCGCTGCGACCAGCGCGTCAGTACGCTCCGGATCGAGGATGAGAAACGGCTCGTCGTACTCCCTTTGGGTTGCCAGGACAGCATGCTCCAGAGGCAGTTGGCACAGTGTGGACACCTCCTCCACCGTCATCTCATGAAAAGCCCGGACACGGCATTGGCTGGATTGCGAAGCCCTTTCGAGGCTGGCGACGAGTTCGTTGTAGGGCGTGCCCCATTCGAGGACCTCGTAGGCGCCTCGCCGCTTGCCTCCTCGAACAGGTCCGGGCAGGCAGCCGGCGGGGAGGAAGGCTGCTCCACCGTTCTCGACGATGAAGGGATGCTCGTTGCCAAGCACCCGGCGCCACAACTCGACTTCGGCCCGCGTTTTGCTGGTAACCAGGATCCAGGGCTTCGGGGGACACCCAAAACCGGCCAATGAGGGACGGCTGAAAACCGGCCAACGAAACTGAGGCAGGACATTGACTGCGATGGGGCGATACGCTCCGTCGACGTGAGCAATGTCTTGAGCGAACAACAACGACAACAAGT